>JABIVC010000004.1 GCA_018667355.1 Gammaproteobacteria bacterium | reverse complement strand
GCGGGTGTCCCAATTCGTATTCCAGATGTAACAAATGGGCTTCTCGTTTCAAAAGGAACGGTATTTTTATTTACGGTTATTCCAGCTAGATCAAGAGCTTCTTCGGCAGCTTTACCTGTGATATTTTTATTTGATAAATCTACTAATATTAAGTGGGTGTCAGTTCCTCCGCTAACTATTTTAAAACCAGCAGAAACTAAACATTCTGATAGATATTTAGCATTTGAAAGAACTTGTTTTTGATAAGTTATAAAATTACTGTTAAGAGCCTCTTTAAAGGCTACTGCTTTAGCGGCGATAACATGCATAAGAGGACCTCCCTGAATACCTGGAAATATTTTTTTATTTATTTCCTTGGCGTATTTCTCATTGCATAGAATCATGCCTCCACGCGGGCCTCGAAGAGTTTTATGAGTTGTAGTGGTCACAAATTCTGAATGGGGGATTGGAGAGGGATACAATCCGGCAGCAACTAAACCTGCTGGATGAGCAATATCAGTCATGATGCTCGCGCCAACTTCATCTGCTATTTCACGAAACTTTAAGGCATCAATAATTCTTGGATAGGCACTTCCACCAACTATAATCAATTTTGGCATATGCTCTTTGGCAAGTTCTAAAACTTTTTCATAATCAATCAACTCAGTTTCTTGACTAACCCCATATTGAACTACCTCATAGGTATATCCAGAAAAATTAACAGGACAACCGTGCGTCAGATGACCCCCATGGGATAAATTCATACCTAGTATGGTATCCCCTGGTTGAAGTAATGTGTGGTAAACAGCCATGTTAGCCTGAGAACCGGAATGTGGTTGAACATTTGCGTGCTCTGAATTAAAAAGTTTTTTTGCACGTTCTATAGCTAGATTCTCGACTATATCTACATGCTCACAACCTCCGTAATAGCGCTTTCCGGGATAACCTTCAGCATATTTATTAGTTAGCACAGATCCCAAAGCCTCCATAACTGCTTTACTTACAAAATTCTCTGAGGCTATCATTTCAAGAGTATAAGCCTCTCTTTCAAGTTCTCCCTTGACGGCCTCTGAGATTTCAGGGTCAAATTCCTCTAACACAATAAATTTCTCCTTATATTTTTTTGAGTTTTTCTAAATGGGTGATTTTGTCAATACGTTTTTGATGACGTCCACCTTCAAATGGAGTACTAAGCCAAACTTTTACTATTTCTTTAGCTAAGCCATGACCAATAACACGCCCACCCATAATAAGAATATTAGAATCGTTATGCTCGCGGCATAGTTTTGCTGTGTATAAGTCTGAACATAAAGCCCCTCTTATTCCAGAAAAACGATTCACAACAATGGACATTCCAATTCCTGTACCACAAATAACAATTCCTCGAAAAACATTCTTTGAAATCACGGCTTGAGCAACACTAACACCATAATCTGGATAGTCCACAGACTTTGAGTTTTCAGGACCCATATCATTTACCTCATGGCCAAGTTCGTTCAGAAGCAAAACAATATCAGTTTTAAGATCAAAACCACCGTGGTCAGAAGATATTCCAATTACATTCATAAAAAAACGACTAAATAAAAATTAATAACTAGAACATACGATTTAACAGAATAAATTTATTTATTGGCGAGAAATATAATAAGGTTAAATGTACTAGCTGGAATAAAAGCAATAAATTAAGTTAGACGCAAAGCAACATGATATTAAATATATCGTCGATTATTGTCAACTGCAACGGGTTTGTATTATTAATTAACTGGTTTATTGTTCTCACAAAAAAGATATAATAAGACACTCTTAAATATCAATTATCCGTATACTCGAAAATGTGGAAAAATATATTCGTTGAATCATGTCTCTTGTCAGCACTCATTTTTGGTGGATTCTATATTCAATCAAATATAATAAGGGGTGAAATTATCTTATCAAATAGATCCATTAATGAATCATTAAGTGGTAAAAAAATAATGCATATAAGTGGCATTGATTATCGAATGATAACATTAGAAAAAAAACATCTAAGTGGAGCAAAATCAAAATTCCCAACAGGTCACATATCAGGTGGAGAACAAACTTTATCTACTAAAAAAATCTTAGATAAATAGGATTAAGTCATCTTTTTGAGGATAATTTAGATTGCATAGCAAAAAGAGTGATTTAGACACTCAATTGACTGTTCCCT
>JABIVC010000017.1 GCA_018667355.1 Gammaproteobacteria bacterium | reverse complement strand
TTGAATTATGTTTATAATCCACACCGATACCAGACGTAGCTGATACACCAACACCAAGAACGACAGGAATACCAAGACCTGTTAAGTCTTGAGTTACTGCTACTGTTGGTACTGCGTATACATCAGCTTTTGATGTAGCATTAAACGAGTAATAACCCGATACTGCATTTGCTCTGCCGGCACCGCCAGCAGTAATATTAACTAAAGATGCAGCTTCACCTACCGCATATCCAGCTGATCCATCATGACGCATTTCTGCACGCGGCATATAGAAAGTAGCACCGAACATAAAGTTAGTTCCACCGTAGTAAGTAGTCAATGTTGCAGGGTTACCAAAAACCGCTGAAACAGGATCTTCTACATGAGCAATACTAGTACCAGCCATAGAAGCTGAAGCACCGTGAAAGATGTTATGTAGATCGAAACCGTGCGGCCCGGCAACTGCTGCACCTGAACCAAGTGATAAGGCTGTACCTACCGCTGCTCCAAGTTTCCAATTGCTATTAATTTTCATATTTTTTCCTCATTATATATATATAATAAATAACGTTTAAATATTGGGACTAGACATTTATGTCTATAAAAAGAAATTCTTCCCCCCGTGTATTTCCATATACAATAAAAACATTTTTATCGTTTTTTTCATTTAACGCTTAGCAAGCTAAGCATCAAACGATTCAACTACAAGATACTAAATTAGTATCCGCAGCTAAATTCGTTTACCCCTCATCTCCTGGTCCGTAGACTCCATCTTCAAACCATTCCCATGGACGGTTACCAGCAACCTTAATGAATAAGTATACACTTATCATGTTTGCCACAACTAATAGGAAACCTATTAGTAGTGCCACAGGCCAACCAGTTAACCCAGGCATAGATCCCGGAGCAAAATGCCACATTGGGAACATGCCGCTGAAGAAGTAGTAACAGGCTACCCAGAACGCCACGACCACATAAGTACCCATAGCTGTTTTACCGAATAGAAATCCCATATTATTATCTCCTCTTTATTAGCATTTAATGATATATTAATGTATATATCAGTTAATTGTGTACCTACATAGTAACCCATATCTAGGTATTGTAAATACTTTTTATGCATATTAAATATTATTTATAGAACTAATTTAATCGAAATTTGTCTGTACGAAAAATCTTATAAATTACTAGCGTCTGTGAACTTATCGTAAAATATTTCATCTTTGTTAATTCCAAGTTTCTCAAGTAACTCTGTTGCTGCATCAACCATTGGAGGAGGACCGCATAAATATCCTTGCCAGTCTGAAATATTTAAATTATTTTTTTTAACAACTTGTTCTTCGAAGTAATCTGTTACAAAACCACGTCCACCTTTCCAGTCACTATCTTCTGGCTCCATATTTAAGACTGGTATAAAATCAAATTTATAATCTTTATTCCAATTTTCTTTAATACTTTCTAATTCTTTAACACAATAAAGGTCATCTTGGGTTCTTGCGCCAAATAAAAATATAACATCTCTTTTTGCTTGATCTAAAACACCACCTTCAAGAATAGATTTGATCGGTGCAAGTCCACTGCCACCAGCAATGCATACAATTGGCGTTGCTTTTTCTCTCAAGTAAAATGAACCAAAGGGTCCATTAAGTGTAACGCATTGTTTTTTATCTCTATCTTTATTAAAAAGCCATTCTGTGAACTTACCGCCAGGAACTTCTCTAATAAAGAAAGTAAATTCTTTAGGGTTCTCATTTTTTGGCGCATTAGCAAAAGAATAGGATCTTGGTCTATCTAAACCCTCTATAGATAGCTCGGCCCACATTCCAGCTAAAGCACTATGCTCAACTTCTTTTTCAGTTTCAATTACTACCTTCATAATGTCAGAGGTTAGCATTTCAGTAGATTTAATTTCTGCGTTACATGTTTTTGGAGGGACTCTAATTAAATCTCCTAATTCAACCTCAATTATCGAATCCATTGTTAGCCTAGATTGGCATGCCAAAAAGATATCATTGTCTAGTTCTTCTTTTGAAAGTGTGTATGAATAATCAGATGTTGGTTTTACCTTCCCTTTGATTAGTTTGCATTTACAAGAGCCACAAGTTCCAAATTTACAATCATGTGGCCAATCTAATCCTTGCTCTAATGCCGCCGATAAAACACTTTGGTTTTGTTTTACAAACACTTCTTTGTTTGAGGGTAATATTGTTGCTGTACTATCTACAGGTTTTGTTCCATAAAACCATAAATATTTATACATATTAAACATGATTTAAAGTCCTTTGCATAAAGTCTAAACTGCTAATCTGTCAGTAAAGATAACATTATGCTGAAAAAAAAGAAACCTCAATAATATATTGAGGTCTCTAATACTCTTAGTTGTATTAACTAATTAACCAGCATTAACACGGACTTCTCTCATGTTTCCTGCGTCATGGTCTGCTTTCGTAGCCATGCAAGAAAATGGATTAATCGCTTCTTTACTAGTAGAAGGGTGAGATTGTACTGCAGAAAACCAAGTGTTAACTCTTGATCTTGAGCTTATAGCAGAACCTTTACCCATATTCATAGCTACTTGACAAACACCTGCCCAGCAAGCATCAGCTAATGTAAACTGACCACAAACGTAGTCACCTTTCATGTTACCGGCATCTGTTCCAAGAGTAGTGTCTAATACATCTAATGCAGATGCTAGTGATGCATCATCACCTGCATTACATTGTGCAGCTACACCCATTTCTTGATACATACGTGCTCTAACAACACCATTTCTATGAACTAAAGATGGTCCAAAGCCTTTATCATCTAAATAAGATAAGCAAGAAACTAAACCATAGTTTGTTTGAGTACGATCTTTCAACACAGGACCAATTCCTAATGGCGACATGCCACGAACTGCCCCAGAAGGACCCCAATCAGTTTCAGCGTGACAGTTCATATCAACGCCTTTTTCACCTGCAACTAACATGCAAGCATTTGTATGTGGACATGCTGGACTGCCATACAGATCCATCACATCTCTTAAATGATCTCCAATTGCCATAATATTTACCCCCTATTATGATATTGTGTTTACAAATCTTTATTAACCAATAAAGACTATTCGTGTATTTTTAAAGCACCTGAAGGACAATTGCCTACAGTAGCTCTAATGTTTTCTTCTGAGTCAGCTGATGTATCAATTACAAATTGTCCATCAACTACTTTGAAAACATTTGGTGCACCTTTAACGCATTCCCCAGCGTGTGTGCAAGTTTCCGCATCATATGTTACTTTCATGTCATCTTCTCCGATGTGTTTTCAACGACTTATGTTGTCGCTTAAATATAAATATAACTTAAATTTATTAAAGTTACTTTATTTTTTTTAACTTTTTTATATATTAGCGGTTGTTAAAATAGAAAGTAGGTACCCATAAAGGGTACCTACAATTTAACAATCTTTTGAATTGTTTGAACCTAAAAGGTTACTTCTTAGCTGTTCTCATTCCAAGATCAACGTTACCAGCATCGCCTAAGACGTCACCGTTGAAAGGTGTGCCTTCATAACCAACTTCTTTGTTGATTCTTGTAGCAATCGCTTTCTCTTCGTCAGTCGCAAAATGAGTATCCCATGCAGCAAGTCTTTTACGCATGTACCAGTGCCATATTGGCGGTACTAGTGCGATAAAGAATACTACGAAGTATCCCCATCCAGTGTTAGGGCAACCTACATTTTCAAGTTCCCAGAAGTGTGTTTCTCCACGATCATGGTGGTCAGCTTGACGACCAATTTCGATAAAGAACCAACTTGTGAAAGCTGTTGAGTTATCCCAGTTATGGCGATAATCAATAGGTTGATCTTTTACACGGATTAAACCATAGTGCTCTAGGTAGTTTAAAGCTTCTAATTCGAAGTTTGAAATTCCCCAGATTATAGCTAATACAGCCATACCTACCCAGCCGCCTGCTGCAAAGAACAGAGCTACTGAAGGAACAGCCAATAAATAGCCACGAATCCAACGGTTTTGCCATGAAATGAAACCAATACCCATACGAGCTAGTCTCTCTTTTTCCATGTTAAACAAAAATTTAGATTGACCTAAATATGATAGTGGGTAATGTCCATAGATTGTGCGTCCACGTGGAGCAGTTGCAGGATCATCTTCACTAGCAAGTTCTAGGTGATGGTTGTATACGTGTGCATAGCAGAAATGTGCTGAGCCAGATAGTCCCATCATTATACGTGAAATTACAAAACCAAAACCTTTGGTATGTGAAAGTTCATGTCCGTATATAATACCGATACCAATAAAGATACCAGATGATAATGTAGCGCCATACAAGTTAAGTCCTGAAATACCTTCAGTCATAACTATGATTCCAGGCAGCCCAATTGCAGCACCTAGGTCCATTATTACAGCACCTGCTTCTCCACCTAAAGACATATAAGAGTATACTCTCCATGCCATTACGAGTTGAAACAAAATGAATACAGGCAACATAAAGTACATAGTCAAGTTTTGGAAACTTGCCCATCCAATTGAGTTACCGCTTTCGTCAAAGCCTACGCCTGAAGATTCAAATTTCATAGCGATGTCTATTAATAGACCTACAAAAAGTAAAACTACACCTAACCAAGCCATAATGCCCCCGATTAGAACACCAGCTCCTGCTACTATAATAAGTACAGGTGCTAGTAAATAGCGTACATTTAATAAAATATTTCCGATCATCTTAACCTCCCAGATAAATCGAACGATTATACCTGTAAACGTAAGTTTCTAATCTAAAATCGTGAGACTCTAGAACCAGGCTCCTTAGGGAAAATATTCCCAATGAATTAATATTAGTACCTCTCTAACACTGAGTCAAAACTATTTTGTTTTAATTTATAACATTAGAAATTGCTAAAATACTAATAAAATAAGCCCTATGCGGTGTTTACAGGAATAATGATGTATACTGGATTTTAAATTAGAAAAATATTTAATGACAATATTTTTTTATTGAATTAGGAATAAGAATGAAGATAAAAAACTTTGTAAATGTTGTAGCAATACTATTACTAGTCAATCCAATTTACCTCTTTGCAATGCCTGATGTGAGTGATGCTCTATCAGAAGTTACATTTCAATCATCAGAATCTGAAAAAATTAAACTTACAAAATATAAGGGTAAAATAATTTTATTATTTTTTGGTTATACCAATTGTCCTGATATATGCCCAACTACTCTAATGGATATATCGAGGGCATTAAAAGAATTGAAAGACGAAGCTGACAAAGTACAAGTAGTTTTTGTAAGTGTGGATTATAAGAGAGACACTCCGAGATACTTGAATGAATATGTAAATTATTTTGATAAAAGAATAATAGGGGTATCATCAGATAAAACAAATATTGATAGGATAAATAAATACTTTAAAACCACTTATGCGTTATTAGATTCTGATAGTAAAAACTATCTTGTAGAACATAGTTCAAATTTATACATCATAGGCAAAGACTTAGTTGTTAAGAGGATAGTTGCTAGCGGACTACCTTATACTGAAATTACAAAAGCTGTGAAAAAACTCATAGACTAGTCATACTTGATATACTTAAATCTTGGATCATCGGGGGTACCCTCTAGAGTATTGTCTTCTGAAGCTGGGTTCCAACTGATAACTGTTTCAATTTTTTCTGCCAATAAAAAATCTTTATCGGTTATACCTTTCGCAGCATGATTTTGAAGTTTAACGATTACAAAGGCATATGAGGCAGAAATATCAGGATGGTGCCAGGCAGCTTCAGCAAGATGTCCTATTGTATTAATGACCATGAGAGTGCTTTTCCAGCCGCTGGTTTTATACTTTCTTCTTATCCAGCCATTTTCGTAATACCAATTAGGTAACCTAGTTTCGAGATATTTCTCTATTTCTTTAAGACTATACACTTTCTCAGTTGACACTATAACCTCCTCTCATTTTTAACCATATAAATACACGGCTTGATTAGTCATCTAAAGAACTTATAATGACATAAGCTAGATGAATAACTATCCTCAGGATACCATATATATGGATATAAAAAGAAAACTTCAAAAAAATAAGAAACTTCGCAATAGAGGCAGGAAAGTAAACTTTGAGGTTCGAGATAAGCTAGTGGAATTACTTGAAGTTTCAAGATATCGTCGAGATCATTTAATTGAATATCTTCATGTCATTCAAGATAGTCAAGGGCATATTAATGAAGACTATATAACTGCCTTAGCAAATTTATTAAAAATATCTCAGACTGAAGTTTATGAGGTAGCAACTTTTTATCACCATTTTGATATTATAAAAGGTGATGAAAAAGTTCCTCCAAATTTAACTGTTAGAGTTTGTGATTCAGTGACATGTGAAATTAATGGTGCTAATCAATTAGCTGAAAATTTGAATGATTATTTCAAAGGTACAGTAAGAATACAAAAAGTTCCATGCATTGGAAGATGTCAATCTGCTCCAGTTGCTGTAGTAAAGTTTAACCCAATTGATAATGCGAATCTTAAAAATGTAAAACAAGCTGTTGATGCAAAAGAGTATAATCCATCTATACCTAAATATATCAATATGAATGAGTATATAGATAATGGTGGATACAAATTATATAGCAGTCTTAAAAAAAATAAGATAAAAAGCGAAGAAGTTTTAACAGAACTAGAAAATTCTAATCTAAGAGGTCTAGGTGGAGCAGGTTTCCCCGCTGGAAAAAAATGGAGGATTTTAAAAGATCAACCCTCTCCAAGATTACTCGCTATCAATATTGACGAAGGAGAGCCTGGGACATTCAAAGATAGATTTTATCTTGAAACTGATCCGCATAGATTTTTTGAAGGGATGTTAGTTGCGTCTGAGGTTGTTGGTATTGATAAAATATATATTTATCTTAGAGATGAGTATGCTGCAGTTAGAAGTTTAATGGAATATGAATTAGATGAGTTAAGAAATAAATTTAAAGATCAGATTCCTGATATTGAACTTAGAAGAGGAGCTGGTGCATATATATGTGGGGAAGAATCTGCAATGATTGAATCAATAGAAGGGAAAAAGGGTATGCCAAGATTGAGGCCTCCTTTTGTTGCTCAAGTTGGATTATTTGGTAGGCCTACATTAGAACATAATATGGAGACGCTGTACTGGGTGAGAGATATTGCAGAAAAAGGTGCTGCATGGTTTACATCATTTGGTCGTAATGGGAGAAAAGGTCTTAGGTCATTCTCAGTGAGTGGGAGGATAAAAAATCCTGGTGTACACCTAGCACCAGCAGGGATTACCGTTAAAGAACTTATCGATGAGTATGCAGGTGGGATGCTAGATGGTCATGACTTTTATGCGTATTTTCCAGGTGGTGCATCTGGTGGTATTCTTCCAGCCAGCATGGATAATATACCCCTTGATTTTGATACTCTTAATGAATATGACTGCTTTATTGGCTCTGCTGCAATTATAATACTTTCAAGTCATGATAAAGTTGTACAAGCGGCATCTACTACAATGAGTTTTTTTGAACATGAGTCGTGTGGAAAATGCACTCCATGCAGAGTTGGTACTTCAAAGGCGACAAAATTAATGAAAGAATCTAAATGGAATATTCCATTACTAAATGATTTAGCAACTGTGATGTCTGACTCATCAATTTGTGGTTTAGGGCAGGCTGCCTCAAATCCTCTAAAATCTGTGATAAAATATTTCCCAGAGGAGCTAAAAAAATGAGTACCCATCCTGAAAATATAAGTCAAGATCGATTAGTTTCACTGAAGATTAATGGTCAGATATATTTTGCTAGCCCAGATGAAACTATTTTAGAAATATCGAAACGTAATGGTATAGAGATTCCTCATCTTTGCTTCAAGGAAGGTATGCGACCAGATGGAAACTGTCGTGTTTGTATGGTAGAGATTGAAGGAGAACGGGTGCTTCAGCCTTCATGTGTTAGGACGGTAACCGAAGGCATGATTGTTAATACCTCAACACAAAGAACGCTTCATTCACAAAAATTAGTTCTAGAATTACTTACTTCTGATGTATCGGAAAATATTTATAACAAGGATAGTGAATTAACAAGCTGGGCAAATAAACTTCAAATACAAACTCACAGATTCCCATCTAACATACAAGATAAACATGATACAAGTCACCCTGCCATTTCAGTAAACTTAGATGCATGCATTCAATGCACAAGATGTGTCCGTGCTTGCAGAGAAGAGCAGGTAAATGATGTGATTGGTTATGCACATAGAGGTAATAAGTCAGAAATCGTATTTGATATAAATGATTCTATGGGAGAAAGTACGTGTGTCGGTTGTGGGGAATGTGTTCAAGCATGTCCAACTGGTGCTCTGATGCCATCAAAAGAAGTTGGTTTGAGTATACCTGATAAAAAAGTCGAAAGTGTTTGCCCATATTGCGGTGTGGGTTGCCTGCTAACATATAATGTTAAAGATAATAAAATTTTATATACAGATGGAAGAGACGGTCCTGCAAACTTGAGTAGACTTTGTGTAAAAGGAAGATATGGCTTTAACTACATCAATAATGAAGGAAGATTGACAAAACCACTTATAAGAAAAAAAGGGGTTTCAAAAAATATCAATGTCAGTAATTTTAATTTTGAAAACATTTCTGAAATTTTTGAAGAAACAACATGGGAGATTGCATTAGAGAAAGCGGCACTTGGATTCAATGATATTAAAACAAAAATGGGCCCTAATGCTTTAGCAGGATTTGGTTGCGCGAAAGGTTCAAATGAAGAAGCTTATTTATTTCAAAAACTTATAAGAACTGGTTTTAATACAAATAATGTTGATCATTGCACTCGACTTTGTCATGCATCATCTGTTGTTGCTTTGCTAGAAATGATTGGATCTGGAGCAGTATCTAATCAGGTTGCTGATGTCACAGAAGCTGAAGTTATAATAGTGATAGGCTCAAACCCTACAGTAAACCATCCAGTTGCAGCTACTTTTATGAAGAATGCTACGAAAGAAGGTAAAACTCTAATTG
The DNA here is from genome assembly GCA_018667355.1 of Gammaproteobacteria bacterium. GTDB lineage: Bacteria > Pseudomonadota > Gammaproteobacteria. The sequence continues at coordinate 9,423 of JABIVC010000017.1, read as the reverse complement.
TTTTAGACCCTAAAGAAGTTGAGATAGCTAGACATGCAAATCATTTTCTACAATTTAAGCCTGACACCGATGTAGCATTGTTAAACGCAATAATGAAGTCAATTATCGATCAAGATTTAGTGGATGAAGATTTTATTAAAAACAGAACTAAAGATTTTGAAAAACTAAAATCTCACTTGAAAGATTTTAGTCCGGAAAAAATGTCATTAATCTGTGGCGTAGCTACGGAAAAAATAAATGAAATAGCTAAAATATATGCAACAGCAAAAGCGTCAATTATTTTTTGGGGTATGGGAGTCTCTCAACATGTGCATGGAACAGATAATGCTAGAGCACTCATATCTTTATCTTTAATGACTGGTCATATTGGTCGACCTGGAACAGGTCTGCATCCTTTAAGAGGGCAAAATAATGTCCAGGGGGCATCAGACGCTGGTTTGATACCAATGGTATTCCCAGATTATCAAAGAGTTGATGACCCTGAAATTAATAAATTTTTTGAAAATTTCTGGGATACAAAGCTAGATAAAAACCCTGGGCTTACAGTAGTAGAAATTATGGATAAAGTGATAGAAAAAGAACTCACAGGTCTATATGTCATGGGCGAAAATCCAGCGATGTCGGATCCTGATTTAAATCATGCAAGAAAGGCTTTATCGACCTTAAGCCATATGGTTGTTCAAGATATATTTCTAACGGAAACTGCGTTATTTGCTGATATAATTTTGCCAGCATCTGCATTCCCAGAAAAAACAGGTTCATTTACAAATACTGATAGAAGAGTTCAGCTAGGAAGACAAGCAGTAAATCCTCCAGGGGAAGCAAAACAAGACTTATGGATTATACAAAGCATTGCTCATGGTATGGGCTTAAAGTGGGACTATGCAGGCCCCAAAGATGTATTTAATGAAATGAGACAATGCATGCCAAGTATTTCGGGAATTAGCTGGGAGAGACTTGAAAAAGAACACTCCGTCACATATCCATGTTCTACAGAAAATGACCCTGGCCAACCAATTATATTCACAGAAGATTTCCCTACAAATGATGGGTTAGCACAGTTTATACCTTCTCCATTTCTTAATGCAGCAGAACTTCCAGATAATGAATATAAGTATATTTTGATTACTGGTCGACAACTTGAGCATTGGCATACTGGCTCAATGACTAGGAGGGCAAGCATGTTAAATGAAATAGAACCAGATCCAATCTCAAATATGTGTCTACAAGATATGAATAAAATTGGTGTTAAAGAAGGAGATTTAATTACTGTTGAATCAAGAAGGGGACAAATCGATGTGTATGTAAGAAGAGACGATGGTTTGCAACAAGGACAAATATTCATTCCATTCTGTTATGTAGAATCAGCAGCGAATCTCCTTACCAATGCTGCTTTAGATCCTGATGCTAAGATACCAGAATTTAAATTTTGCGCTGTAAAAATTCAAAAATATAATTTGAATTGATCAATCCATGTCTTTAAAAAAATCACTTGAAGACTACGTAGTAACTATACAGTCATGCCTACAAAAGCAAGATTTTTCTAATGCCCTAAATGCTATAAATGATGCTCTAATTGATTATCCGAGTAACCCAAAATTATATATAAACGGTGGAAATATTTATAAAATAAATGGTGATTTAAATAATGCAGAAATTTATTTTAAAAGAGCTTTAGAAATCCATAAATCAAAAGAAGTATTAAACAATTTGTCTGTAATTGAATTAGAAAAATTTAATTACCAAAAATCCATAGATTATGCAATGAGTGCAATTGATATTGATCCTGGTTATACAGATGCATACTATAATTTAGCGTTATCTATGGAGAGAATTGGTGATTATAGCCAGGCGATAAAATATGCTAACAAAGCATATAATCTTAGTAAACGTACTGAATATTTAATTCTGTTATATAGGGTCCTTCAAAATGTATGTGACTGGGAGAAAATTGATGAAATCTCAGATGCTCTTGATGAAGATATTGGTAATGGTACTGAACATCCATTTCTAAACATATCAAGAATTGATGATGAATCCATAAATTTTACTGTAGCAAAGTCTTGGGCAGAAAATAATATATATAACTCTTTAGTTATTAAGAATGCCAATCAGAATAAAGAAAAAGGTAAGATCAAGCTTGCCTATATATGCGGTGAACTTAGAAACCACCCAACTTATCATCTAATTAAAGATTTATTTAAAAATCATAATAAAGATGATTTTGAAATTTATATTTTTTCATATAATCATGATGATGATATTAAGAACGAAGTACAAAAAGATGTACATAAATTTATAAGTCTAGATAATATCTCTGACAATAATGCAATTGATTTAATTTCAGGTTTTAATATTGATATATTGATAGACCTATCTATTATTATTACAAATAATCGTCAGAAAATTATCAGCTCTAGGCCTGCAAAGAAAGTTATTTCATATCTAGGTTATCCGGGTACATCGGGGCATAGTTTCTATGATTATATAATTACTGACGAAATAGTAACTCCATATGATCAGCAGAAGTATTATACAGAAAAGTTTCTCTATCTACCAAGAACATACCAAGTCAATAGTTCTAAGAAGTTTATTAAAAAAGATAATGTTCTAAAAAATGATCATAACCTACCTAGTCACTCAATCGTACTATCTTGTTTTAATCAATCATTTAAAATTGATGAGCCAATTTTTAAATCCTGGGTCAATATATTAAAAACTATACCATCTACTTATTTATGGATATTAGAAGATAATGAGTTAGCAAAATTTAATTTAACTAAATATGCTAATTCAAAAGGGATAGAGTCAGGACGGGTAATTTTTGCTCCGCGTATAGACAGAAATAATCATCTAAAGAGACTAGCTTTTGTAGATATTGCTCTTGATACTAGAATATATAATGGCCATACAACAACTACTGATGCTCTGCAGACCGGGGTACCTGTGGTAACCATTAGGGGTAACCACTTTGCATCACGTGTTAGTGCTGGATTACTATCCTCCGTTGGACTAGAAGAACTTGTGGTACATAATATACAGGAATATGAAGAGAAAATAATCAAGCTCTGTAAGGACAGAAGTTATTTTAAAAGGATAAAAGAAAAATTATCCAATAATGAAAATATGAAAAATTTTTATGACATAAAGAAATTTGCAAATGAACTAGAGTCAAGCCTAAAAAACATCCTCAAGAGTTAATAGTTTTCCATGCAACTTCAACTGCATCATGATTCGCATCGGTATCATGTACTCTTAAAAATTCAACACCACTACATGTGGCTAATGTAGAAATTGTTAACGCTGCAATTTTCATTTCGCTATCTTTAATTCCCTTAAATATTTTAGAAGAAAACCTTTTATTACTTACACCAATACATACTCTATCGAAAACAGAAACTAAATATTTCATATTACTTAATAACTTAATATTATCATTTCCAGATTTTCCAAAACATATCCCTGGGTCAATAATAATATTATTCTGACTTATTCCAGATTTTACTGCCTGGTTAATTTGTTCTCTAAAATAATCTTCGACATTTTCTAAGATATCATCACATTTAATATTGTCACTTGTTAAATGTTCATCTGGCATATGGGTTAAGATAATATCTGCATTATACTTAGCAACTACATCAAACATATTTTTATCATTATTACCGCTAGACACATCATTGATAATATTAGCACCCTCTTTTAGTGCGGATTCAGCTACTTTGCTTGACCTGGTATCAATGCTGATTGTTATATCATCACTAATTTTTTTTATCTCACTAATAATTGGTAAGATACGACTTATTTGCTTATCTATGGGTACTTCAATGAAGCCGGGTTTACTAGACTCAGCACCAATATCTATAATATGGCAATTATCTGATATCATCTTTTTTATATATTTTGAAGCTTCAGATATTTTGAGATATTTTCCCCCATCTGAAAAACTATCATCAGTTATATTCAATATTCCTATTATTTTAGTTTTATTTTTCATCTGAATAATCCAAAGAATAAGTTATGATTTCATCTTTAACATCTATACCCATAAGATCATATCCCATCTCAACATCATATGAATTATTCACCAAAGATTTAACCTTATCCAGCGTATCTGCCTCGCTTATTCCTCCCAATAATAATATATGAGTTAGAACTGTGAATTTTGGGCTAGCCTCCTTTATGATCCTTGCCATTTCTTCTGGGGTAGTATGATAATCCATTAAACCTTTAACTTTGGGGCTCCTATTTTTTATACTATCAGGTGCATCAGCAATTTCATGAATGAGTAAGTCAACATTTTTAGAATATGTAACTAAGTTAGATGAATAGTTTGTATCACCAGAAATAACCACACTCCTATTTTTATATATAATCTTATATCCAAAAGCATGTTTAACTCCACCACCATGAAATACATTAAATGCTAAAACCTTTATGCCATTTTTTTGATAGATAACGCCCTCTTGTATCTCAGTAGTTTTGGTTTTTAACCCTCTTTCTGTATGGCTTTCAGGAGGTTTGATACGAATCTTAATATCTTCGATAAATGCTGATTTAATATTTTTTATAAACTCTTTTGTTCCTTCTGGACCATATACTTCCAAGTCTTTATTTCTTTGATAAATCCATCCTGTCATTATCAGATCTGGCAGACCTAAAGTGTGATCAGAATGCAGATGTGTTAGGAATACTTTATTTATGTCACCAATATTTACCTGAGCCTGAGATAATCTAATTGTTGCTCCACGTCCAACATCAAAAAGCAGCTTCTCTTCTCCTACTTCGATCAAAATAGACTGACTAAATCTATTTATATCTGGCCTTGGTGTCCCAGAACCAAGTATGGTTACTCTCATTACCTCTGCAAATGCAGGATATGTTAATAACAGTAATACTGGAATTAAAAAAAATCTCATCGTTTAACCTGTGGTTTTGTAATATAATCTAACAGATTATGGCTATCAATAAAACAAAAAGGCCCGAGATTACAAAGTCTGATAGGCCAAAAACTCAAATAATAGATGTTAGAGATGAGTATAACGAAATTAAAAGTTTTCCAATTACTGGGGAACTACCTCTAACAATCTATATTAATAAAAAAGAGATTGTCACCTTAATGACATTAGGTCATTATCCAGAATCCCTTGTGATTGGTTATCTTAGAAACCAAGGATTTATTTCGTCATTATATGATTTAGATTCTGTGCAAGTTGATTGGGATACAAATTCTGCCGCAGTCAAAACAGTTTCTGATATTAATGACTTAGACAATAAATTAACACATAAAGTGGTGACTTCTGGATGCGGACAAGGGACTACATTTGGTGGGATATGGGATGATTTAAAGAATAAAAATTTAAAGTCAAAGAAACTTAAGCAGTCTTCAATATACAAAGTATTGAAATTATTACATGAAAAAAATGAAATTTATCGACTTTCTGGTGCAGTTCATGGCTGTGCTATATGTGATGAAAATCATATAATTGATTTCGTTGAAGATGTCGGGAGACATAATGCGGTTGATGCGATTGCAGGAAATATGTGGCTAAACGATATAAGTAGTAATAATAAAATATTTTATACAACTGGAAGACTAACTTCGGAAATGGTTATAAAAGTTGCACAGATGAATATATCCTATTTAATCTCAAGATCTGGTATCACGGAAATGGGATTAAATATTGCCAAAGAAACAGGGGTTACACTGCTAGGAAGAGCAAAAGGAAGGCATTTTCTTGCATATCATGGCTCAGAGAATATTGATTTTGATGCAAAACCTGAACCTAGATCTGGAAATTCATCTGATGTATGGAAAAGGCGATAAGTTTAATTTAACTTATTAGTTACTTTCCCAATGCCGTCCAAGCTAACTTCGATTATATCATCATGCTCCATTGGACCAAGTCCCGCATTAGTACCGCAAGCTATTATATCTCCTGCATATAAGCTCATATCTTTTGATAAGAAGCTTACAATTTGGTAAACATCAAAGAACATGTCTGATGTATTATAATCCTGAACAACTTTCTCATTAAGCTTTGATTTAATCTGGATATTCATAGGATCAATTTTAGTTTCAATGCCTGGTCCAAAAATACCAAACGTATCAAAACTTTTAGACCTAGTCCACTGATCAAAACTTGGGTCTTTTTTTACTATATCCATACCCGTAACATCATTTATACATGTATATCCAAATATATAATCACTGGCTACATTAGCTTCTATGTCCTTGCAATGTTTCCCTATAACAATCCCAAGCTCGCCTTCATAAAAGATTGCTTCGTTATAAGATTTAGGCCTGACTATATCTTTACCGGGCTGCAATATACATGATATGGCTTTATTTAAATACAGCGGGTTGTTCGGTTTAGAAAGACCTTTCTCATCAGCTAAAGTTTTATAATTATTCCAAAGCGCAATAATTTTTGATGGAGTACAGGTATTCAATAAATCCACATCTGATAAATTAATGCGTTTAGAAGTTTTAGAAGGATTATTGAACATATCACCATCATAAACTTCAATTTCCTGATTATCTAATATACCAATTTGTATTTCTTCTTTATGTTTAAATCTAATCCAGTGTGCCATTGTATTAATTATTCCTAAATTTAGTTAAAATATAATTACAATATAATATGTAATTTAGGCTATATTTTAAACTAGATACAATGATAAAACAAAATAAAAAAGTTTTAATAATAAGGTGTGGCCTTTTAGGGGACACAATAGATGCAACATCTGTTATTCAGCCTCTGGTTGAACTATATGGTCCACAAGTAGAAATACATTGGGTCTCAAAACCTGGGATATGCGAATTATTCAAATATGATAATAGAGTTAGGAAAGTATATGTATTAAAACATACCAAGCTCCCTTTTATATTGAATATCCCAAAATTTAATATAATATTGAATTCACTATTTAACCCATATGAATTAATTATCAATCTTGAAATTGGAAACAAATTTAATGATATTGCAAAGTTTTCTAGAGCAAAAAACAAACTAGGTATGCCATTTGACTATATTAAAGATGATGTATTTAAAGAACATAGAGTGGAACATCAGTTAAGGATATTGAATAAATATTTTAAAGAGTATAATAAGGAAAATGCTAAACCATCGATAATTGGTATTGATAAAAAAGATGTGATTGAAAAATTTCCAATTGGAAATGACTATATTGTAATGTGTCCTACTAATAGTCATGTAGGAAATATTAATCATAGAGGTTATAGATCATGGCCGAGCCATCACTGGAAAAAATTAATTGATAAAGTATTAGCAAAGACTCAACTAAATATAATCTTAGTTGGCAATAAAGATGAAAAGAAATACTTTAATACTTTCTATCCTTTAAAAGATAGGGTCTATGATTTATCAGGTCAAACGAGTATACCCGAACTGATAACTATAATGAGAGATTCAAAATGCGTAATTGCAACTGATAGTGGAAGTGCTCATGTTGCTGGAGCTGTATCAAAAAATATTATTTCAATACATGGTCCGACTAATTCTTATCAGTCCGCACCTTATAGCACCAAGGATAATAATGTTAAGGTGGCAACTTTAAATCTTAACTGCAGCCCATGTTATGACACAGAAGTGATTAAAAATTGCAAAAAAAATATATGCATGCAGGACCTTGATTCAGAAATAGTGATGAAATTAATAACTGAACTTAGTCTTTAGAGATTGTTTTTTTTAAATACCTCTCGAAAAAAGCAAATTCTTTTTCATCAGGTTTTCTTTTAAATCCAGATTCTTCAATAATATCTATTAAATCAATTATTTTATTTTTAATTCTATCCGACATAGAAGAATATTTAGAAAATTCCCTAATCAGGAGAATTATAATAAAAATTAATATAGGAAACATTACCTGAGAAGTTGTTACATAATTAATGTATATTAAATCTAAAAAATTATTCATGCTTATTACCCGCGTACTTTTCTTGTATCTTAATATCCATATTTTTTTCTACAAATTTATTTTTTTCTCGAGCTGATGATAAAGAAATATTATTATCCTCATAATCTTTCCAAATCAGTAATCTTTTCATGAGCGAATCCAGAGTTAATTCATAGACTAATAGCTGAAAACTAGACATTTCTACTTTAAATGCATCAAGAATATTCTTTTGACTATCATACCTACATCTAAGATATGAAGATGACTCTGAAATTTTTAATCCATCTTTAGATAACCTTTCTCTCTCAGCCAGACCTTTGTCTGAGAACTCGCATTGTATAGATAAACCATATGATTTTGATCTTGCTTCTGCAAAATTATATTCAGGAAATTGAAAAATGACTGTGTCACTAATAAGTTCGCCATTATATGCAATATCTACATCCATATTACTGCTCAATATAACTTTAAACTCATTATTTCCAACAGGAATCTCTTTTAGAAAAAGATATTCACTATAAATTCTTGTTGTATATTTACCATTTATGAATAATTTTCCATATCCTGTCCAACTATTATTATTTCGCAGATCTTGGTCCGGCGTTAATGTAAAATTTTTTACCTTTGACTGTAGTTGAAAAAATGGCCCAATTTTATTTAGAGATATTTTAATCTGAGGGATATTACTTTGATGTACTTCAAGAGTAGGATTATAATATTTTTTCCAGAATTCTATTCTGCTATCTTGATCATCATGCGCTATTGAGCTAATAGGTATTAATAATAAAATTAAAAAATATTTTAAGCTATAAAAAATTTTATTCATTTTTTTATTATAGTATCAAAATGAATATTAATGTTACCCTTTTCTAAATCTTTGTAATAAAGCTTAATGGTTTTCTCAATAACGGTAAATGCTAAGTCACCCCAGGGTATTTCTTCCTTAGTAAATAATTTTACTTCTGAGCTTTCAATGCCTGCCTCATATATGCCGCCATTTAAATTTCCATAATACATCATATAAACTTGACTTATATGAGGTAGGTTACACATTAAAAATAATTTTATATTATTAGATTTAGCACCAGCTTCTTCCATAGTTTCTCTTAGCGCACCCTCTTCTACCGTTTCATTATTTTCCATGAAACCCGCCGGTAAAGTCCAAAAACCTGACCTGGGCTCATTAGCTCTTCTGCAGAGTAAGATTTTATCTTTCCAAGTCAATAGGCACCCAGCAACAATTTTTGGGTTTTCATAGAATATTGTTCCACAGCTAACACAGACCGCTCTCTTTCTTGTATCACCCTCAGGAATTACAAGTTTAATGACTCCAGAACAATCTGAGCAGTACTTCTGATGAGGTAGTTTAGGATTCTTTATAGGATTTTCTTTCACGAGAGAACTACCATGATATACATCCCCAAGGGGAGTCGAACCCCTGTTGCTGAGATGAAAACCCAGTGTCCTAGGCCTCTAGACGATGGGGACATATATCATAAATATTAT
>JABIVC010000016.1 GCA_018667355.1 Gammaproteobacteria bacterium | reverse complement strand
TATCCATGTTCATAGGTTTATCCATATTCATGTCCATATTCATGTTCATAGAATTGTTTTCAATGAAAGGAAGAGTATTCATATGCCAACCCATTCCTAATATATAGAACCATGATATTAAAAGTATAATAGCCACGCCAACGTAGACAAACATGCGGTCTTTCAATGGTGCCTTGGCAAATTGAGTACTAGTGTGTGCTTCCATAAGTATGTGTTTCCATAATAAAAAACGACCCAGTCTAGATATTAGAACGGGTCGTTAAATTTAATTTATACCTCTATTGCTGTCTGCTTAGCTCCGCCATCCATATAAACAAATGGTGAACTTAATCCATTACCACCTTCCCAAGAATGATTAATTCCATGGTCAGTAAAACTAGCTTTTGAAGCTCTGCTCACAGTGACAGGAAATGGTGGAGCAACCGCTAATGGCATGTCATGCAATACAACTGGTCTTCCAGATGCACCGCCTAACTGTTCCATTTTATTTTCCAAAACTCCTTCGATAAGAAGATGTCTATTTGGACTCTGCTGAGTCATTGAAATTCTAGCAGATTTAGTTGGCAAGTATTCTCTTGGAGCACCTTCGGCACCTTTACCAAGACTTGCAATTACACCTAAATGCCCACCATGTATTCCATGATAAGCCTCTCTTAGTGCATTGAATTGTGATCTACTAGCTCTCTCATCAATATAGACAGCCATTTCAAATTGTCCTTTTAATAAATTCTCAGGAGCATTTAACCACATTGCTACTTTTAATCCACTTACATCAACATTACCCACATGTCCTTTCTCAATATCCCAACCAAGAATCGCTTTACAAAACCCTTCTGTCGGATCTAGTAATAGCAAGCATGGGCAAATTGTCTCACATGTACAACTTTCAAAATATGTACCTCTGAGATACATAGTATGGTCAGCTAATGCTGCATCAGCATCTTTAGGTTTAAACAACGCACCTACAACCGGAGTTGCAGCAGCTACTGTAGCCAGTCCTTTCATAAATCCCCTACGAGAATCAGAAATTTTAGACATAATTCCTTTACCTGTTTTTATTTCTTTCATTTTTCAACCCCTTGTAAATTTTTCTACTTTTATATATTTAAACAACCATCAAATACCTTTAAATATTAGCAAATGATAATATTACTAGTCTTATATACTTTGTTCATTATAGAATTTTTTATATAGGTTTTCCTCTTTTAATTTACGTTTTTTAATTAAATGTTTGTGAAATATAGCTAAGTAGCAGTATAATAGTTATTGTTATTGATAATAATGCCAAAACGGGGGGCTAATGAGAAATTTCAAAATAATGTCTGTCTTAATGTTAACTGCTGTCCTTACAGCTTGTGGTGGTGGTACTGGTACCCCTCCAAGTGAATATACAGCTAAAATTTTCCCAATAGAAAATGATTTCGATCGTTTTGAAACTGTTGGACCATTTTCATCAAGAGATGAATGTACAGCTAAAGCACAAGAAATGAATGCTGCTGCATATTCATGTGATCCAAAGACAAACTAAATAAATATTTATACATAAACCGTTATTTAACTATAACGGTTTATACGCTATCTAGAAATTCGTTATAAATTCTTGTGCAATCTCGTAAACTTTCATAGTTGTGTACCCAGTCTTACCATTATTAATAATATTATCATCAACCTTGACGATAGGTACTACTGCATTGGTTGAACTAGAACACCAGACTTCATCAGCATTAATTACATCTGATTCATGTATATCTGACTCTATAACGCTCAAACCATTCTTGCTAAGGAGTCTAATTAATAAATCTCTAGTAACTCCTGGTAATAACTCATTACTAAGTTTGGGAGTATAAATATTTTTATTCTTAACAATAAAGACATTGCTTGTGGATCCTTCTGTCAAACGTTTGTTCCTGAAAAGAAGAGTTTCATAACATCCATTGTCAAATGCATAATTTTTTAATAAAACATTTCCCAATAATGAAATACTTTTTATATTTGACTTCATCCATCTAAAGTCATCCTGGATAGTTGCAAAAAAACCTTTTTTAATCAAATCTTGTGAAAACTGTGGATAATCTTCGCACATTATCAAAATTGTAGGGTTAAGATTTTTTGAATATATATGGTTTCTATAGTCTTGAGCTCCCCTTGTTATATGTAAATATATAAAGAAGGTGCTCTTTTGATTTTTTTCAACTAACTTATTAATAATATTGTCAAGATCTTGAATTTCATTCATTTGAATTAGGTTTAAACTATTTTTTAAGCGTTTTAAATGTTGATCTAGTAAGAAAACTTTTTTATTAAAAACAGGAATTAACTCATATACTCCATCTCCAAACAAAAATCCTCTATCCATTATTGAGATTTGAGCTTTTGATTTCGGAAGAAAACTCCCGTTTAGATAAATCTCATCCATAATTAAAAATATCTATAGATGGAGTCTAAAGTTTTTCTATAAAAACTACCTTCACTGACTGGTTCCATGGCAAATAGCTTAAAGGTCGTAATTGTCTTGCCTTCTAATTCAATAGCCACATAACCTATGGCTTCATTTTCACTAACTGGCGCAGTAAGGTTTTGGTCTATAATAAATTTTTTCTTTACATTTTTAATTTGCCTTCGAGGTATAGTGATATAACTACTATCCTTGACTCCGAGGCTTATATAATCTTTGTCGCCACTAAATACTCTTGCCTGCGTTAATTCCTGGTTGCTAGAAAATAATTTATGTGTTTCATAAAACCTAAAGCCATATTCAAGTAAAGACTTGGATGCCTTTGTTCTCTGGTCAGGAGATTTAGCTCCCAACACTATAGATATTAAACGCCTTGACCCTCTTTTAGCTGAAGTGGCAAGACAGTACCCAGCTTTTTTTGTGAACCCCGTCTTAATCCCATCAACTGAATCATCTAAATATAAAAGCTTATTTCTAGAGTACTGCTTTATATCATTAAAAACATATTCCTTCTGAGAATATAATTTATATTCTATTGGAAAATTCTTTATTAGTGCCCTCGCTAAAATTGATATGTCTCTTGCAGTTGTATATAGACTCTCATTTGGAAGACCCGTTGAATTTGCATAGTTTGTATTATACATACCTAGACTGTCTGCCATTTGATTCATGTAGATTGCAAAAGTCTCTTCATTGCCAGATATATGTTCAGCCATTGCAACACTAGCATCATTTCCTGATGTTGTGATAATCCCATGTAAAAGTTCTTGAACCTTTATTTTTTTACCAACCTCTATGAACATTTTTGAACCACCTGTTTGCCAGGCATTTTTACTAATCAAAACTTCATCATGTAACCCTAGAGTTTTGTTATGGAGTTCTGTAAAAGCAAGATAAGATGTCATTATTTTAGTAATGCTAGCTGGAGGTAATACTAAATCTGGGTTTTTTGATGCTATAACCATCCCGCTATCATAATCTATCAGGATATATGAACTAACATCGATGTTAGGAGCTTTAGGAATTGGAGCAGAAGAAACTTGTGTGCTCAATATAAATATTGACGCCAAAAAAAATGTATAAAATATAAATTTATTTTTAAAAGTTTTCATAATCTGTTATTGAATTATATCATAAATTAAGGGCTTCTGAGTCTGATTTATATTGCTTAATCTTATTAGCTAGAGAGAATACTGCTAAAGCATAAAGTCTACTGCGATTATATCTAGTGATTACATAGAAGTTTTTATGGCCAAAGCTATAAACTTTACCTTCCCGCTCTTCTCTACCAATCACAGAGAGTAGAGTATTATCATTAACATTTAAATCAGAAAGTAACCCATTCCTCAAGAATACTTTGTAAGGAGTTTTAGGTTTGTAACTTTTCTTAGACTCATTATCTAGATACTTAACAATAGATTCTTTATGCATTATAGTACTCATTATAGGCTTCCCACTCTTCCAACCATTTTTCTTAAAATAATTAGCAACGCTCCCTATGACATCTTCATTTGAGCCCCATAAATCAACTACGTTATCTGCATTAAAGTCAACCGCATAATGTCTGTAACTACTTGATATAAATTGAGGCATCCCTAAAGCCCCGGCATAAGAACCTCTAATAGCTCTCGGATCTAATTTATTTTCTCTACACATTAATAAAAAATTTATAAGCTCTGTTCGATAAAATTTAGCACGTCTTCCTTTATTTGGGCCCAAAGAGAGCGATGCTAGGGTATCAAATGTTTTAAAAGTACCTGTGCGCTCTCCATATTTACTTTCTATTCCTATAATCGCTATAATAATCTCTGGCGGGACACCGTATTTTTTTTCTGCTGCTAATAATGATTTTCTATTTTGATTCCAATAAATAATTCCGTTTTCTATATTTTTTTTAGTTACAAAAAGCTTTTTATAATTAGTGCAGTTTTTTACACTGGTTTTACAGCCATCCCAAGTCAACGTCCTTTCAGGAGCCTTCTTAAAGTACTTTTTGATACGTGGCTGAGATTTAATTTCACCAAATAAAAGTCTGAGATTCTCTTTACTATACGAATGCTCTGCATACATATAATTTATAAAATCATCTACCTTATTATGATTATAATCAGCCAATACCGTATTGGACAATACTAAAATAAATAAGAATTTTTTAATCATTTTCTTAAAATCCTTTGATGAGATTTAACCGACATTATCATTCCTATTGTAGCAAATAAAGTAACCATAGATGTGCCTCCATAACTCATAAAAGGTAAAGGTGCTCCAACTACAGGAAGAAATCCAATAACCATACCTACATTAACCAGAACATAAACAAATATCGTTAAACTCAGCGCCCCGGTCAGAATTCTGCCAAAATTATCTGTAGCTTTAATTGAGATGCTTAATCCTCTTAATGCAATAAAAAGATACATGGACATTAGTATAATGACACCTAAATATCCAAACTCTTCTCCAAAAGCTGTAAATATAAAGTCTGTTGAGCGTTCCGGGACAAACCCTAGCTTTGATTGAGACCCATTAAAAAACCCTTTGCCGAAAAAGCCACCTGAGCCAAGTGCTATTTTAGACTGCATTAGCTGATAACCTGAGCCCATAGGGTCACTTTCTGGGTTAAAAAAAGTTAGCACTCTTTGCTTTTGGTACTGATGCATACTTAACCACAAAATCGGTATGAGTGATGCTGCTGAAAAAACTCCTGCTAAGAAAAATCTAAAAGACATACCTGCAAGTAATATTGCAATTGCTCCAGACATCCCGATTAAAAGCGCAGTTCCTAAATCTGGTTGTCTCATAATCATGAATACCGGTATCAAAACAATTAATATCGCTATAAGAATATATGTGACTTTTGGCGGGAGAGGTTTGTCTGCATAGAAAGTTGCCAACATTAAAGGCACTAGTATTTTCATTAATTCTGATGGTTGAAATCTAATAATATACAGATCAAGCCACCTATCTGCGGTATTACCTACACCGAAAAGAAGTACAAGGGCAAGTAAAAACACTGTGAATAAATATAATATTGGTGCAAATAACTTTAAATTATCTGGGTTAACTTGAGCAATAAGAATCATCGTAATTATTCCAATCATAATTCTGGTTAATTGCTTTAAAACTAGATTTAAATCTCCAGACGAACTACTGAATATAGTAACTAGTCCTATCAAAGTAATTATCATGATTGGTATGACTAGCTTAGCATCTATATAAAGCAAAGCTGAAAGACCTGAAAAAGGTTTCTTTGTATCAATAAAATCACTCATACATTGAGACCGATGTTGATTTCTTATCCATATAATACTCTATTATATCTCTGGCTATGGGCGCAGCAGTTGCAGATCCACCACCACCATTTTCTACTACTACAGTAACAACAATTTCTGGTAACTCAAAAGGGGCATAGCTTATAAATAGCGCATGATCCTGGAGTCTCTTAGTCCCAGTTTTCCCTTTATCTAGATTATAAACTTGGGCAGTCCCAGTCTTTCCGGCAAATTCAATATTTCTTATTTTTTTCATGCTCGAAGCTGTTCCTACTCTTTTCTCATTCACAACACGCCACATTGCATGCTTTACGATTTCAAGATAATCAGGATGTTTGAACAACGTAGAAAACTTATTATTCTTATGTTTATATACTGAAATTTCATTAGTTTTATTATTTTTATCACCCAATAATAAATGCGGAGTATATGTCTCACCGTTAGTGGCTAAGCTTGCCGTGGCCAAAGTAAGCTGCATAGGCGTAGCAAGAAAATAACCCTGTCCAATACCTACGTTTAATGTTTCTCCAGGATACCATGGCAGAGCTTTAGTCTTCAACTTCCATTTTCTATCAGGAATTAGGCCTGATTTCTCACCATATAAATCTATGTATGTCCTTTCACCAAAACCATATTTATATAAATGCTCGCTTATTGAGTCTATCCCTGTTAATTCAGCAACTCTATAAAAGAATACATCACAAGACTGTGTTAAGGCATAAGATAAATTTGCATCTCCATGACCATCTTTCTTCCAGCAACGGAAAGGTCTTTTATGATTACCTAGCTCATAGGCACCATCACAATTTACATGCTTATTCGCATCGATTATTCCCTGTTCCAAAGCAATCATTCCAATAAATGGTTTTAATGTGGAACCAGGTGGATATTGACCAGTAGTCGCCCTATTAATCAGAGGTCGTCGTATATCATTTAATAAATCGGTATACTGTTGATTTGATATTGATTTAGTAAAAAGATTTAAATCATAGCCCGGGAAACTTACAAACGCCAAGACATCACCATTATTTGGATTCATAACTATAACTGCACCCTCTTTCTTTTTAACTTTCTCATAAATAAAATTCTGGAGTTCTAAGTCAATTGTCAGGACAACATCTCTTCCTCTAATAGGCTCTTTTGTCTCCAAGATTCTTATCACTTCTCCCTTTGCATCTGTTTCTAACTTCTCAAACCCAGGTTGTCCTGATAAAATATTTTGATAAAACCTCTCAACACCAAGCTTGCCAATTTCTGTCATACCCTCATGGATTTTTACAACGGGCGAATCCAGGTCATTATTAGAAACTTTGCCAACATAGCCCATTAAATGGGAAATTGATTCTGGAAAATTATATCTTCTCTTAGACTTGGGGGATAATTCTATTATTGGAAGAATATATTGATCCACAGCAATTTTTGAATAATCATCTAAAGTGATGTCTTCTATAATCGTAATATCTTTCAATCTTCGATTTTTATACTGTTTCTCTATGCTTTCAATAATATTTTTATCTAAATTAACTAGCAATCCTAATTTTTTTAAAAAATCTTTTTTGTCTTTAATAAGCTCTTTTTTAACAATAAGGTTAAACGTGCTTATGTTATCAGCCAGGATACTGCCTTTTCTATCATAAATAATTCCACGAGTTGCTTGAATTGGCCTGATTCTGATTCTATTAGAATCTGATTTTACGGAATAATATTCATGATCAGATACTTGAACACGATATAACTTAACCATATAAAGGAGAAATAATGAAATTACGATAACAGTCGCAATTAAAGCCCGTGCCTTATGAGATTTTCTCTCATGATCTGAATCACTTAATCTATCCCAGCTATATTTTTCTTCAATATTCTTACGTTTTCTGATAGAGTCTTTTCGAGCTTTCGTTTTCATTATATGATTATATGAAGACTTCTATTAAAAGAATATAAAAATTGCATTTTCAGTTAAAAATATATGAAAAAAGTGATTAAAGAAAACAAGGAGACTAAATGTTTAACTTGGAATTAATACCGTTATACCTAGGGATTCTGGGATTATTTACAGCATATATACTATATAAGTTTATTCTAACCTTCCCTGCGGGCGAAGGAAAAATCATTGAAATAGGTGATGAAATACATCTTGGTGCAATGACTTTTATTAAAAAAGAATATTCCATATTATTCCTTTTTGCTTTATTTTTAACAGCTGGAGTATATGTTGGACTAGGTCCTCAGAGCATGCTCGCATTTATTGTCGGAGCTTTATGCTCATCTGCTACTGGCTTTATAGGAATGTTTACCTCTACTAAAGCGAATGTGAGAACAACTAATGCTGCCAATAAATTTGGAATATCAGAAAGTTTAACTATTGCATTTTTTGGTGGTTCTATAATGGGGTTAACTGTTGCAGCCATGGGTTTACTTGGCTTAGGTTTCTTATATTTTCTTTATGGACATGACCCAGAAACAACTTCTGTAATTCACGGGTTTGGAATGGGGGCGTCAGTGGTTGCTCTGTTTTCAAGAGTAGGTGGTGGTATTTTTACCAAATGTGCTGATGTTGGGGCTGATTTAGTTGGTAAAGTAGAGGCAGGTATTCCAGAAGATGATCCTAGAAATCCAGGAGTTATCGCTGACAATGTTGGTGATAATGTAGGCGATGTTGCTGGCATGGGCTCAGATATTTTTGAATCGTATTGTGGTTCTATAATTGCTTCTATTGCAATTGCATCAACAATAAGTTTGGCCTTACTTGATAATCTTGGTTCACGTGAGTCACTAATGTTTCTACCTTTAGCCTTAGCTTCACTTGGCTTGTTATGTTCAATAGCTGGTATATTAATTGTAAAGTATTTAGCTAAAACTACATCTACTGAAAAAATTAGTGGTGCACTACGTGGCGGAACATTTTCTGCTGCTGTAATTTTTGTGATCTTTTCATATTATCTAATTAGCTTTTTAGGTTTAAATACAAATATATGGTTTGCTGTTTTAGCGGGTACAGTTGGAGGCGTGGTCATAGGTCTTGTAACTGAATACTATACTGGTGGAGCCCCTGTTAAAAAAATAGCAGGACAAGGTGAGACAGGACCAGCAACTGTTATTACAACTGGATTAGCTATAGGACTAGAGTCTGTAGTGATTCCAATACTTTCGATAGCAGTAATAATTTATATTGCAAATGCATATGCTGATTTATATGGAGTAGGAATTGCTGCTGTAGGTATGCTTGCAACAGTGGGGATTACTATGGCTATTGATGCTTATGGTCCCGTAGCTGACAATGCTGGCGGTATAGCAGAAATGGCTGGGCTTGGAGAAGATACTAGAAAAATTACTGATAGCTTGGACGAAGTTGGAAATACAACTGCTGCTATAGGCAAGGGGTTTGCTATTGGTGCAGCTGCTTTAGCTGCATTAGCAATCATAACTGCATTTGTCCAAGAAGTTAACCATACACATGTAATGCAAGGCAAAAGTGAAATACAATTACTACTTACAGATACAAATGTACTTATAGGATTATTTATTGGAGGAATGATTCCTTTCATAGTAGCCTCTTTAACTATTACCGCGGTTGGCGATGCAGCTCATGAAATGATTAATGAAATAAGACGACAATTTAAAGAGATACCTGGATTACTCGAGGGAACAGGTAAACCAGACAATGGTAAATGTATAGAAATTGCGACAACAGCGGCTTTAAAAAAAATGGTTTTACCAGGAGCAATCGCTGTCTTTTCTCCTGTAATAATAGGGCTAGGATTTGGTGCTGAAATGTTAGGAGGGCTGCTTGGCGGGGGGTTGCTTAGCTGCGTTTTACTAGCACTGACTATGTCAAACGCTGGTGGTGCTTGGGATAATGCGAAAAAATATGTTGAACAAGGGAACCTTGGCGGGAAAGGCTCTGATGTTCATACAGCTGCAGTTGTTGGTGACACTGTTGGTGATCCTTTAAAAGACACATCAGGACCGTCAATGAATATATTAATCAATGTTATGGCAATTGTTAGTTTAGTAATTGCACCATTACTATAGAAGGAGAAAGTTATGAATATATTGTTTTTAGGAGCACCGGGTTGTGGCAAAGGTACGCAGTCAAAAATTATTATAAAAGAATTTGGAATACCTCAAATATCTACAGGAGATTTATTGAGAGAAGAAATTAAAGGTGGTTCTAATCTTGGTAAGGAAATTCAAGATATAATGTCTACAGGAAAATTTGTAAGCGATGATTTAGTTTTATCTTTGGTTTCTAAGAAACTTGGGCAAGATGAGTGCAAGGAAGGTTTTATACTTGATGGTTATCCTAGAAATATTTCCCAAGCAAAAAGTCTCGATTCATTATTTATAGAAAAAAATATCAACCTTGAATATGTTTTTTTAATTGATGTTCCTTTTGAAACGCTTATTGAGAGATGTACAGGCCGATTATTATGCACAACGTGTGATTATATAGGTAACATGGATAGAGGTGAAAAGGTTGGAGATAAGTGCGAACGGGATAATTGTGAGCCTGGAAAGCTATATCAACGAGAAGACGATAAAGCTGAAACTGTAAAAAATAGGCTTAATGTTTATCAAGAGCAAACTGCACCAATTATAGATTTTTATGCGAGCAAAGGTATATTACATAAAATGATAGGTGGTAATGACCCTTCAATTCTTTCTAGTAAAATATTAGAAATAGTTAAATCTTAGTCATCGTAGGAGTCTTGCCAACTCTCTCTATTTTAGCTCAGATTTCATGATATAATCACGAATATCATGGAAAACGAGTTTCTGAAAAAAACAAATAATATAGTTGCGGCTGTTATCTTATGCATTATCACAAATAATGTTAATGCAGCAATTATCCCAAATATTTCAATTCCAGATGAAGAGATTTTGGATTTCTTAGAATCTGGTCCTGACTGGTTTCCAAAACCTTATAAAACACCTATTAAACAAGGAGTTCTAATAGATGATAAAAATCTCAAGAAACTCACTCCTGGTTTAGATAAAGAACAAGTAATGTTTTTGTTAGGGACTCCAACAATCATTGATACTTTTCATACGGAACGCTGGGATTATATATATTACGATAGAGATGATGGCGTGTTTTCTAAGCCAAAAAGAATCACTGTCTTTTTTAAAAATGAAAAAGTTGCCGAAATATATGATCAGCATAAACTCATTAAAAAAATGGGCGCTGATATTGACAACTCTTACCAAGATGCACCAGTGAAAAAAGAAATGTTAGAGGAAAATAATATATATCAAGAAATAGTTATTGCAAAGAGAGACGACTATCTTACTGCAACTCTAAAAAATAAATTACCAGTATGTATAGATGATGAGTTTGAGAGTTATATAACCCAGAAAACTTTATTTAATGCTGATGAAGAAACTCTTGAAGTTAGATCAGACGGACAGAATCAAGATGAAGCAGGAATTTTTTATGCTGATGGTAATGTTGAAATTGAAAGAGCTAATGACTTAATTAAAGCTGATAAAGCACAATTTAACGCTGATACAGGAGTACTAGCTGCAGAAGGTAATGTTAAATACCTCACTGAAGATTTATCCTTGTATGCTAATAAGGGTGGTTATAATAGCCAGAATGATACTGTTAATTTTTCAGGAACCACCTATCATTTTCCTTCTCAAGAGAGGCCAGGAAGGGGTGAAGCAGAAAATATATTTATAGATGACTCGGGAATCGTATATCTTAATCCAAGCAGTTATACCACATGCGGATTGAATGATCCTGATTGGGAGATAACTTCTTCAAAAACAATCTTGTACCGCGACATCGATCGTGGTCATTCTTATAATATATTTTTAAAATATAAAGATGTTCCTATTCTATACTCTCCTTTTTTTAGTTTTCCTTTAAGTAAAGATAGGCATAGCGGGTTTTTGTTTCCAACTATAGGTAGTTCTGGTGAAAGTGGTACAGTTATCTCAGCTCCTTACTATTTTAATATTGCTGATAATATGGATGCTACTATTACCCCAACAAATTTTTCTGGTAGAGGGCAAATGTTTGAAGCAGAGATACGATATAAAACTAAAAATAGTGATACAGAGTTTGAAGTAGCTAATATGGATAAGGATGATATCACTGGAAAGAATAGACATGCTTACTTCTTCAGAGATAGCAGAACATTCTCAAATACTTTAAAACTTAAAAATAAAGGGGTCTGGGAAGGAACACTCGTTTCTTCAAGTATCAATGTCGGTGGAATATCAGATCTGACCTACTTTGATGATTTTGGTAATACTGTTTCTAGGGTTGGAAGAACTCATATTAAAAGAAATGCAGAAATTAATAGAATAGATTATGGTTCATTTGGTATTCTAAAAACTTCTGTTAAAGCAACGGATTATCAGCTAGCTAAAACAGACTTAGTTGAACAGTATAGCGTTTTACCTAGA
Source organism: Gammaproteobacteria bacterium (assembly GCA_018667355.1). GTDB lineage: Bacteria > Pseudomonadota > Gammaproteobacteria. The sequence goes on along the minus strand of JABIVC010000016.1, from coordinate 237,287 downwards.
GTTAGGGTTAATTTTAGTACTCATGAGAAAAATGAAGAATTATTATATAAGTTAGGTGGAGAGGTATCCATCTTCACCCATACTTACGATAGTAAGGCTGATGGAACAAGAATAAGCTTATATCCATCCATAGAGTATCCTTTTAAAAGACCAGGGTGGGAACTAAGGCCTAAACTAGGTTTCAAGCATAGGAGCTATAGCTTGGATAAAAGTGACACTGGCAGTATTAGCCAGACAACTCCAATTATGAGTCTTAGAGGTAAAATGATTTTTGACAAGATGACAGGTAAAAGTATACTCCAAACTTTAGAACCAGAAATGTTTTTCTTGTATATCCCTGCTTCGAACCAAGATGCCATACCCATTTTTGATGCAGGAGAGAATGATTTAAAATATAATCTGTTTTCAGAAAATAAATTCTATGGCGAGGATAGGTTAAATGATGCAAAGCAACTTACTTTGGCACTAAGTTCAAGCATGATAGATACTAAAAGCGGGAATGAAATACTGCGTGCTACTATAGGACAAATATTCTACTTAGATGATCGAACAGTAAATATTTCTGGAAGTGAAACAGATCATTCAGACTCATCTAATATAATGGGTTTAGTTAATGCAAGATTCTCAGATTACTGGAGATTAAGTGGTTATACAGAGTATAATCCTCATAAAGGATATGGTGAAAAAAACCAAATAAGGCTATCTTATAAACGGCCTTATGGTAAACAGAATCAAATCTTCAATACTAGCTATAGGTTTTCTAGAGGTACTCAAGAAGAAGTAGATTTCTCAGGCGTTTTCCCAATTAATAATAGATTATCACTTGTAGGAAAAATTAATTATTCGTTTAATAATAGAAGAAGTAAAAAGGAAGATACTTTAGAAAAAATGTTTGGTGTGGAATATGAAAGTTGCTGTTATGGAATTAAATTTGTTATACGCGATTACTGGAATGGTACTAAAACAGACAATGCATTTTATTTTGAATTTCTACCAAAAGGTATCGCTACCTCAACAAATAAAACTTCGGAACTGCTGAGACAAGGAATACTTGGATATCAAGACAAGTTTGATTACTAGATTATGGACAAGATACTTAAATTTATATTAATAACAATATTTTATAGTTCGTCACATTTTGCAATTGCAGAAAATTATGATGATAAGATAATGGCGGTTGTGAATGATAGAATTATATTAAAATCAGAGGTACAGCTTGCAATTGACTATCTTTCTCCAGAAGTTATTGAGAGAGAATATATTGGCCTCAGCGATAAAGAAGTAGTTAAGAAAGTATTGAGCAATTTAATTGAAACAAGTCTATTAATTCAAGCAGCTGATAGATTTGGGATTAAGATTTCTGATATAGCACTAGAAAATAAACTTTCAGATCTTGCCAGGTCAAAAAAAATGACAATAAATGAATTGAGAAATAATATCATCAAAGAAGGTCAAGACTATACAAAATTTATCCAAGATATAAAGAATCAAATGACGGTTGAAACTCTTTTTGTATCTCAGTTTTATTCTAGAATGAGTGTAACAGAAGAAGAAATTGAGAATTTTATTGAAAGAGAAAGGATTAATCAATATGGTAATTTTGAATATGATTTGATTGAGTTCGTGATTATTGATGAAGAAAAATTACTAGCTCAGGATGATATAGATAAAATATATGATGATATTAAAGAACAAGGTTTTCTTAATACAAAAAGTAAATACCCAAATATTTCTATAAACATAAAAACCTTGGGGGTTTCTTCGCATGACAAGCTGCCAAACATATTCATAAAGGCAATTCATGATATGACTGATGATAATTATACAGATATGATTATCAGTTCTAAAGGTTATCATGTTTTAAAAGTACTAGAATCAAGAAATAAATCGTCATCATTTGTTAATGAATATAAAGTCCGGCATATTTTACTAAAAACTGATGTAATGTCATCTGATAATGCTATACGTGATAGATTAACTAAAATGAGAAATGATATTAAAAATATCGAAGATTTTGCAATTTTTGCTAAAAAATATTCTGATGATAAGGCATCTGGTTTTAAAGGAGGTGACTTAGGTTATGTAAGAACTAAATCATTAGTGCCTGCATTTGCAAGTAAAATGGAAAACACTCCAATTAAAAAAATAAGTGATCCTTTTCAAAGTAGATTTGGCTGGCATATTTTATATATCGAAAATATACGGTCGGTTGATGATACTAATAAGATTGTGAGGACTAATATAGCAAATGCAATTAGGATAGATAAAGCAAAGCGTGAGCGTGATGATTGGGTTGCTAAACTGAAAGACCAAGCATATATTGAAATGAAAGGATTTTAAATTGAATATAATTGCTGTAACACTAGGTGACCCTGCGGGTATTGGACCAGATCTAGGAGTATTGTTAGCTCAAAAGAATCTTGGTAAAAGAATAATATTCTTAGCGGACCCTAGTTTATTAAAAGACAGCGCAAAGAAGTTAAAAAAAACTATTAAAGTTAATATTCTTCAAAATATCTCTTCAAAAGCCTTATCGGGTAATAAAGTTATCAATGTATTGCCAATTAAACTGAATACCAAAAATACTCCGGGTAAGCTTAACCCAAACAACTCAGAATATGTAATAAGCACTATAAAAACAGCAGCGGAGCTATGCATATCTGGTAAAGCAGCAGCCATGGTTACAGGCCCTATAAGCAAATCAGTTCTTAATAATGGAGGATATAAAATTACTGGACATACTGAATTTCTAGCAGATATTTGTAAAAAGAAGTCTGTAATGATGTTGATGAATCCATATATGAAAGTTGCCTTACATACTATGCATGTACCACTTGAATCTGTGAAGGATTATATTACGAAAAAATCCCTCATAGAAACTATAACTATAATCAACAAAGATTTAAAAAATAAATTTAATATTAAAAATCCAAAGATATTAGTAACAGGCTTAAATCCACATGCTGGTGAAGATGGGATGCTAGGTTCACAAGATAATAAGATTATCAGTCCAACTATAAAGCAATTGCAAAAGAAAAAAATTCAAGTGGATGGACCTATTCCTGCTGATACTGCTTTTTTAAAGAAGAATATAGAAAAATATGACATCATTCTAACTATGTATCATGATCAAGGTTTGCCAGTTATAAAATTTAATAATTTCAAAAAGACTGTCAATGTAACACTTGGTTTGCCAATTATAAGAGTATCAGTTGATCATGGAACTGCTTTAGATCTAGTTGGAACTGGAAATATTGATATATCAAGTTTTATGGAAGCCATAAAATTAGCCAAATCAATGAGTAATGCGAAAACATAAAAAAAGGCTTGGTCAAAATTTTTTGCATGACAAGAATGTCATTAACAAAATCATTAATAGTTTTGAACTAAATAAAGATGATTTATTTCTAGAAATAGGCCCAGGCGAAGGTGCATTAACTACGCCATTGATTGAAAAAATTAAAAATATCACCCTAATAGAAAAAGATAAGGATTTAGTACCATATCTTGAAAATCAATATAATTCAAATCAAGTAAAAGTTATTAATCAGGATATCCTAAAATGTGATTTATCTAATATTATAAAAAGTAATATGCGCATAATAGGTAATCTTCCATATAACATTTCCACAGAAATAATATTTAAATTATTACCATACTCAAAAAATATTAAAGATATACATTTTATGCTACAAAAAGAAGTAGTAGACCGGATAGTGGCAAATCCAGGTACAAAAATTTATGGGAGATTAAGTATTATGACTCAGGTATATTTTATGGTAAAAAAATTATTTGATATTTCCCCTAATGTATTCATTCCTAAGCCAAAAGTTGAATCTGGATATATAAGATTAATCCCAAGAAATTATGCATTCAAAGATATATTACATGAGAAAAAGTTTAAAGACTTAGTGACGATGGTTTTCACTGCAAGAAGAAAAATGATAAAGACATCTTTGAGAGGAATAATTCATGATGATTTATTAAATAAATTATCTATCAATCCTTCTGCTAGACCTGAAACATTAACTGTGCAAAATTATTTAGATATATCAAAAAATGTTTAAAAAACTAATAATCTATATATTAATTATTTTTTCGCTAAAAAACTACTATCATTTTTTTACTTGGTATCTGGGGAATGATCAAATGATTATAGAAGAAGCATTTATGTTATCACTTCAGGCATCACTACCAATGTTTCTGGCTATCTTCCTAATACATTATTATTATTATCCAAGAGATAATACAGGACATGCATCTGTTATATCTTTCCCTCCTATTATCTTATTGTTCTTCATTAACGCTGGATTTACTTTTTCAACACTCAATATGTATCATCTACAATTATATAAAGTACCAGAATTATTTGACTTATTCCGTCACTCAGGGATTGGGTTACTATTAATAATTATATCATTAGTAATATTCTCTATATCCCTTAATGCATTTAATAAGGCTAATGAGAATCCTATTCCCACGTCCTCCACTGAGCTCATAATCTTTAGAAGTATTTATGGCTATTCTAGGAATCCAATGTACCTTGCAATGTTATTAATACAGATAGGAATGGGTATGCTATTGAGCATGGTTCATATTGTTTTCTTCACATTATTTACATATATAGTATTAAAATATTATGTAATTATTCCAGAAGAGAAATATCTAGAAGAAAAATTTAGTCAATCATATATTAATTATAAAAAATCAGTTCGACGTTGGGTCTAGTGCATATGATGATGATTTTCAGCCCTTGAGTCTATCACTTTCATATTAAGCATGTATCTGACTTCACGGTCATCTCTTGTGATAACAAGAATCTCTTCATTGAGCGAAAGATCTCTTCGTTTACCAATAAACATAAAATGAAGGCCACCACTTTCAAATACTATTTCGCCATTAGCAGGTATTACTACTTCTTTAAGATGTATCATTCTAGCAGTGCCGTTATCAGAATATTCCATTGCATGAGCTTCAGTCGTATCAAAGACAGGTGACCTAAAACTCTTTAACTTAATATCATTTTTAGTATTGTTTCTTAATATACCATAACCTGCATTTACATTACTTCCAGGAGGTGCCATATGAATAACACCAGAGATAAGTTCAACAGCTGCACCACCATCCTTGCTAGGCTCAACACCCGTCATAAAGGCATGAGAAGTATTAACAGCGAGAAATATAAACAATAATAATGCGATATTTTTTTTCATTTCAATTATTATAGACTAAAATAAATAATATTCATAAATATTGTCGATAATTCATAATATATGATAAATTATTTAATTATGGATAAATATTTATTAGATATATTGGTCTGTCCTAAGTCTGGTGGCAAACTGAATTACTCGAAAGAAACTAATGAGCTTATCTCCAAAGACTCAAAATTAGCTTACCCAATAAGAGATAATATACCTGTAATGCTGATACAAGAAGCTCGAGAAATAACAATAGATGAATAAATAATATGAAAATAGAAATTGGCTCAAAAATAAAAGATATATCAATTATCACAACGGATAATAAAAATAAACTATCAGATTATCTTGCAAAAAACTTGATAATTTATTTTTATCCAAAAGATATGACTCCTGGCTGTACTACTGAAAGTATTGAATTTAATGATAATTTGCTAAAAATTAAAAGGGTCGGATGGAATGTAGTTGGAGTTTCTAGAGATAATTTAAAAAAGCATTCGAAGTTTATTGACAAATATTCATTTAAATTTCCTCTAATTGCTGATGAAGATGAAAATCTTTGCAATATGTTTGATGTAATTAAAGAGAAATCTTTATATGGAAGAAAATATATGGGCATAGATAGAAGCACATTTCTGATTAGTAAAAATTTAAAAGTTCTCCATATTTGGAGAAATGTAAAAGTTAATGGTCACGTTGAAGAAGTAGTAAAAAAAATTAAAGAATTAAAATGAATGACTTCAATCTAATACAACTATTATTACTTACTATGGTTATACTGACGCTGTTAAATGGTATAGTTTTCTTTAAAAAGCTCATTAAACTTCAACAAGAGACCAATAGACTATTATCTGAGCTTCTAATGAAGAATAGAGATTCTAAAAAGGATGGGGCAATGTCTAGTGAAGACTTAGAAAACCTGAAACATGAGTATTTAAAAAATCTAAAATAACTATGACTGACAATATTTTTTTAAAAATTATTAACAAGGAAATTCCTGCAGAGATAATATATGAAGATGATATAGCAATTGCCTTCAATGATATTAGTCCTGAAGCTCCAACCCATATTCTCGTGATACCCAAAAAAGACATTAAAAAATTAAGCGATACCAGTGAAGATGATCAAGATTTGCTTGGACACTTATTATTGGTGGTTAAAAAAATAACAAGTAAGTTTGAAATTAAAGACTTCAGAGTTGTTATTAATAATGGTTCTGAGGCAGGGCAGACTGTTTTCCATCTGCATCTACATATATTAGCTGGAAGGAATTTTGGCTGGCCACCTGGTTAACAGATTATTGTTTTTTAAAAAAACTTAATAGTTTATCCATGAGTTCAGAAAATGGATTAACGCGAAGTTTCTCTGACTCTACAGCAATCTCATCTAAGCATTTAACTGATCTTGCAGCATAAGGTCCATTTGACGTTTCCTCATATAGCGCAACAATATCAAAGCCTTCCTCTAGCGTATGTCCTATTTCAAAATTTTCATCTCTTGATTGAACCTGACCTTTCATTAATGTTGGCATTTTGGCTAAATATATTGGCTCACAACTATTTTGCTTAGCCTTCTCTACTATTTTTTCATCAACTATTTGTTTTGATTCTAACTCTACCATTATAAAATTAGAGACATCCAGATAGCTTTCAATATCAGATATATCGTCCTCTTTTCTAACTCTAACCCCAACAAGAGTGTTATCATCACAATTCTGTTTGGCTTTATTAATACAATCTAAACCGAATGTTTTAGGAATAGAAATATATTTTGGTTTAATAGTCTTTGCGAATGACAGATACTTTTCAAAATTTTCTGCATTTATATCATCAATATCTAGATAAATACTTGTATTAAAGCTTCTCTTCGCGCATTGATCTCTAAATATATTTACTCTATTAATTACAGTAGATTCTCCATCATTATAAACAACACGTGCTATATCAACCCCATCTGTCCACTGCCTGGCAATGCCAGCTGTAATCATTGTAATCAATTCTTTTTCATTATCTGTCGAAGGTCCTAGGGTTGCAATTATTAAGCTTAACCTATGTCTTTCACTTTTATTTGCCATAATATTTTCCATAATAATTGGTCTATTTTAGTATATTATATAATGACCTTCTTATCCATTAGATGGTAGTATGAATAATGATAGAAATACTCTCTAATATTAAACTCATGTTTTTTGTACTGTTTTTTATAATATTATTCATCATTGAATCATATTATTCAGAAAGAACATGGGGAACCAAACGGTTTTTTAGGTTATTATTCCACTTTAAATTGGCAGTTATCAATACCCTTATAATAAGAATTCCAACTATATTTTTAATAATCCCTGCTTTAATGTTAATGTCAGAAAATAATTATGGATTACTTGGCATGCTTGATCTTAGTTTTTTGGGGCAAGCATTTGTAGGAATGATATTACTAGATCTAGCATACTATTGGTGGCACAGACTTAATCATACAAATTCTTTTTTATGGAGATTTCACTCGGTTCATCATCTTGATACCCATTTAGATGTAACTACATCATTAAGATTTCATTTCGGTGAGTTACTTTTATCATCTATATATAAAACAATATTAATATTAGCCATAGGAATGCCAATTTCAGTTTTTATCTTTTATGAAATTCTATTATCTGCATGTAATCAATTTCATCACTCAAATATTAAGCTCTCACAAAATTCTAATAAAATATTAAAACGATTTATTGTGACACCAGAATATCATGCAAATCATCATACTCTAGAAAAGTTATCAAGGGATGCAAATTATACCTCTATTTTGACAATATGGGATATGATATTTTTTACTTACAAAGATGCAACAAAGGAGGACAGGAAAGTAATGGGTTTGGATGATAGAAGCAAAGAATTAGGAATCATACAGAATATTAAACATCCATTTAATACATAAAATGTAATTGACACTAACACCTTTATTTGATGTAATGAAATTACGCCGTTTTGAATTATTCAGCTTGCCGGCGTTAAATAGCTAAAGCGATCGGTTTACCACCAATGCATTAGCGCATGGTGGTTTTTTTTGGCAGTTGATCTTCAGCTTGTGGCCAATACCCGATCAGGTAAAACACTAAAGAGGAGAAGGAAATGAAAATTAAATCAGATATTTCATCTGATGCTATTTTCACAAGAGTTATAAATGATTTAATCATAAAAGACTCTTGTGCTGATACATCTTATGTATGTATTGTTTTAACTTTTAGTAGCCATAGTGATAAATCACTCTTGCCTACAGTAAAAGTAAATAATGATATTAGAGAGTATTTGTGTAATACACCTACGAAAGGATATGTGGGAAACTTATCATGTTCACATCAACATATAAGTAACCCTGACACCTACTATATTAAATTTAATCTTAACAAGGTTAAGGATAGCGATGTAGATGAAGTTGTTTATAAACTCACATGTAATATTGGTCTTAAGTATAAGTGTGCATGGTGTTCATATATTCACAAGGGTATTGTAAGAAATATACAATTGCATTATTAACAAAAAAAATGACCCCTCGTGAGAGGGGTCACCATTACATCCTTGTAATATTTTGCGTCCTTGCTTAGTTCTCTACAGGAAAAGATAACTCGTCACCATCAAAGCTCGTGCCTTCGTAACCAACTTCTTTGTTGATTCTTGTAGCAATCGCTTTCTCTTCGATAGTTGCGAATTTTTCGTCCCATGTTGCTAACCTTTTACGCATGTACCAGTGCCATATTGGCGGTACTAGTGCAAGTGCGAAGATTGTAAAGTAGCCCCAACCTGTGTTAGGTGCGCCTACATTTTCAAGTTCCCAGAAGTGTGTTTCTCCACGATCATGGTGGTCAGCTTGACGACCAATTTCGATAAAGAACCAACTTGTGAATAATGTGTTGTTATCCCAGTTATGACGATAGTCAATAGGCTGATCTTTCACGCGTATTAAGCCATAGTGTTCAAGATAGTTCAAAGCTTCTAATTCAAAGTTTGAAACAACCCATACTACTGCTAATGCAGATACTCCGACCCAGCCACCAGCTGCAAAAAATAATGCTACTGAAGGTACTGACATTAGATAACCACGAATCCAACGGTTTTGCCATGAAATGAAAGATACGTTCATGCGAGCTAATCTCTCTTTTTCCATATTAAACACAAATTTAGACTGACCTAAATATGATAGTAAATAATGTCCATAGATTGTGCGTCCACGTGGAGCAGTTGCAGGATCATCTTCACTAGCAAGTTCTAGGTGATGATTGTATACATGTGCGTAGCAGAAATGTGCTGACCCAGATAATCCCATCGTCATTCTTGAAATGATGAAGGCAAAACCTTTGCAGTGTGATAATTCATGACCATAAATTATACCTATTCCAGCAAATATACCCGTTGATAGTGTTGCACCTATAAGATCAAGACCTGTAATTCCTGAGGTTACTGGAATTAAGCCTAACCATAGAGATGTTACTTCTACTGGCATACCTGACATGAAGCCATATACTCGCCATGCAAGAGCAAATTGTAGCAGTACAAATACTGGTAACATGAAATACATTACCAAATTTTGAAATGCTGGACTTGCTAGTGTTTCACCAGAATCACTGTGCATTTGGCTTGATGCCTGTCTCTTAATCAACGTATCGATAATGATACCTACGAAAAGTAGAGCTACACCCAACCATGCGAATACTCCGCCAGCCAATACACCTGCGAAAGTCACAAGAATAAGTACTGGAGCTAGCAAATATTTAATGTTTGCAAATATTGTTAACATAATATCCTCCTTTGTTTGAACTATGTCTATATTTATATGTACAAAGTATTCCTTATATAAGTTTTGTCTAATATATTAATACTTTGTCCATCTTATGTATATAACAGTAATTTAAGAAAAAGGATAAGTCAACTAAATATTACAATAAATATTAAAGAGCTAATTTAGGGTTTAACAGCAGTTAAAATAAGACCTGATGATGGTCTAAAACTTGATTTACTTGGAAGAAGTATACTTTTTTCTGAATTTGGCGATACGCCCTTCTTTAGTTTCAATACGCCCCTTTCCTGTGTAGAAAGGATGGGATTCTGATGAAGTTTCTATTTTATAGACTGGATACTCCTTGCCATCCTCATATTCCATCGTTTCCTTAGGATTTAAAGTAGATGATATCAGAAAGCTTTTATTGCATGTTACATCATGAAATATAATTGGCTGATAATTTGGATGAGTATCTTTTTTCATATTTTTGGTAATATATCATAGTTTTTCGACTGTCAAAACATATTATGATGGTAATTTCTATTTTTCATGTAATTATTGCTAAAATAACTCTTAATTACAGAGGTCCGAATAAAGTGACGATAAATATTATACAAATAACAGATTTACACTTACATGCAGATAGAAATGTATCTGCGCATAACATAAATACATTTAATTCAGCACAGAGTGTACTCAGAGCAATTGAAAAAAATGAAAGGGATTTTGATATGCTTATTCTCAGTGGAGACTTGTCTGACGACGGATCAACAGCATCATATGAGAATCTTCGTTATCTTTTGAAGAATTTTGATTGTCCTATTTATCTCATGTCTGGTAATCATGATTCTCTCGATAGTATAGAACTTATAACTAACAAAAATAATCTTAAATATCAGAATTATGCGAACTTAGGCAAGTGGGGTATCTTTATGTTTAATACTAAAAAGGATAACTCTCCAAATGGGATTTTACATCAGCATGAATTAGTTAGTTTTGACAAGATTACAAATGATAATAAAGATAAATATTTACTAATTATGCTTCATCATCACCCTGTTCCAATAGGATCAGAATCTATGGATACAATGATTATAGAGAACTCTAATGAATTACTAAATAGAATTAATCATACTCAGATTAAAGGAATTGGATGGGGTCATGTGCATGATGAAATATCTATTAAATATAACGGGGCCCTTCTTTTCTCTACACCGTCAACTTGCTATCAAGCGAAACCAAAATCAAAGAAGTTCTCAATAGATTTATCTCAATCTCCTGGTTATAGAATTATCTCATTAAGGGATGATGGAGAAATTAATACAAAAGTAATAAGGGTCACACTTTAATGAGATATATTTCTAACATAGGTTGCTAGTACTAAATATTCACATACCTGCTCATAACTAATTATTATAGCTGCTCTCCCCATGTTCAGATAAGTCGATTCCTGTTTCTTCATTATCTTCTGAAATCCTTAATCCTAGAATATTATCTACAAATCTTAGAATGATGAATGTGAATATACTGCACCATAGAATGGTAAATATAATTCCTATTACCTGTATACTTACTTGAGTCGATATAGCATTATCCATTCCCATTCCACCAAAACTAGTTGCTGCAAATACGCCTGTGAGCAGAGTACCCAGAACTCCTCCAGCTCCATGGACAGGGAATACATCTAGAGAATCATCAATTTTTAGAACTTTTTTAATATATTGTGTTGCTTCATAGCAAACTAATCCTGCTGCTATGCCTATAAATAAAGCTCCCATAGGACCTACGAAGCCAGATGCCGGGGTTATTGTTCCTAAGCCTGCTACCATGCCAGTAACAATACCAAGAACGCTTGCTTTGCCCTGTTTTATCCATTCTCTTGCCATCCATGATAAAGAACCAGCAGCAGCTCCAATATGAGTAACTAACATCGCCATGCCTGCAGATTGATCGGCAGCTAGCGCAGAACCTGCATTGAAACCAAACCAGCCGACCCACAACATAGATGCTCCAGCAACGGTCATTGATAAATTATGTGGCGGCATAGGTGTTGAAGGGAAACCTTTTCGTTCTCTGAGCATAATCGCTGCAATCAAAGCTGCAACACCTGCATTTATATGTACAACTGCCCCTCCAGCAAAATCCATAAAACCAATAGAACCTAACCAACCACCGCCCCATACCATATGAGCAATAGGTGCATAAACAAAAATCATCCATAGAGTACTAAATAAAAGCATCGATGAAAATTTCATTCGTTCTGCAAAACCTCCAACAATTAAAGCAGGTGTGATAATTGCAAAAGTTAATTGGAACATTGAAAAAACTGTTTCCGGTATATCTCCAGCAAGACTTTGATTAGTTACACCTGACATGAACAGTTTATCAAACCCACCAATAATTGAATTCATCGAGCCTCCATCGCCAAACACGAGGCCATATAATACAACAACCCATAAGATTGAAACCATGCAAGTTAATGCAAAACATTGCATAAGTACCGAAAGGACATTTTTACTACGAACCAGTCCACCATAAAAAAATGCCAATCCCGGGATTGTCATGAATAATACGAGGGCTGTAGAAGTTAAAATCCAAGCAGTGTTTGGACCAGAAAGCTCTGCTTCAGCTGCATAAAGATTCTCTGGTAAAGCACCTATTACACTTATAATACCAATAACAGTTAATATTTTTTTAATAGTTAAGTTCATATTTATCTCCTTTAGGTAATATATCATGCACAAAGTGTGCCAAAATGAAGCACATATGTTATTAATACAAAAGTCTTTGATATATTAAGGGAAAAATGAAATCATTGGTTGGTAAGATTTTTTCTTTAGTATAATAGAATATTTTTTGCTCTAATAATAAACATGGTATGCACTAATATGGAACAAAAAAATAATAACTACGATGTTGTTATAGTCGGAGCAGGACCTGCAGGTTGCAGCAGTGCTCACGAACTGTTAAGGAACAATAAAAAAGTATTAATTTTAGACAAGACAGAATTCCCGAGGCATAAACCATGCGCCGGGGGTATTACAATGAAAACTCTAAAACATCTACCTATTGATATTAACCATCTTGTGCAACATAAAGCTCAAGATATGATATTTACTTTTAGTCCTACAAAGAAAATTAAACTCAATCATCATAAAGGTTCATGTGTAATGGTCATAAGAGATAAGTTTGATGAATATTTCTTCAATGAAACAATAAAATTAGGCGCGACATTTAATAAAATTAATAAAATTAATTCGATCAAATCTATTAAAAATAAGGTCATGATAGATGTTGATGGGAAAATATATGTATGTGATTATTTGATTGGTGCTGATGGAGCAAATAGTATAGTAAGAAAACTATCGTCCAATTTTGAATATAAAAACCCAGTGTTTGCATATGAGGGGTTGGTTGAAAAAAAAGATACAAACTACTCTACAGAGTTTATTTTTAATAAACATGGATATGCTTGGGTATTTCCTAAAGATGGGCACTATAATGTAGGTATTGGTAATCTAGTTTCTACCTCTAAGTCAAAAAATGTAACAAAGAAAGATCTGCGTAGCTTTGTCTCTGATAAATTTGGGTCTACTAAAATTAGTAATATAACAGCTTTCCCTATTGGTACAGAAGGTGATAATTATAGAGTCCAAAATAATATATTCTTAGTTGGTGATGCAGCTGGACTTGCGGAATCATTACTCGGCGAAGGCATATACAACGCAGTTTTATCAGGTAAATATGCTGGCTCATCAATTAATGAATCATACAATAATAGTGTCTCAGCGAAATTAAATTATAATGAGTTTTTATCACATCTGACTAATGAACTAAAACTCTACCGAAAAGGCGCAAAAATTCTTTATGGCTTTCCAATGATAAGCTACTGGATGATGAAACTTGGTCTGGGTAAAAAATTTATGAATGGTTACTCTGAAGGAAAAACATTATCCGAAATAATGGGTAAGAAAAGTATTTTTGCTAACTAGTTCTTTTCATACAATAAGACGCTAACTCTATTAATTTATCTTTATATTTACCCTCTTTTATTCCACTTAAAGAATCAATGGCAATTTGTGTTTGCTCCTCTATCATTTCATCCATATAAACATCAGATTTATATTTTTTCAGTATTTTTATTATTACGCTCCTTATATTTTTATCTGCCTTATTAAATGCATCTCTAATTATCTTTTCATCAGATTCACTTGCATTTCGCAGTGCATGAATAATTGGAAGAGTTGTTTTCCCTTCAACTAGATCTTCTGTTATATTTTTTCCTGTTAATCCTGAACTCCCAAAGTAGTCTAAATAATCATTCCTTAATTGATACGCATTACCAAAATGAAGTCCAAACGAGGTTAATGATTTAACCTCCTCTTTAGAACCATGATTAAGTATTGCACCTATTTTCATCGATGCCTCAAAGAGTATTGCTGTTTTTCTGAAAATTATATCCATATATAGTTTTTCATTAATATCTATATTCCCAATATTCATTAACTGCATAACTTCTCCTTGGGCGATAATATTAGTCGTATGTGCCAATGTCTCATAGACCAATGAATTATTTATCTCGACAATAATTTCAAATGCTCTTGAATATAAGAAATCACCTACTAACACAGCACCTTTATTACCCCAAATCTTATTAGCAGTATCAAGATTATGTCTAATATGCGACATATCAACAACGTCATCATGTAGTAAGGTAGCCGCATGAATAAACTCTACTACGACTGAAGAATCAATAATTTTACTATCTAATTTAGTATTCACGCAATGTGCAGACAAGAGCAATGTAGTTGGCCTCAACCGCTTTCCTCCACTAGAAATAATATGATCACTCATGAGATTGATCATTTCAACTTCTGTTCGAGATCTTATCTTGAGTTGCCTATCCAAACTCTCTAATTCACTGTTTAATAGCTTATTTAATGATAATATTGTCATCCTGTTATATTACATACTGATTTGATAAACTACCAGCTATACTAAATATACAAAAATAACCTAATATAATTAATAAAAGTATTTATTAAATGACCAATACACGATAGAATCATTGGTTTTACAGGTAAACAGATGTACGCAATTATTAAAAATGGCTGTCAGCAATATAAGGTAACGGAAGGAGACTCAATCAAGATAGATCTTGTTTCTTCACCAGAAGGTAGCTCAATTGCTTTTGATAATGTATTAATGGCATTTGATGAAAAAAATGCTCTTATTTCTGGAACTAAGTTATCTAGCGTAAAAGTTACTGGTACTGTTAAAAAACATGGTAGATATAAGAAAATTCGTGTAGTAAAATTCAAGAGAAGAAAGCACTATATGCGGACGCAAGGTCACAGACAAGATTTTACTGAAGTAAAGATAGAATCAATCAAGTAAATAAGGTAATAAAATGGCTCACAAGAAAGCAGGCGGAAGTACTAAAAACGGAAGAGATTCGGAGTCCAAGAGGCTTGGAGTTAAGAAGTATGGAAGTGAGTTTGTAAAATCTGGCAATATACTTATACGCCAGCGTGGCACCCCTGTAAAAGCTGGTCTCAATGTAGGTTGCGGTAAAGATCATACTTTATTTGCTACAGCAGATGGATACGTTACATTCCAAAAAAAAGGCCTTGGCAAACATAAGTTTGTAAGTGTCTTGCCCACAAAGAATATCTAAATTCTAAAATAATCATATGAAATTTATAGATGAAACCATAATCTTGGTTAAAGCTGGTAATGGCGGTAATGGCTGTTTAAGCTTTAGAAGAGAAAAATATATCCCTTTTGGAGGGCCAGATGGTGGTGATGGTGGTCATGGAGGATCAATAATTATTCAAGCTAAAGATGGTCTTAATACTTTAGCTGATTTCAGGAATAGAAGTAAATTTATAGCACCAAATGGTAAAACAGGTGGAGGAAGAAATAAGAAAGGACGAGGTGGTGATGACCTAGTAATACAGTTGCCAGCAGGAAGTGTAATTTACGACCTAGAAACTCAAGAACTCATATGTGATTTAGAAAGAGACGGTCAATCAATTACAATAGCTTCTGGTGGAGACTATGGTCTGGGTAATGCTAGATTTAAAACCTCAACTAATAGAGCGCCTAGAAAAACAACGGACGGAACCCCAGGGGAAGAGAGGCAGCTGAAAATAGTCTTGAAAGTTTTAGCTGATGTAGGATTAGTTGGATTACCAAATGTTGGGAAAAGTTCAATTCTGGCTGCCATAAGTATGGCTAAACCAAAGATTGCAAACTATGCGTTTACAACTATACACCCAAATCTTGGTGTTGTGCTTATAAGTGATTATGAGAAATTTGTTGTAGCTGATTTACCAGGATTAATTGTTGGAGCTTCAACTGGTGCAGGACTAGGCATCCAGTTTCTCAAACATATTTCAAGGACAAAATTATTATTGAATGTTATTGATATCTCAAAAAATAACATAGATGAAGCTCTTAAAGATGTTGATGTAATAGCTAAAGAGCTAAAAGACTATGATGCAGGGCTTGGAAAGAAAGACAGATGGTATGTTTTTAATAAGATTGATATGTTGAATAAAAAAGAGTTAGAAATATTAAAAAAATCAGTTAATAATAAAATTGGTAAGAATGTATTTTTTGTATCTGCAAAAGAAAAGTCTGGTTTAGATGATGTATGTGAAAAAATTATTGAATATTTAAGAGATTTATAATGAAAGATTTGAAGATAATAGTTTTGAAAATTGGTAGTGCTTTGATTAGTAGTGATGAAAATCAGTCGAACAGATTAATAGAATCTATAACAAGCCAAATTAATTTTTTTATTAAAAAAAGAATTAAATTTGTAATAGTCACATCCGGAGCTATAAGCCAAGGACAGAGGATATTAAATATTGCTAAAAAGCCAACAGACCTTGAATCTCTCCAGGCGTTAGCAGCAATTGGACAACAACAATTAATGGGGATGTATGAAAGATCTTTCCAAAATCATGATTTATTAACTGCTCAAGTTTTGCTAACACATGATGATATGAATGATATGCAGAGATACTCTAATGCTAAAGCAACAATTAAGAAATTACTTGCACTAAATGTAATTCCAATTATAAATGAAAATGATGTTGTGGCAACTGATGAGATAAAGCTAGGAGATAATGATACTTTAGCGGCAATGGTATCAAATTTAATCAATGCTAATTTAATGATTATCCTAACGAATCAGTGTGGTTTATATGATAAAAATCCTGATACTAATAAAGATGCAGTACTAATTAAGAAATGTGATATCAAAGATATTGATATTAATGAATATGATTCTGATTCTAAAAGTAACTTTGGAACAGGTGGATTTAAGACAAAACTACAGGCAGTAAAAATAGCATCTACTTCAGGTACTGATACAGTTGTAGCCTCTGGATTTGAAAAGGATTCTCTAACAAAGATTATTAATCAAGATGAGATAGGGACTTATTTTAAAGCCAATTAATGATTTTAAGATAAAGCTTTAATATGAGCATTTAGACGTGATTTATGCCTAGCTGCTTTATTTTTATGGATTAACCCTTTACCTACAAGCTTATCCATAACAGACATAGCTTCTTTAAAATTAGCATTTGACTCATCTTTATTCTTTTCAGCGAGTGATTTTAAGACTTTTTTTATACAGGTTCTGAAATTTGATTTTTGGGCCACATTTCTATCTCTAGCTTTGATTGCTTGCCTTACTCTTTTTCTTGCTTGTGCAGTATTTGCCAATGTATTCTTCTCCAATTAAAGGTAAAATAAAACAAGATTATCTCAGTGTAGATGATTACTGTCAACATTTAGATTGCCAATGATCGATCAAAAAAGCGAAAATAGAGAACATTCTCTAGTGAAATCCTCGTACATTGTAGGCGGGTCAACATTTATATCAAGAATTTCTGGATTTTGTAGAGATATACTTTTTGCCAATATATTTGGAGCATCAGCATATACTGATGCATTTTTCGTAGCATTTAAAATACCAAACTTTTTTAGGAGATTATTTGCGGAAGGTGCATTTATACAGTCTTTTGTTCCTGTGTTGAATGATTATAAGAGCAATAACCCTATTGAATTGAAAAAGTTTATAAGATATGTCCAGGGTAATTTAGCTTTAATCCTCTTCATAATAACTTTTCTTGGTATAATCTTTTCAGAAAATATCATTAACCTTTTTGCGCCTGGGTTTGAAACAGGCAGCAAAAGATTTCTATTAGCCTCTGATATGTTAAAGATAACTTTCCCATACCTTTTCTTCATTGCTTTAACAGCAATGTCTGCTGGTATTTTTAATACATATAATAAATTTTTATTACCTGCAATAACACCTGTATTGCTTAACATCTCATTGATATTTTCTGCACTATATCTAACAAATAGCTTCTCGGATCCTATAATGGCATTAGCATATGGTGTTCTTATCGCAGGAATACTTCAGTATTTAATTCAAATACCATTTCTTTATAAAATGGACCTACTTGTTATGCCAAAAGTTGGTTTTAAATTCACAGGTGTAAATAAAGTAATTAAATTAATGCTACCTGCGATACTTGGTACTGCAGTAGTCCAAATAAATTTAATTGTTGATTCAGTTGTAGCATCATTATTAGCTAGTGGGAGTATAAGTTGGTTATATTATTCTGATAGACTTGTTGAATTACCTTTGGGCATATTTGGCATAGCAATTGCGACAGTTATACTTCCTGCGCTATCAGCAAAACATTCAAAAAAAGACACTACATCTTATAAAGATACATTGGGTAATGCTTTGAATATTGCTGTTGTTTTTAGTCTTCCAGCAATGTTTGGATTAATAGTCCTCTCAAACCATATCATTGTTAGTTTATTTCAATATGGTAGTTTTACCATCAATGATACTCTAATGAGCTCAATGAGCTTAATAGCATACTCTATTGGGCTGCCTGCATTTATTTTAATGAAAGTACTATTAACTGGATTCTTCTCTCGTCAAGATACTAAAACTCCTGTTAAGTATGGAATGATAGCCGTTCTTTTTAATATTATAATGAATTTAAGCGTTCTATCTTATTATATGATAAACCCATTTGATGGAGCTCATGCATTTCTAGCTTTAGCCACTTCATTGTCTGCTTGGTTACAAGTTATTTTACTATACAATAATTTAAGAAATAGTGGCTATATAAATAAAAGTATATTTTGGGCAAAACCAAATTATCAGTCACTACTTAGTTGTATTATAATGGCTATAATTCTTAGCTATACACTAATAGATATCTTGGAATGGGCAAAAAATGTGTATTACATGAGAGGTTCATTGTTGTTGCTATATATAATATTTGGTGCTGCTATATATGCTTTGATAATGTACTTACTAGGGTATAAAATTAAAAAAAATTACATATGAATATTTTCAATAGTCTCGATGATCTTCCAGAAAATCATAGCTCATCCTCGATAACAATAGGTAATTTTGATGGTATTCATCAGGGTCATATAAAGCTACTGAAAAAAACTATCAAACTTGCTGAAGAGCATAATACTATACCTGTAGTATTGACATTCAACCCAATGCCTGAGGAATATTTTCAAAATATAAACTTTTTTAGGTTAATGAGTAATACTACAAAGATCAAATTCTTTAAAGAATATGGGATGAAGGAAACAATATTGATACCTTTTAACAAAGAATTTTCCAAAATTGATGAAAAAAGTTTTATTGATAAGGTCCTTATAAGAAATCTTAACGCAAAGCATATAATTATAGGGAGTGATTTTAAGTTTGGCCATAAACGAGTCGGAGATGTAGAGCTACTTAAATCATATGGAGGTAATCAAGGCATTGAGGTAAAAACGATTAGTTTGGTGGAAGCATCTAATAAGAAGATAAGTAGTACATCTATACGTAAACTATTAATATCAGGTAAAGTTTCAGAGGCAAACAGTTTTCTTGGAAAGCCATTCACAATAGGCGGTAAGGTTATCCATGGAGAAAAATTAGGTAGAGAGCTAGGATATCCGACAGCTAATATTGAAATATGTAAATCTTATCCAATAAATGGTATATTTTTAGTGGAAGTATTATATAAAAATAGTGAAAAGTTCTATGGTCTAGCTAGCATAGGTAACAAACCTACGTTTTCTGGAACTAATGACGTACTAGAAGTATATATCTTTGACTTCAATACCGATATATATGGGCAGACTATTGAAGTAGTACTTTTAGAAAAAATTAGAGACCAAATTAAGTTTAATACCAAAGAAGAACTAATGAATCAAATGAATGAAGATCATAGTTTAGCTTTAAATATTTTGAGAAAAAAAAATGAGTTATAAGGATACTTTAAATCTACCAGCTACAGATTTTCCAATGAAAGCTAACCTGCCAAATAGAGAACCTAAAATTTTAGAACATTGGGATACTATTAAGCTATATGAACAAATAAGGAAAAAAAGCGAAGGCCTGAAAAAATTTATTCTTCATGATGGCCCACCATACGCTAATGGTGATATACATATAGGTCATGCTGTTAACAAAATATTAAAAGATATTGTTATTAAGAGTAAAACTATATCTGGCTATGATACACCCTTTATTCCAGGCTGGGACTGTCATGGTCTCCCAATTGAATTAATGATTGAAAAAAAGCATGGGAAATCAAAATTTAGAGATGACAGAAATGCGTTTAGAAAAGCTTGTAGGGAATATGCTTCTAAACAAGTAGAGCGGCAAAAATCAGATTTCGTAAGACTAGGAATCTCTGCGGATTGGGATAATTCATATACGAGTATGGATAAAAATTTTGAGGCATCAGCCGTAAGAAGCTTAGCTACTATTATTAAGAATAATCATATATATTTTGGGTCAAAACCTGTTCACTGGTGTATTGAGTCTGAATCTGCTTTAGCTGAGGCCGAGGTAGAGTATCAAGATGTAGTTTCAGATGCAGTTGATGTATTGTTTAAATTATCAAAACAAGATAATTTTTTGAAAGCATTTAAAATAGAAAATAAGAAAGATATATTCTTTGTAATTTGGACTACAACTCCATGGACATTACCTGCTAATCAAGCAATTGCTATAGGAGATAATATTCAATATGTTCTAGCTGATATTGGCAATCAATCTATTATAATTGCGAAGGATTTAATAGAGTCATTATCTGAAAAACTTGATTTTAAAGATATTAAAATAGTTCAAAGCTTTCATGGTAAAGATTTGTTAGGGCTAAAAGCTGAGCATCCTTTTTATAAAAAAGAAGTTCCAATCATTAATGCTGATCATGTTACAACAGAAAATGGGACAGGTCTTGTCCACATAGCACCTGGTCATGGGCAAGATGACTATATTGCAGGTTTAAAGAATAATCTAGAAGTCTTTAATCCTGTTAATGACAAAGGAGTATTCATAGACTCTTTAGAAATATTTGGGGGGATGCATGTACGAAAAGCTAATGCTCCTATTATTGAGGAATTGATTAAAAATAATAAGTTACTTTGCCATCAAAAATACTCGCATAGTTACCCTCACTGCTGGAGATTCAAAACTCCTTTGATATTTAGAGCTACACCACAGTGGTTTATAAGCATGAGCCAGAATCGTTTAAGAAAAAATATCTTGAATACACTAAAAGATGTTAACTGGGTTCCAGACTGGGGTCATGAAAGAATAAAAAATATGATTGAAAATCGACCTGACTGGTGTGTCTCTCGACAAAGGTTTTGGGGTGTTCCAATACCTCTTTTTATTCATAAAGACACAAATGAATTGCATGAACAAACTGAGTTGATTCTTGAGAAGGCAGCGAAAATTATAGAAAAAGGTAATATAGAAGCATGGTTTGAGTATGATAAAAAAGAGTTATTAGGTAAAGATAGAGATAATTATCGCTTGGTAACCGATACTCTTGATGTATGGTTTGATTCTGGTATTTCACATATCTCTGTTATGCAACAAAGGGGCTTAGGAGATATAGCAGATTTATACCTAGAAGGTTCAGATCAACATCGAGGATGGTTCCAGTCATCATTAATAACAGCATTGGCCACTACCAGTAAACCACCATATAAAACAGTTCTAACACATGGCTTTGTTGTAGATGCTGATGGACAGAAAATGTCAAAATCACAAGGCAACGTAATTGCACCACAATCTATTATCAAAGATAAGGGTTCTGATATCTTAAGATTATGGGTAGCAAATACAGACTATACAAAAGAGATGAATATATCTCCAGAAATAATAAAACGAACTACAGAGTCTTATAGAAGAATTAGAAATACTATCAAGTTTCTATTATCAAATGTGAGTGATTTTGATGAAATGAAAGAAGAAGTAAAGTTTTCAGATATGATGCTAATTGATAAATGGATAATACAATCTGCTTTGGACTTACAAGAGTCGATCAAAGATAATTATAATAACTATAAATTTCATCAAATAGCACAAGACATACAAAATTTTTGTACGACTGAATTAGGCGGCTACTATCTTGATATTGTTAAAGATAGATTATATACCACGCATAAAGCAGGATTAGCTAGAAAATCTTGTCAAAGCGTATGTTTAAAATTATTGAAGATGATTAATATATGGATAGCTCCAATATTATCATTTACAGCAGAAGAAATGTATGGGCATATGAAAAATTCAAAACTTAAATCTATATTTCTAGAAGAATGGATACAATATGATGTAGGTCTAAATAAGAATGAAAAAGAAATAGGTGAAATCTTATTTTCACTAAAACAACCAGTCTCAAAAAAATTAGAAGAGGCCAGAAATGATGGTATTATTGGCTCTTCGCTTGATGCAACAATAAAGTTAGGAGTTAATGAAGAGATATATCAAAAACTGTTAGCTACAAGCAAAGAATTAAAATATATCTTTATTTCATCTGAATGTCACTTAGAGAAAATATTAGAGGGTGATCCGGTTATAATTATTGAAAAAAATAATGATTTAAAGTGTGATAGATGTTGGCATAGAAATAAATCTGTAGGGTCAATTCCTGAACACGAAAGTATATGCTCAAGATGTCATCAAAATGTGTTTGAAGATGGCGAAAAAAGACAACTAGGCTAATGAATCGTCTATCCATCATCCTTATTTTTTTGTTAGTGTTAATAGACTTTACGTCAAAAAATTATATAAAAGATTTATTAAAAAATAATACTATTGAGGTAAATAATTATTTAATACTAGACATATATTATAATAAAGGAGTGGCTTTTAGTTTTCTAGATTCAGATTCTTTAACTGTTAATTATTTTGTTACATTACTGGTAGCTGGAATTATTTTATATATATTCTCTGAATTTAGAAAAAATTATAAAATGCTTTGTCGTACTAATTATTTTGCATTTGTTCTGATTTTGGGCGGTGCATTGGGAAACTTCATAGATAGATTACTTAATCAATCAGTCCTAGATTTTATTATAATTCATTATAAGCATATTTATTTTCCAGGAATTTTTAATTTAGCTGATATGTTCATTACTATCGGAGTCCTTATGATGCTACTTTCGTATTTTATAAGTAAGAATAGATATGATTAAATTTAATTCTTTAGTAACATTACATTACTCAATATCTAGTGTGAATAATATAATATTTGAATCAACCTTTTCCTCAAAACCTATAGTAATAAGAATAGGTGATGGCACACTTCCAAGAAATCTTGAAATGACCTTATATGGACTCACTATTGGCACTGACCAAACAGTGGTAATAGAGCCGAAAGATGCTTTTGGTATGCGAGATGAGAATAAAAATAAAACCCTACATATCAGTATGTTTCCTAAAAAAGAAATGGTTATGGTTGGTAATGTAATAGAGATTGATATTAGAGAAAAAGATGGAAAAACTGGCATAGCATTTGCTATTATAAAACGTGTTGATGGTGAAAATGTGTCATTAGACCTAAACCATCCATTAGCCGGGCATAAAATTATATTTAAGGTGAAAGTTGTTAACATAGATGAGTAATATTTTTTTAAATACGAGGCTTATTCTAGCTACACCCCGAGGGTTTTGTGCAGGAGTAGAAAGAGCTGTAGATATAGTCAACAAGGCGATAGATGTTTTTGGCTCTCCTGTCTATGTCAAACATGAGGTTGTACATAATAAATATGTTATTGAAGACCTTGAAAGAAGAGGTGTACACTTTATTGAAGATATTAAAGAGGTTCCAGAAAACTCAATTTTAATCTATAGTGCTCATGGTGTTTCAATACAAATTAAAGATGAGGCTGAAAAAAGAAATTTAAAAATATTCGATGCTACATGCCCATTAGTTACAAAAGTTCATATAGAAGTGCATAAATACTCTAAGACAGATACGGATGTAGTATTAATAGGTCATAAAGGTCATCCTGAAATAGAAGGAACGATGGGTCAATATAGATCACCAAATGCTAAAATACATCTTGTCGAAACATTGGATGATATTGACAAGCTTAAGATAATAAATAAAGAAATTGCTTATGTCACACAAACAACCCTTTCGATAGATGATACTAAAAATATAATAATGAGGCTATTAAAAAAATATCCTCATATACAATCACCAGCAAAAAGTGACATATGTTATGCAACACAGAATAGACAGGATGCGGTTAAATCAATATTAAAACATTGTGATTACTTGCTCGTTATCGGGTCGATTAATAGCTCTAATTCAAGACGATTAGTAGAATTAGCATTAAAAAATAATATCAACTCAAAACTTATAGATAATAAAAAAGACATAAACCTGCAAGAACTAAAAGATAAGAGGAATATTGGTATCACCGCAGGTGCTTCAGCTCCTCAAATATTATTGGATGGGGTTATAAATTATCTTATCCAAAACGGAGCCGTGTTGGATGATATCAAGCAAGATGTTATTATAGAAGATATAACATTTAGCATGCCCAAAGAATTAAGAGATCTATAAGTCATGCGTAACATTTTTTTCTAAACTATCATCTGGAGGGCTGTAAGCAGGATCATTAGGGTTCAAAAAAATAAACTCATACTGGCCTTCCTCTAGCTCAACATAATCTAATTTACAATTCTTTAGATTGATCATTGAATCAGGTGAAATAATTATTTCAACTTTATTAATTTTTAATCTTAAGTCCTCTTCCTTGGAATGATCAAAGCCCATAATATAATTAAACTTTCCATCGTTAGAAACGTTGACTGCAATTCTTAGTGGCCAATCTTTAGAATCGCTATCCTCTGAAGATTTTATAATTTGTTCTGAAGCTGAATCTGTAATTTCAAATATCTGTTTTTGTTTCATTATTTTTTTATGCTATTGATAAAGTTTAAGTAATTATCAATCCATTTGGACTGATCAGTATCTCTTAAGTGGCTATAAGAGGCAACAAGATTTTTATATAATATACCATCATGCTTACCATTGATACCATATCCACGCTTGACCTTGAATCCATACGAATACGAATCATTTTTCAATATAATATTAGAATAGTGAAATTCATGACATTTTATAGTATCACCTTTATGAAACCAAGGGTGTTTATTACTAACTGAAAGTTCAACATATCCTCTCCCAATAGGATTATCGCACATTTCAACATCTGCATTAATAATACCAGTCATTTTATATTTCTTCATGCTAGTTTTTATAGTTTTACATAAATACATTAAACCACCGCACTCGGCATAAACTGGTAACCCATCATTAATAAAACTGGAAATAGATTTAATCATCTGGGTATTTTTATTTAGATAATGAGCTACTCGTTCGGGAAATCCACCTCCAATAATTAACGCATCAACATTAGGAAGTGATTTATCTTTCAAGGTATCAAAGTAGATAATTTTAACACCATAAGATTTAATCTTCTCGATATCATCTGGATAATAGAAACCGAAAGCACTATCTAAAGCTATTCCAATCCTTAAATTAGAATATTTGGAATATCTAGTATTAATCTTTGTAATCATATTTTTCTTGGCCTTGATCGGCTTATTAAGCAAACATTTAATATCAATTGATGACTTCACTATAGATGATATATTTTTGATTACTTTGTTAGTATTTTTATTTTGAAACACAGGTTCCAGGCCAAGTTTTTTTTCTATAATATTTAATTGTTTATTTTTATGTACAGAACCAATTACCTTAAATTTTGTAAATTCATTTATTGCATTAATGATTTTACCTTCATGTCTATCGCTTGCTACATTATTTAGAATAACTCCTTTGTATTTTAAATCTTTATCAAAACCTTGATATCCTTGAAGTAATGGGGCTATGCCTCGTGTGATACCAGCACAATCAAGGACTAAAATTATATTAAGTTTTAAGAGATGTGCTAAAGCCGCATTACTATCTTCACCATTTAAGCTTACCCCATCAAATAATCCTTTGTTACCTTCTATAATAGAAATAGCTTTATCACGAGACTTGCACTTATATAAATCCCTTATCTCTGATTTGCTCATTGTAAAAAAATCTAAATTATAACATTTAGTTTTTGCTGACTTACTTAACCAATGAGAATCTATATAATCAGGACCTTTTTTAAATACGGCTAGAGAATCTATAGAGTTTAATACTGAACACAAGCCACTAGTTATAATAGTTTTCCCAGATGATTTTTTAGTTGATGAGATAAGATAAGATTTCACAGTACTTAGTTATTAGAAGTATTGTCAACAGCATCTATAGACTTAGGAGAGGAAATCATTGTTGGTAAGAATTTAAAATTAGCAATTCCAACTAAGATAATAATTAATGCTAGGGCAACACCACCAATACCTAAGCCAAGTTCATATATAGATGGTACATAAGAATGAACAACATTATCATAAAATGCTGATTCTATAATCATATGGTCTGGGAAAATTGTTAATGGATAAGCTTGCCCACCAATAATAATGACATACATAGCAATAAAACTACCTAAAAGGATCATTATCGATGATGATGTCAACACCATATTTGATGATAACTTTTTAGAATTAAGAAGTATTATTGGTATCACTATCCCAATAATAACTTGTCCAAGCCAAAAAGCCAGTGTATATACTCCACCTGAAGATAATATAAATATCTCAAAATCCAAATGTTTGGCAATATACATATTTGTCATATGATACAGAGCCAGGAAATATAGATTGGCGAATAAAAACATAGTGCTCAACTTTTTTAAATTATCGAGGATATCTTTTGAGATATAGGTCTCATGATATTTACTGATTACTCTTAGAATCAAATAATAAACAGCGGTACCATAAAGTAAAGACATAACAATAAATAGAGGGGCTAATATCGCTGTTGAATAGGCTTCACGAGCTACAAGAAAACCAAAAATAGAACCTGTACCAGTAGTAAGTATTATTCTCCACCCAAAAGCAAAAGTACCCATAAATTTTGAATATTTGTTAACTTCACGGTCTAACATTGTCCAAATATATGCTGCAAGAACGACTGTAAAACCAGAGTATAAGAAGATGTTCCAAGAAAATATTGATTTAAAATTATATGTGGTCATTGCAACAATTAATCTATTAGGACGGCCTAAATCTAAAACTAGTATAGCTAAACCAGCAATTAGAAAGGAAATCGCTAATAATGCAGATAATGGTGCAAGAGGTTTATATAATTTCTTATCAAAAACAGAAGATATAGATGCAATATTTAATACACCTGAGGCTATGACAATTAGAAGCACAGCAAATATGTGCGGTAAACCCCAAACAATTTGATTATTCATGCCTGTTACATGATGTCCTTCTAATTCCATATAGTGAGAGCATGCAAAACCAATTAACATAAAGAAACCTAAAAGAAAAAAATTAGACCAAAATATCTTTGGATTAATAATGAATTTAGTGAATATAATTTTATCCATAATGATTTAAAACCCTGAGTATGTAACTCTCTGTTTAAGTCTCATATCTGCTCTTAATCGCCTACTTGATTTTGTTTTGATTGCAATACTTACTCTGCTATCTGGTTCAGACAAATCACCAAAAGTAATTGCATTATGTCCTTCTTTCATGCAAGCTTCTTCACAAGCAGTGGTCTCGGATCCATGGTCTATTCTGTTAACACATAGATTACAACTTTCGACACACCCTTTCCCTCGAGGTGCACTTGTTACTTGTTCAGTTAAGTTTTCATGGACAAAGGATCTTGCTTTAAATGGACAGGCCATCATACAATATCTACAACCAATACATGTATGCTGATTAACCATTACAATACCATCTTCTCTTCTAAAGGAAGCTCCAGTAGGGCATACATCTACACATGGTGGGTTTTCACAATGCTGACACATCATTGGCAAGGTTGTCACTTTATCAGTTTTAATATCTTTAATTCGTAGTTTTCTAATCCATTGGGAATCAGTCTCCGGCCTATCAAATCCGTAAAGTCCATTTTCATCAACACAAGCTTCTACGCAAGAAGTACATCCATCAACGCATTTAGTAACATCAACATTAATAGCCCATTTTGTTTTTGGACTAACTTCTGCATCTAAAGGTTTAGATGCTTCAGCTTTAGAAATAATATCAGGAATTATATATACAGCAGATATAGCTGTAATAGACTTTACTATAAATTCTCTTCTTGTTAGATGAGTTCTATCTTTCATAATTAGTCTCATTATAATACTCTACTAAATTTTTTGCAGTAGATTCAATATGCGTGTTACGACTATGAACTTGCGACTTAGTTCTTGATAAACTATCTCTTGGAATGGAGGCATGGCAACTGAAACAATCTATGTTTACTGCAGTCTTGACATGACAAGTTTGACAAAATTGACCTTCATCGTTAATTGGGATCGCATTACCCTCTTCATCGTGTGAAACATGACAATCTATGCAATTAGCTAAACTATGATTTTTAGTTCTTATTCCTTTCTCAACAGTATTTTCTCGTTGGTGATAAAGATACTCAAAGTGATGTTTTTGCATCTTCTCCGTGGGCTCTACGCACTGATCTAATTTATCAGCTTTCGACATTCCTTTCAGTGAATGTTTTTCATTATCATGTGAGAACGAGGAAATTGGGATAAATACCATTATTACAACAGCTAGTATTTTCTTAAGTTGGGGCACAATCTCTCTCCTCAGTTGCTACCAGTTAATTAGCTTTACTAATTATTCGCCTAGACCCATTTTTATATATCCAGTTGGACAAACATCTGCGCAAATATGACACCCAATACATTTATCATAATCAGTATCAACGTATCTACCCATTGTAGATTCATCTTTTTTGACACGAAAAACTGCATCTTGAGGACAGTAGATTACACAATTATCACACTCAAAACACATCCCACAACTCATGCATCTTGAAGCTTCTTTGATTGCATCTTCTTCTGTAAGACCAATTATTCTATCTTCATAATGATCTATCACATCATCACCAGAAGGAACAGCTTCTCCTCTTTTGACTCGGTCTTCATGATCAAAATGTCCTAAAAATAATTCTGTAGAAGGGATTACTTCTTGTGAAGAACGATCCTCGTAATTATGAACAACCGCGTTACTATTATCAGTTCCTCTTAATAAATCAGGATCCTCAATTACTGCCTTATACTCAGCAGGTTGTTGATCTGTTTCTCTTAATTTATCTAATAAATTAAAATGGTGCACATCTACTTTAGGTCTACGTTTAAAATCTTTATTTTCAAAAAAACTTTTTATAGATTGTGATGCTATTGATCCCTGACCGATTGCAGTTGTCAATAGATGT
The DNA here is from genome assembly GCA_018667355.1 of Gammaproteobacteria bacterium. Lineage (GTDB taxonomy): Bacteria > Pseudomonadota > Gammaproteobacteria. Next base: position 207,604 of record JABIVC010000016.1, on the reverse strand, counting down.
GGCCTCACTATATCTCCGGCAACAAAATGTCCTTCTTTTGTCTTGTGTCTATAAAAATCATCAATGTCAAAAAAACCATGCTCATTACCAAGAGCCTCAAGGCCTTCTATATCGGGTGACTGGCCTATTGCAGAAACAATTAAGTCTGCTTCGATTCTTTGCTCTGAACCTTCGACAGGAACTGGCTTATTATCTTCAAAAGTACATTTAGCAATTATTAATGCTGTAGCTCGATTATTATCATCTTTTTCTACTCTTACCGGAATAACACTGTTAATTATTGTTACTCCTTCATGTATGGCGTCATTAACTTCTTGTTCTGCAGCTGTCATTTCTTCTTTTTGGAATAGTGACGTTAGTGTAACCTCGGCACCTTCTTTCATCGCTGACTCTGAGACGTCCTGCGCGACATAACCATGTACAATTGCTTCTGGGCTTTCTTGTGGATTCATAGTTGAAATATGCCCTAGCCTTCTTGCAACTGACACCACATCAATCGAAGTATCACCGCCACCAACGCATACAACCTTTTTAGACCCAACTTTTAATCTACCTTGGCAAAAAGCTTCTAAAAAAGCTACACCACTTAGACAATTTTCAGCATCACTGCCTTCGATAGGTAATGCCTTTCCATTCCAACAACCTATAGTCCATAATACTGCATCATAAGCACTTTCAACTTCTTCCATTGGTATATCTTTTCCAACTCTTTTATTCAGAACCACTTCAATATCACCTAAATCAAGTATGCGTTTAATTTCTGCATCTAATATATCACGCGGTGTTCTATAATTAGGGATTCCGTAACGCATCATCCCTCCCAAGTCCTCACGTTCTTCAAAAATTGTTGAGGCATAGCCCATTTTTCGTAGTTGAAAAGCAGCAGATAATCCAGCTGGTCCACCACCTATAATAGCTACTCTTTGTTTAAGTAGTTTTGGGGCAGAATCAAATTTATAATTTTCTTTAAAAGCTTTGTCACCAATAAATTGTTCTACGGCATTAATACCAACATAATCATCTACTTCATTCCTGTTACAACCACTTTGACAAGGAGCTGGGCAAACTCTACCCATTTGTGATGGGAACGGGTTAGCAGTAGTAGAACGCCTAAAAGCATATTCAGACATACTCATTCCCTCAGGTGCTTTTTCAATGCCTCTTACAATTTGTAGCCATCCACGTATATCTTCGCCAGACGGGCAACTACCTTGACATGGAGGAGTTTTGTGAATATAAGTTGGACATTTATGAGAGGTATCCTCATTAAATATTTGTTTTGAGAAGTCAGAATATTGGTGATCACCTTCTTCATATCTTCTGAAGGTGCTTTCTTCTTTCATTGCATTTACAGTTTTTTCTAGCTTAGTCATAATTATCTCACACTTTATATAAGTTTATTATTCTTCTCTAATATTGGATAATTATATCACAAGAACTATAGCTCTAAAGCTCTTTTTTGTTCATTATCAAGGCATCACCAACAAGTTGATGAAGGCTTATAATTTGATCTAATTCAAACCCATAATACTGGAATGCCTTTGAAAACTGACTCTTGCAAATAGCGCATATTGCTGCCATATGGGTCACTCCATGGTCCTCAACAACTCTTTTTAAAGCTTCCATTCTTGGTTGAGCACCTTTCATTCTCAGTTCTATTAAATCATCTGTTAGAAGGCCTCCACCACCGCCACAACAGAATGTTTTCTCCATGATTGTCTCTGTATCCATGTCATAAAAATTATTTGTTGTAGCCTTTATAATGTCTCTCGGAAGACTAAATTGTCCACCCATGATATCACCCATATTTGATGCTCTCGCTACATTACAAGAATCATGAAATGTAATAATTTTTCCATCATTAGCGGTTTTATCAAACTGTAATACATTTTTATTAATAAGGTCATGCGTTACTTCACATATATGTTGCGGTACAGGATATTTTGAATCTAGAAAATCAAATGGGCCTGCTAATGTATTTAAAAAACTATATGCAACTCTCCATGCATGTCCACACTCCCCAAATACTATTCTTTTGACACCTAAATCTAACGCAGCCTCACGAATCCTAAGCGCTAACTTTTTCATATTGTCGTAGCTACCAATAAACATTCCAAAATTTGCTGCTTCACTTGCATGAGAACTCAATGTCCAGCTAATCCCTGCCTGATGAAAAACTTTTGCATAGCCTATCAAGCCGTCAACATGAGGCTCAGCAAAAAAATCTGCTGAGGGGGTGACTAGTAATACATCAGAACCTTTAACATCTAACGGGAACTTGACATCTACACCTATTTCTTCTTCTACATCTTCCTCTAGTCCTTCCAGTGTGTCTGCAAGGGCAGGCTTGGGTAAGCCTAAGTTATTACCTATTTTATGAACTTTCCCAATTATTTCATTGCAATATTTTTGTCCAACACCAATAGAGTCCATTATTTCCCTTGCTGCCATTGAGATTTCTGCAGTGTCAATTCCTATTGGACAAAAGACAGCACATCTTCGGCATTGAGAACATTGATGATAATATGAATACCAGTCGTCCAAAACTTCTTTTGTAAGGTCCACTGCACCAACAAGTTTAGGAAAATATTTTCCTGGTAGTGTAAAATGCTTACGATATACGCCACGCATTAGATTCTGTCTACCAACAGGCATATTATTAGGATCTTTAGTTCCTAAATAATAATGACACTTATCAGTACAAGCTCCACATTGAATACATGAATCCATATAAACTCTGAGAGAACGATATTTTTTCAATAAATCACCCATTTTATCTAGAGCAACTTCTTCCCAGTTATCAACTAATTCACCTGGATATCCTAGTGACTTTTGAAAATCTTCTTTAGATTTAAATGGTGCTAAATGTGAAGTAGCAGATTCCACTAACTTTGGAATCGATGAGTACTCTTTCAAAGTAGGTTTTTTAAATTCTTTTACTGCCATAATATCCCTATTTTTTTGATTCTATTCTTTTTGCCCAATCAGCTATGTGTCTCTGATCGCGTGCATTGTCTGTTTGATTTCTCGTAGGACTAAAAAATAATCCTGGTGCATGCAATAATTTACTATATGGAAATATTATCATTAAAAGCAGTACAAGAGAAAGATGTAATAATAAGACAAAATCACTAGGTAGTTCAGACCATTGGAAATACATGAGACCAATGAAGAACATTTTTACTGCATAAATATCTGTATGAAACCACTTCATTAATAGCCCTGTGAATGCAATGGAAATGATTAGTATTAACATTAAGTAATCAGATGGGTTAGAAATATACCTTACCCTATCAACAAAAATCCTTCTGCCTAGCAAACCTAACAACCCAAATAACATCATATATCCAGCATAATGCCCTGCAGCTTGAACAATTTCCCAAGAAACCCAAAACCATACCGGATCAGTGAAATATCTCAGATGTCTAAAAGCTGCAAGTAAAAGTGCAAAATGAAATAACCATCCAAACAACCATGTCCATTTGGTAGCTGAGAATAAGCTTTCAAAAAATACTACTTCACGAAATAATCTTATTGCAACACCCTTTTTTGTTTTAGGTGCCGGTGGAGTCGGGATTTTTAATGGGGCTGGTATTATAGAATATTCATATATTCTATATGCTAGGCCTATAAATAGAATCAAGGTAGCCACATAAAATGATATTCCATAGAATATGGTCACAAATGACATACCTTAATCTCTCCTTATAATTGGTATAAAGGTTATACGCAACCAGTTGGTTTTGGAAGCCCTGCAAATTTACATGCTTGTTTACCTGGACCATATGGGAATAGCTCATATAAGTATTTACTATTACCTTTATCTTTGCCAAGTTTTTTACCAACAGCCTTTGTTAATACCCTAACAGCTGGGGCTATTTGATACTCCTCATAGTATTCACGAAGAAAATTAATAATTTCCCAGTGATCATCACCAAGTTCAATATCATCTTCTTTAGCCATTGCTGTAGCTAAGTCTTTTTCCCAGAGGCTAAGATCGGCTAGATACCCTTCTTCATCTGTTTCAAAAGATTTTCCGTTTACTTCTATAGGCATAATTTACTCCTCTAATTTATAACCAGTTTTGAATTTTATCATTTTCTACCGTTAATGTAACAAAACCCTTGTAATCTATAACCTCTATATTAGAGATTAGAGAACTTTTATCAAGCCCTCTAGCTTTTAAATCTGGGCCTAATACATAAAACTTAGTTGCTTGTTGCGCTTTTTTTATTTTATCAGAAATACTTGTATTCTCGAGTGCGCCATATACAGCATCTTCTATCAGAAGTACTGACGAACTATCATCTATTAACCTTAAACAAGTATCTAGGCTATTTTTTTCAAATGGTGATTTATTTACTGTATGTAACATTAGAAATTAAATATAACCTCGCTATCTACTATAAGTTTAGTCATCTCTTTACTATCGATAACTTTAACATCTACTGATAAATCATTCTCCGTTAAACCTCTAGACTCTAATGAATCCTTGTCTACGTAAAGCTTTTCAACGTCATACATTTCAAGAGCGGCATAAATCTTAGAAAAGTTTTTTGTATAAATTTCAGATGTATCTTGTTCTTTTTTTAGTTGGAAAACACCATCATCTATAAAGGCTAAGCTAACATCTTGCTCAAACGCAGCACCAATTAGAACAACCTCAAGCGCTTCATGTGCATAGACTGTTCCATGTGGAGCTCTTCTATTGACATAGAGAAATTTTTTTACAACACCACTTTCTAATTCATCTTCCATTTAATCACCAAAAGTTATCAGCCGATCTGCTTGCACGCCAGCTTCTATAAGCTGTCCTAGACCTGATATTCTAAATTTATCTGCAATATTATCTGCGTCTTTTTTATGTCTCTTCATTTCATCTGGGTCAACCATACCCCTTCTTTGGGCAGCTGCAACACATAGAACTAAATCAATTTCATGTTCTTGAGCTAACTCTGACCATCTATTAGGAATGTGTCTATCATCTTGAGGAGGAGTTGCTAGTCTAGTACCATTATTGACTCCATCATGATAAAAAAAAACTCGAAAAATAGTATGGCCTTCTTCTATGGCTGCTTTTGCAAATAAGTATGCGCTATCTGAAGCTTGATGCTGATAAGGTCCTTCGTTAACTAGTATACCGAATAACATAAACAGTCCTTGTTTAAAATCTAATGTAGGTAGATGAGTTTAGGGTCTTTCTACCACCACGCCAATTATCAATGTGATATTTAGTAAATGGTAATTCAGTGAGCTCAAAGAATCTTGGCCAGCCAATTCTCTCAATCCAATCATTGATGCGTTCCCAATCTTTAGCATCTTCTTTATACTTTTTAAGAATTTTCTTAACAATTGCAGTAGCCTCTGGCCATCTTGGGGGATTATTTGGTATTCCAGCTGCCACTAGTTTTTGGAATGTTGGCTTACTACGTGCATTTGAGTGATTACCACCAACCCATATAGCTAATTTACTATGCTCTGGATCATTTATTTGCATTGGTGGACATGGTGGGAAACAAGCTCCGCAACATATACATTTCTTTTCATCAACCTCTAATGAAGCTTTACCATTTACCATTGCTGGTCTGATTGCTGCTACAGGACATCTAGCAACAACACTAGGTCTTTCACACACATTTGATACTAAATCATGGTTTATTTTAGGTGGCTTAGTATGCTGTATGTTAATTGCTATGTCTCCCTGACCTCCACAATTAATTTGGCAACATGATGTAGTCATATGCACTCTATTAGGCATATCATTGTTCTTAAATTCATTTATTAATTCATCCATCATTGCTTTAACAACACCGGAGGCATCTGTTCCTGGAATATCACAATGCAACCATCCTTGTGTATGAGATATCATAGCAACACTATTTTTAGTACCACCTACAATAAAACCTTCTTTTTCAAGTGCTTCAATCAATGGGTCAACTTTAGATGCATCTTTGACCATATACTCAATGTTACTTCTTATTGTAAATCTCACAAAACCATCTGCATACTTGTCACCAATGTCACATAATGTACGTAAAGTGAATACATCCAAAATTCTTTGAGTTCCAGCTCTAACTGTCCATATCTCGTCGCCGCTGTTTGCCGCATGCCTCAAGACTCCCGGTCTTGGATGATCATGCCATTTCCATTGACCAAAATTTTTACGCATTGTTGGATGCATATATTGGAAACCATCTGGTGCACCAGTTTCTATTGGTGATCTTTGTTGTTTTTTTTCTTTAACTTCTGTCATAATTTTATTTCTCTTTAAGCAGAATCCTTATCCGCATCTGCGCGTTCATACCACTTGACTGCTTCGCCGTCCCATCCATCACCTCTAAAATAACTAGATTCCCTTGGATTTCCAACCATATTTGGATCTACATCAATTCCTATGCCTTCTAAAAAGTTTACAAGGCCGATTCTTTCAATCATCTCACCACATCTTTCATGCTCAAGAGCATTATCTGCCCAGAAATCTATTGATTCCTCAGCAATTTCAACTAGCCTATCCCAGTCTTCTTGTGATTCTAGTTTCATAAATGGGACAATCACAGTTCCCATTAAGTCACCAATTTTAAGAGTTCTTTTACCACCCATTAATACAGTAGCTCCCTTATCATCACCAGGATGAAGAGCTTTTGGAACTACATTTAAGCAATGCATACATTTTACGCAATTTTGATTATCTATAGACACTGTATCATCATCGTTTAGAGAAATAGCATTTGTTGGGCACCTTGTAATAATATTATCTATTACATGCTTTCTTCCTTTTAATTCAACATATTCTTTAAATTCTTTTTGGTCAATTTTAATGTCATCTCTCCATGTCCCAATAATTGACATGTCTGCTCTTTCAATAGAATTCATACAATCATTTGCACATCCAGAAACCTTGAATTTAAATTTATATGGTAATGCAGGTCTATGCATATCATCTATAAAATTATTTACTAGCAACCTATGAGCTTTATGTTCATTGATGTTGGACATTTCACATCTTCCAGCACCAACACATGACATTGCTGTTCTAACGCATGGTCCAGCTCCACCTAAATCAAAACCATATTCATTGATTTCGTCAAAAAAATGTTGGGTAGCATCAGAAGTTGACCCTATAAACATAATATTTCCAGTTTGGCCATGAAAAGTAACTAACCCTGAGCCATATTTTTCCCAGCTATCAGCCATTTTTCTAAGTATGTCCGTTGTATAGAAATTCCCAGCAGGAGGTTGTACGCGTAGTGTATGAAATTCTTTAGATTTAGGAAACGCATCACCTACCTCTGAGAAACGAGGTATTATTCCGCCGCCATAACCATAAACACTTACAGTACCGCCTTTCCAATAACCTTTTCTTGTCTCATATGAATGTTCTAATTGACCCAATAAGTCATTTGTCATTTCATTAATTCTTTCTTCAGGATGAGAGTCTCTTAGTCTCTTAATCCCACTAATAAAACTAGGCCATGGCCCGTTTTCTAGTTCATCTAACATTGGTGTATCGTGCTTTTTCAATGTATAGCTCCCCGCTATTTATGATATATAATGTTTATTATATTATCATTATTTACTAATATATGTCTATGGATAAACAATATAGCATTTATTTAAAATAACTTACAAGTACTAAATAGGCATTAAATCCAATGAACATACTTGAGATTCCTAGAAATGATTATAAACTCTGGGCTGATAAAAAACTAGAGAGATTTTCCAATAAAATCGATGATTTAATTGTGGAAATTAACAATCCCAGCTCCCTTACCAAACCTGAAAAAACATATATGTCTAACATAATAAATCAGCATAATATTGTCTTTTTTCAGATAGATAAAGAAGCCACGGATTTAAAAGCAGCCATAAAAATCATGGGGTCCCAAATTGGACTTGGTAATTATGAGATAGACTCAAAATCAGATGATGATGGCCTAACAGAGATCAAAATTCACAGTAAACATCAATCAAACGCTGAATATATTCCATATACAAATAAAAAACTGAATTGGCATACGGATGGATATTATAATAATAATGAAAACCTTATACTCTCATGGATTTTATTCTGTAGAACACAATCTGAAAGTGGTGGTATGAATAAATATATGGATCATGAAATAGCATATATATTATTTAATGAAGCTTATAATAATATTAGTGATTTAATGTTACATAACACATATACAATCCCTGAAAATACACACACTCAGAGAAAGGCTGTTGACAGTCCTATATTCTCATTCATTAATGGCAAATTACATATGAAATTCACTATGAGAGAGAAAAATATATTGTGGAATGATAAATCCCAAAAAGCTGCAAGTAATCTAAAAAATATTGTTAATAATTCTGATGAATACCACATTACACATAAATTCACAGAGGGGCAGGGCGTTATAACAAATAATGTTATCCATATGCGTACACCGTTTACAAATTTGGAAAAAAAGAATAGGCTCCTATATAGATTAAGATCTAAAAAGAGAATGGAAGTGTAATGTTATATTTAAGCAGTTTACTTATAGACGAAAAAGATATTGAAACTTTTAAGGAGCTATTAGAAGTAGTTAAAATTAGAGCTAAAGACGGTGAAATTTTCATAAGGATTGATTTAAAACCCCCATTCCCAGATACACCAGAAAACTGGGAAGATAAAATAGAGTCAGCTTTTAGTAGTTATATTAAATAATTATGTGGGAAGAAGAAGAAAAGGTAGAAGAAAAATCTATGATGGCAGATGTTGCATTTAAAATTGAATGTAAGATATTACCATATGACCATGTTTCAGAATTATCAAATGCTATAACTAATCTAGCTCCTTGGATGCTAGAAAACAAATCTATCGGTGTTCATACTCTTCATGGGCCTGATTTTGGGAATGGTTGGGTTCGCTCTGAAAAAGATCAAATATTTTTATCCAAAAGAACTAGACTTATATTAAGAATTCCTAAAACTGATATTGATAAGGTGCGGCTAATAGAAGGCTCTACTCTAAATGTTTTAAAAAATGATATAAAAATTGGCATATCTATTGTGAAACCATTCCTTGTTGTCAAAGATTTGATTTGTAGATCTGTTCTCTGTGATCCTGATCAAACAGAAGAAAATTTTCTATTAGAAATTAAAAATCAGTTGAGTGTGCATGGAATACATATAAAAAAAGCTATATGTGGCAAAACAAAAAGTATAATTTTAATGGGAAAACATAAATTTACAAGAAGCCTCATGATTGCTGATTTATCTAAAGAACACTCTATACTTCTTCAAGATTTAGGCATTGGAGGTGGCAGAATTTACGGATGTGGAATATTGTTACCTCATAAGTCAATAGATGCGGTCCCAAACTTCAAAGAAGACTAACTATTAGTCAAAATCAATATGGACATATTTCTCCTAGTATATTAGAATTTTCATATATAAAAATCAGGATTAGATGGAGCTTCCAATGAAAGTAGAGGTAAATGGTCAATTAATCGAAACATCTGAAACAGGCTTTCTAGTTAAGCTCGAAGACTGGAATGAAGATATAGCCAAAGTTATTGCGATACAAGAGGAAATAGAACTAACAGAAAGGCACTGGGACGTAATTAACTACCTAAGAGACGAGTTCATCAATAACAAAGAAAATCAGCCTAATACTAGAAACATGGTCAAAGATTTAGGAAAGTTGTGGGGTGAAAAAATTGATACTAAAACATTATTCGACTTATTTCCTGGTAATCCTAGTAAACAAGCTGGTAGAATAGGTGGCTTGCCAGAAAGTAGGAGAAAAGGTGGATACTAATGAGTGATATTAAAAAACTAGAAGAAGAAAGAAAAACTATAATTGCGACATTATTAAGAATTCAAAAAGAGTTTATGGAGCTTGAGAGAAGTACTGGCGTTACCGAGAAAGACATCCATTTAAATCCAGTGGGCATTGTAAAAGAATATAAAGAAACGCATGAGAAGTTAGCCAACCGTCTGGTAGACATTGCACATGAACTAAAGGGGTCTATAAGAACATAATGAATAATGATTATTTTAAAAAAGTAACAGAACTTGAAGACATGAATGCGTCTGATGATTATATTATAGGCTGGCAAGAAGGTTATCAAAATAGTCCTAAAATAGAAGAACAAAGGCTCAGTGATGCTTATGAAGCTGGCTATGAAGATGGCGAGAATAAGACCATTAATAACGCAAAAAATTTTAAAAAATAAGTGTTTAACTTACTTGGTTAAAGATTCGTAAACTTCTATAAACTTCTTACAAATCTCTACGGCATCTATATCGACTATCTGGTCCATAACCCATTTATTAGTCTGGCTAGATCCCATCGCATCTTGTATTTTTTTAGCTAGATGTCGATAAAGAGAATAATTTCCAGATGATTTTGTAAATTCATAATGAGAATATTCCCCGGATCTTATATTAAGAGTATTGATATAGCCCTCTCTATAATTTCCATCGCCAAATAGATCCTCGCAATTTTCTTGCATTATCCTGGCAGACTGTTGTCCTAGATTATTCATGACTGATATTCTATAGTCATCTGTCTTTTTACTCTGATATAAGAGTCTATCGGCTAGATGTACCTGAAATGACATAAATTCTACGATAACAGTAATGCGCTGATGATCAGAAGAATAATCAAAGTCGTCCCCATGGAGGTTACGCGCTTTATCAAGTGATAATTTCCATCCAATATAAGATAAGGCACTAGCTATATCTTCGCTAGTTTTTTCCCGTTTAACGGTCTTGGACCAATTGCTTTTAATTCTTATTACCATGACTAATTTTCTTCATTATATATTAGTAATATTTTATACTATACACACAACAACCAAGAATATAAATGAACAGGATAAGTAATTGGATATTCAGCTAGACAAAAGATTAATAGAGGTCAAACCTAATAGTTTTATTTTTGAATTTTCCAATAGTATTTCTAGTGAGGACTGTCTAGATATAATCAATAGATTTGAAGATTCTGAGGAAGATCATTATCAAGGAAGAGTAGGACAAACATTTGAGGAGAATTTAGATATCAAAAAATCTACTGACATGGTTGTGAGCGGGAAAGAGAACTGGAAAGATGTTGATGACTTACTTTTCACAAGTTTAGCTAAGGCATTAAGTGGAGTAAAAAAGCAATTTGATTTTTTTACAGGACCATTTAAAGATATTGGTTATGCAGTACAGAGAACAAAGCCAGGGGAATTTTTTCACTGGCATATTGATAGCGGGAGTCATCAATTTAGTGATAGACAAATGGTTGCTATTTGGTACTTGAATGATGTTATAGGCCCAGGTGGTGAAACAGAATTTTTACATCAAAATGTAAAGATTAAACCAGAAGCAGGAAAGTTAATTCTGTTTCCTCCTTTTTGGACTCATGAACATCGCGGTGTTACACTCAAAAAAGATATTAAATATATAGCAACAACTTGGATAGTTTTTAAATAATGTCCGATAAAAAAAATATAACTTCATCTGAACTAATGAAATCAGTTATTCAAAGAATAGCAACTGGTCCAGATCTTAGTAAAAATATCAGCAGAGAGGAAGCCAAAGCATCCATGTCTGCAATATTGAATGGAGAAATTAGCGACGTACGTTCAGCTATATTTTTAATCGCACTTAGGATGAAAAGAGAGACTCATGATGAAAATCTAGGTGTCCATGATGCTATGATAAATTCAGTCAAAAAGATGGATGTTAATGTTGATAATCTTGTGAACATTGCTGATCCATATGATGGTTTTACAAGAAACATACCATCTTCTGCATATATATTACCCGTTCTAGCAGAACTCGGAATTCCATCTATTTCTCAAGGAGTTAAGACTGTAGGTCCAAAGTTTGGCTGCACACATCATGCTATCTTTAAATTATTAGGATTAGATGTGTACTCCACTCATGAACAAATTATAGAGAGGATAGAAGATAAAAATATAGGCTGGGGCTATATAGACCAAAAAGTTTTTTCTCCTCAACTGAATAATCTAATGGAACTGAGGACAGAAATAATTAAAAGGCCTGTTGTTACAACTATAGAGGTTTTAGCAAACCCATTAATTTCAAAAAGAAATCATTTTGTAACAGGGTATGTGCATAAACCATATCCTCCAATTTATTTAATGCTGGCTAGAAATGCAAACTTTGATTCTTCAATTGTTATTCGTGGAACAGAGGGTGGCGTAATACCATCATTAAGACAGAAGGCTAATGCTTATTATTATAAAAATATACTAGATGAAAATGAATTATTAGAAATAAATCCAGAAATAGATTTAAATATTAAACAAGAAGTCCGAGCTGTCACAATACCAAGTTCGTTTGAAAAAAATATTTCGATTGACAAAATTGAGACAAAAGTAAATCCAATAGACTTAGCTAAAGAATCACTAAAAATGGGAATGGATGCATTGTCTGGATCTGATGGTGTTATGAGAGACTGTATTTTATATGGTGCAACCATAATTCTAAGTCATGTTACTAATAATAGTATCGAATCATGTTCAAAAGAAGTTAACCAAGTACTGAGTTCAGGTAGCGCATTAAAACGGTTCAAAAAATAAGATGGCTAAAGTTAAAGTTGCACATGTAAATGATATAGTGAATGGAGAAATGATTCAGGCAACTATAAATTCTAAAAATTATTTAATTGCAAAGATTGATAATAATATTTATGTAACATCTGATATGTGTACTCATGAAGATGCAGAACTGACTATGGGATGTCTTGATGGAACTAAGGTAAAATGTCCATTGCATGGGAGTTATTTTGACTTAAAATCTGGCAAAGCATTAAATGAACCAGCTGACGAGCCAATCATAACATATAAAACTTTAATTGAAAAAGGTCATATTTTTATTGATGAATAATGTATTCATTCCAGCAAAAGATAGTGATGGTTTCTTACTAGATCCATCAGATTGGAATATTCAACATGCAGAAACAGTTGCCAAAGAATTCAGGACTGAGTTAAGCAAAAATCATTGGATTGTTATAAAGTATATTCGAAAGTATTTTGATGAACACCAAAAAGTTCCAGAACTAAGATATCTGCTAAAATATTTTAAAAATGAATATGGTGCTGATAAATCAACAAGAAAATATATTTATAAATTATTTCCTTATGGATATGGTCAGCAAGCATGTAAAATTGCTGGTATGAGACAACCTAAAAAACTTTGGCTGGATTTATAATGATAAAGAAAAGTAATGCCTTTAACTGGAAATGTAAACATACATGGGGTCAGTCAGCTATCAATACATTTTGGTGTTTGGTAGGGTGTAGCTTCGGAGATATGATGACAATATATTATTTCCAGGTAAATGCAATTCCATGGTCAACCTTATCAATCATGGCACTAGCAATGTTTAATGGGATAGTCTCAAGCATAATACTTGAAACAATAATATTGTTAAAACAAATGAAACTGAAATCTGCAATAAAAACAGCATTTGGTATGAGTCTTATTTCTATGATCAGCATGGAATTGGCTATGAATATTACAGATATTCTAATTACTGGAGGAGCTAAAATAAATCTCTATGTCATCCCATTCATGCTCACTGCTGGTTTTTTAACTCCATGGCCATATAATTACTGGAGATTAAAAAAGTTTGGTATGGGCTGCTGTGGTTAATTAATTTGTGATGTTAGTACCTTTGTCACTGCATTTTCAATATTATTTTTAAAGGTATCAATAAGATTTCTGAAGTAAGATTCGAAAACAACTATTGGTATCGCAACTGATAAACCTGCTGCGGTTGTTAATAAAGCTTCCCATATGCCACCTGATAAAATAGAAGGGTCAACATTTTTACCTGCCATTTCCATTTGCTGAAAGGCTTCGATCATACCGAAAACAGTCCCTAATAACCCTAATAAAGGAGCAATAGTTGCGATTACTTGCAAACTATTAAGGTTTGAACTGTAATTATTAATTCTTTCATCTGAAAGCCTTGTAATTTCTTCGCGTATATCGTTCTCAGTTTTCACAGTGAGTTTTTTATGTTTAAGTAGCTGATACATTGCAAAAGATACAACTTCAGCTTGTGGATCATTAACATTGTTAATCGATTCATATGCATCATTATGATTATCTGAAAGCCATAGATTAATGCTTTTAACTGTTATATCTGATTTAAAGAATTGTACTTTGTAGAAAATGTGTAACTTATAGAGAATAATAGCAGTCGCATAAATAGACAATACAAGAAGTATATATACTATTGGGCCGCCAAGATTTAAAAGTGAATTAACTTCCATAATATTTTTCCATGTGCCTATATTTTAGAGGAATTATATTTAATATCATCATCTAAATCATATAATTTAGCATGAAACTAATTTGCTAAGAATATGGATATTATATCGAATGTATGAAAGCCCATAAAACACATCTTATGGGCTTTCAACGAGGTTATGAATTCATAGTGAGGACGCCTTGCTCAAGGGAGAGATTAAGAGTTCTCTTAAGCCCTGCGTCCTCTTTTATTTTCCACCGGAGAATGATGAAAATTAAAAATCGAATTGTACTCCTGCCATTACTGATAATGGTTTGTTAGGACGTTTACCATACTCATGTTCTGAAGCCACGATGACTTTATCAAATAAGTTGTCTACGTTTAAAAATACTCTCGCATTTTTAATACCATTTGAGTTTACAGGAATATTCATACCACTAGACAAATCAAAAATGAATGCTTTGCCAGTTCTATAAATATTTGTATCATCAGTAAATGTATCATCATGATATTTAGCGCCTAGAGCGATGCTCCAATCGTTAGTCTCCATACCTATTGATGTATACAGTTGAAAATCAGGTACATATGCAATTGATTTTCCATTAATAGCAAGGTTTTGACCTGTATATTCAGAGCTTTGCAACATACCGCTGATTGTTAATGGATATCTTACTGAGCTATGTGAAGCCATACCTTTCATTTGAGGTTTAGCAAACATATTGTCAAGTTTGTATTGAAATTCAATGCCTTCAACTTCTGCTGAACCTTTATTGGTAGTAGTACCTTGAGTACCAGTACACCCGTTTGCAGTTAAGCAAGTTTCTATTAACTGACTGTAGTCGTTATAGAAAGCAATTACCTCTAAGAAGCTACCAGCGCTTTGTTTTCTGTAACCAATTTCATAGTTATCAGATTTTTCAGGCTCTATTGAAGCAGCTGATCCAGCATCTACTGGGCTGTGTCCTTCACTAAAACCAGCAAACATAGATTGACCGCCACCCATGTTATAAACAGTGGATGCAGCCATCATAGTTGCGGTATCTTTGACATCTTTCTTAGCGTTACCAGGTACTGCATTAGTACCATCATTCTTCTCTGTGTCTTCATATCGAATACCAAGAGTATGAGTAAATGCTCCTGCAGAGATAACATCTTTCAAATGCCAAGATGATGCGTCTGTGTCTTTGAGTTCAGCAGCTGTAGTTGTGGTAGCACCACGAATATTACCGCTTGGCATTAGACTCATAGTTCCAGCTGCGTTTATAGTATATTTTTGATAGTAGTCTGCATCATGTCTTTCTCTGTAATCTTTATGACGTCTGTATCCATACTCAAGAGCATGATTGCCAATGTCATGGTTAATTACAAATTGGACACCTGTCATACCATAATCACGATGACCCATCGATCTTTTGATATACTCGCTACCAAGCATTGCTGTATTATTTGTTAAAATATTACATGCTCTTAGCTCAGCACCGGTGTCACCTGCACAGTTTCCAGCCATATCGATAGCAGAAAATTTTACCTTTGTTAATGTACCAGTTCCTTCACCATCTGGGTCTACATACATTTCACCACTTTTACCCCAAAGACGACTATATCTGGTTTTATAAAGTTTAGATGTAATTTTCATATTAGCAGATGGTTGCATTGTATGAGTAAATATATATCTATGATAATCATTATCCATTTGATCGACCGATGAAGCGCCATATCTCTGGAATGGGTCTGCTTGGAAGTCTGTTCCAGTTAACCCAATATAAGTTTCATTAGATGTTTCTGTTGTATTTGAACTTGTTAGCTCAAAAGCTTGATTCCATGAACTATTTGATGGTGTATAGCTAAACTTAACTAAATCAGTTTGTTTGTCAAAACCAGCATCGGTATTACCAGCACCTTTAATGTTTTTATAACCATCTGCTCTATAATCATGGTACTCAAAAACGTAACCAACAGACCCTATGTTCCCACCGTAGTATGTATGGTTTCTTGAAAAGCCATCATCGCCCATAGTTATAGAATAGTATCCTTCGCTATCAATAGTAGGTATAGAACGTGATAAAAAGTTAATTGTACCAGCAGTAGTTCTAGGACCATTACCTATTGCTGCCGGTCCTTTCAAAACTTCAACTCCTTCCATACGACCAACATCAGGGAAGAAATACATACTCCCATTAGAATAAATAGCAGGACCTTGTGGCACACCATCTTCTAGAACATTAATCTTTGTTGTTCTCAGAGCACTTGTTCCTCGCATACCTATATTAGTTCTAAGCCCATAACCATCTTCAGTTTGGGAGTATACTCCAGGAATACGTCCTAAGACCCTTTCAGCATCTGTATAGCCTTTGCTTTTCATTTCATTATCACTAATAAAATGAGCTGAACCAGCTTGTTGTGTTTCGTCTTGTGATCCGAAAACACTTACAGGACTCATTTCTTCTGCAATAATTGGTAAACTGATAGCCATCAGTGAAGCAACTATATATCCTTTAAAATATGTTTTATTCATTAAATTTTTCTCATATTTATATAAATAACATCAATAATTCATGGCAAAATCACCCTGAATATTGATAACTACGTTATTATATGCGAATGATTCTCATTTGTAAACACGAATGCTTCTTATTTAGATTATAAAATATGCTAATATATGACATCTGATAATAATTTATATAGAATTACCTCTTGAACGAGAGACAAAATGACTAAAATAAGCCTAACACCAATAATTGATGTAGTATTCATTCTCCTAATATTTTTTATGTTAGCTACTAATTTTCAATCATTTAATAAAACAGATATAAAAATCTCGAATGAAAATGCTAGTGTTTCTCAAAGTGATAAAAAGGTATTTTTAATAGAATTTAATAAAGACAGCGAGTTTAAATTGAATGGGACAGAGGCAAGTTTGGACTCTATCAAATCTGATATCATTTCGAGTAAAAAAAATAACGACGATTTTATTGTTATAGCAAAGCCAGCCAAAGGTGCAGATGTTCAGCTCATGTTAAGCGTGATATCTAACTTGAAATCCAGTGACATAGATAATGTAACCTTAGGTGTCATTAAGGATGATTCTGATCAAAATGATGCCTATGACAAATCAAAAAAACCCGTAAAATTACCACTTTTAAAAAAACTATAAGTTATTATGAAAATAAAAATAAAAAAACAAGCTTCAAATAATGAGGATAGCCTACTTCCTCTTGTTAATATAATATTTTTATTATTAATATTTTTTATGTTAGCAGGGGTTATAGTTAAGCAGAAAGAATTACATAATGTAAATCTGGCATCTGCAGCACTTGAAGAATATAGTGAAAAAGATAAAAATACATTATTTATTAATGCCAATGAATCTATAACTTTAAATGATCAACCTATTGATAAATATGTGCTTAAAGAGAAATTAATATTACTTAAAACAGATAGTATTATAATAGCTGCAGATGGATCACTTGAATCTAGTGCATTAAATAAAGTTCTTTTAATCTTAAATGATAGTCAAATAACTAATGTAACATTACTCTCTAATAAAAATGAATGATTCATCAAGCTTAAATAAGTATTTAATAATTGCATTTGCAATTCACTCTCTTTTTTTATTTTCATTTTCTATGCCTAAAACAGTTAATGACATCACAACTATCGGTGAAACAGGGATGACTATACAGATGATGGTATTAAACAAGAGTGATGAAATTTATGAAAAAAGTATAGCCTCAGAAGAAATAAGAAATAAAACCGAAGACACGGAAAAAGATCAGGAAATGTTAATGGATAATAGAGAGGTTGGAGAACAATCAGAATATACCTATGATACCTACTATGGGAAAGTTAGGCAGATAATAGATGCTAATAAAAAATATCCTTTATTATCTCGTCAAAGAAAAGAACAGGGTACTCCTACCGTTACGTTTACTATATTAAAAAATGGTGTAGTAACAAACTTAAGTATTAAATCATCTGGATATCGTTCTTTGGATAGAGAAGCCAGGAGAATGATTATGATGTCATCCCCTTTCCCCAGAATTCCTGATTCAATTAAGAAAGAATCAATTTCATTGACAATACCTATTAACTTTAGACTGAATAACAATTAGTCAGTTTTATACCAATTTAATTTTTCTCTTAATGTAACAACATGACCAATTATAAATATGGTAGGGGCATGAGGTTTCTCTCTCTCTACCAAATCATTCATCTGCTCAACTGTTGATGTATATACTTTCTGATTTTGGGTAGTACCTTGCTCTACTAGAGCGCATGGTGTTTTTCGATCTAAACCAAATTCTATAAGTTTTGAACAAATAATATTAATAGAGACAAGACCCATATAAAAAACAATAGTTTGGTTAGGTTGTATCAGTTTCTCCCAATTTAACTCTAATTTTCCTTTTTTAAGATGTCCGGTGACAAATATACAAGATTGAGCATAATCTCTATGTGTTAGAGGAATACCACTATAAGCAGAGCATCCGCTTGCACTTGTTATGCCTGGGACAACCTGAAAAGAAATATTGTTATCAACCAACGAATCTATCTCTTCACCACCTCGACCAAAGATAAAAGGGTCCCCTCCTTTAAGTCGTAAAACTCTATTGCCCTCTTTAGCATATTTGACAAGCAATTCATTAATCTCTTCTTGTCGAACAGTATGATTGTCTCTTTGTTTCCCGACATATATTTTCTGTGCATCTCTCCTAATTAAGTCGATAATTGATGGATGAACTAATCTATCATAAAGAGCAACATCTGCTTGTTGCATTAAACGTAGTGCTCTAAAAGTTAATAAATCTGGATCACCTGGTCCGGCACCAACTAGATATACTTCTCCTTCTCCCTTTTTCTGCTCATCAAAATTATTAATTTCTGTATTTAAAAAAGTCACGGCTTCTTCATCCTGGCCACTTAAAACCAACTCTAGGAATTTGCCATTCAACATTTGTTCCCAGAAGATTCCATTAGATTTAGAATTGACTAATTTTTTCCTTACAGGAATTCTATTTTCAGATACTATCTTTGCTAATCTTCCATAAGCGCCTGGTATCATTGTTTCAAGTTTAGTTCTAAGCATGCGAGCAAGTACTGGAGATGATCCTCCTGTAGATACAGCAACTGTGATAGGTCCCCTTTCTAAAATGGAAGGAAATATAAAATCGCATATTTTTGGTTTATCAACTACATTAACTAATATATTATTGTCATTAGCATCTTTAGCGATTTCTTTGTTTAATGATTCATCATTTGTTGCAGCAATAACAAATGCAAAAGAAGAACTCTTAAGATGACTAAGATTATAATGGTCCTTGATTGGCTTTATATTCTTATTTTTAAATAACTCTTCTATATAAGAAGTAAATTCTGGTGAAACGATTGTTACATTAGCATTAGCTTTTATCAGTAAATCTAATTTGCGTTCAGCTACTTCACCACCACCTATCAAGAGGACAGACTGCTTACTAAGTTCCATAAAAAAGGGGAAATATTTCATTAAGTTTTTTCGATGCCCGCTTTTTTATACCAATATTGTGCTTTGTCTAAATCCTGCTCTACAAGTTTTCCTTCTTCATAAATCATAGCAAGTGTTGTTGCTGAACCCATTAATCCTTGGTCAGCTGCTTTAGTGAACCATTCTATGCTTTTATTTATGTCCTTATCTGTGCACTCACCTTCAAAAAACATGAAGCCCAAAGCATGTTGAGCAATCGGGTAATCTTTTTCTGCAGCACTATTCATGTAATCAAAAGCTTTTTGTGTGTTTTCTTGACAGCCCAATCCATTTTGTAACATTATTGCCATTCTATACATAGCCTCAACATTACCCTCGTCTGCAATGGGTGATAATAATTTGATAGCATGCGCAAAACTCTTGGTTTCAAAGGCAGCAATACCACTCTCCAACTCCATTGCTCTATTTTCATGTTTATCCATATTATTCCTTAAGTAAATCTTCTAATTTCCCATCCATATCATGTTCCACTAAGTCATCAAAACCACCTACATGGTAGTCTCCAATAAATATTTGTGGGACAGATTGTCTTTTAGACTTTTCCATCATTATCTTTAGTTGCTCAGAATCTTGGTCCACCATGATATCTTCATAAGGCACATCTCTTTTTTTGAAAAAATTTTTTGCTCTCATACAATATGGGCATATTCTTGTACTATATATCAGAACTTTTTTCATGTTATTTCTCTCTACTTATAATGTGTGATTTTACGATTCTCGTTTTTTTGAATTATTATACCTAAAATATCATAAGAATTATCTAATAATATTTCTGGATATAAGTCATTTAGTGCAATTAAATAATTTAAATTACCTTTGGTGACAAACTTTCTAAACCATCTAACACCTTCATATTCTATAAATACATATTGTCCATCCTTACATTGCCCAACAGGGTCAATAACAACAATGCACTCTTTCTTAAATTCTGGCTCCATACTATTATCTGTAACTTGCAAAGCATATGGTTCTGATGCTCCACAATCAGAATGTATATCATCTATTTTATTTTTTGAGTCACTCATAAATATTTATCTTACTTCTCTCTAATTTATTTATATTTACGTTTTGATTTAAAAAAATCTTTTAAAAGCTGGGATGATTCTTTCCCCATCATCCCATGATGTACTTGGGGTTTATGATGACATGAAGTGGAATCAAAAATTTTAGGTCCATTCAAAACTCCTCCGCTTTTTTCATCTTCAGCAGCAAAATATAAATTCTTAATCCTCGCAAAGCTTATAGCTTGAGCACACATTGGACATGGCTCAAGGCTCACATACATATCACATTCAATAAGTCTCTCATTATGAGTAACTTTCATTGCTTTTTGAATTGCTAACATCTCTGCATGAGCTATAGATGATTTTAAACTTCTCATTTGATTTGCAAATGCTGATAAAATCTCAGAATTTCTTCGTTGAACTATAACTGCTCCTACTGGAACTTCATCATTGTCAAATGCAGTATATGCTAGCTCTAATGCCAAACCCATAAAAAGGTTATTATTATCTTGGTCTACATTACTCATATTAATCAATAGTTTCTTCAAATAACACAGGCTTTCCAATTGGATCAAACATTTCATCTTCTCTCATAACTATATTGCCTCTTATTATAGTTAGAATAGGCCAACCAGTCACGTTCATGCCATCATATGGTGTCCAGCCTGTTTTTGATTTTTGTTGTGCATTTGTGATTGTATTTTTTTTATTCATATCAACAATAGTAAAATCGGCATCATACCCAATGGCAATCCTACCCTTATTACTTAGTTTATGTATTCTTTCGGGGCCATAGGACCAAAGTTCTACCAATCTCTCTAAGGATAATTTTCCATTATTAACATGATTCAACATTACTGGAACAAGTGTCTGAACTCCAGGCGTACCGCTTGGTGACTTAGGATACGTTTGCGATTTTTCATCCAAAGTATGAGGAGCATGATCTGATGCAAGAATATCAACAGTTCCATCAATTAATGCTTTCCAGAGTGCATCTTGATGATGTTTTTCTCTTATAGGTGGGTTTTGCTGAGCTAATGTACCAAGTGTTTCATAACATTCTGGTGCATGAAGCGTTAGATGATTTACTAATAATTCAACACTCGCAACATCTTTATTCTTCCTTAGAAAATCTATTTCTTCTGAAGTAGTTATATGAAGTATATGCACTCTTCTGCTATATTTTTTTGCGATGGTGACAACTCTCTTCGTTGCAGAAAAACAACTTTCTGGTGAACGCCAAACGCTATGAAGTGATACATCAGTTTGATTTTTGAGAATAGTCTTCATGTTTTCTTGCATAATATATTGATCTTCAGCATGGACAGCTACAACTCTTTTGCCATTTGACAGAACAGACTCTACTTCTTCATCACTTGCTGTCATGAGCTCGCCTGTAGAAGCACCCATGAATATTTTAATCCCACATATACCGGGGGCATTCTCCCATTTATCAAGATTCGGGCCCGTTCTACCCGTTCCACCAAGATAGAAAGCATAATCTGTCCATGCAACTCTACTAGCTCTATGCAATTTATCTTTTATTGTTTCTGGTGTGATTGTTAGAGGGTTGGTATTTGGCATTTCAAAAACTGCTGTAACACCTCCAGCAGCTGCAGCTAACATGCCTGATTCTAAATTTTCTTTATTTTCCAGACCTGGTTCCCTAAAATGGACTTGAGAATCAATAACTCCTGGTAAAACATGTAGACTAGAACAATCTATTAAATCATGTGCATCTGCATTTGATAAATTACCAATATCTTTAATTCTCTCATTAGTAATACCTATATCTACTGCTTTGATACCTTCAGGAAGAACAACATTGCCATTTCTCAAAATTAAATCATATTTTATTTTACTATTCATAAAAATCATCATATCAATTTTGTTAATGTAATTTCTATAAATATTAATAAAAACTTGATTTTATTACATTTATTGATACATTTGTTCCCATGCAAAGAATATTAGATAACTTTGGCTTAACAATATCCACAGCTTGTGCAATTCACTGCATACTATTGCCTGTACTACTGATAATGTCACCTTATATAGAATTAACATTCTTTACTTCTCATGAGTTTCATGAAAGTTTGATGTTTTTTATATTACCTACATCGTTAGTTGCATTTACTCTAGGCTGTAAAAGACATAATGATGATATGGTTAAATTGGGTGGAATATGCGGAATATTTGTCTTATTAATAGCCATTGCTCTTCATGATTTTAGTCAAACCTTATCAGTCATACTGACTTTATTTGCAAGTAGCTTATTAATATTCACACATTTACGAAATAGAACGCTATGTTCTCATGAAGACTATACTTGCCATAAATAAAGGCTTTAGTTAAGTTGAATCTAGAAATCAGTATTAATATTCATCTGTCCAGCCAACTTTATCTAAGAAGTCATCATATGAGCCTTCAAAAATATTAACTTTACCATTATCAAAGACAATTAGTTTATTAGCCACTTCTCTCAAAAAATATTCATCATGTGTCACCATGAGCACGGCTCCATCGAAATTTTTTATAGCACTAAGTAATGAATCACAAGAATCTAGATCTAGATGATTGGTAGGTTCATCAAGAAGTAATAAGTTTGCAGGATTAATTAATATTTTACCTAACATGACTCTACTTTTCTCTCCACCAGATAGCACATTAATCTTTTTATTAGATAGATTATTTGTGAACATCATGTTTGCGCAAACTTTACGAACTTCTGTTTCACTCATATTAGGGACACAACTTTGCAGTTCAGTATATATACTATTCTTAGGATTCAGTCTGTCAATATTCATTTGGCCAAAATATCCAATTTTAGTTTTTTGATGTATATTAGAATAACCATTGATTGGCTTCAAATCACCAGTAATTAATTTTAATAGTGTAGACTTACCTTTTCCATTTTTACCTATTATACAAATTTTATCATTACTCTTTATGCTGAAAGATAGATTCTTAATCAATGGATTATTTTCATTATAATAAAATTCAAGTTTGCTAGAATTAATTAAATTTTCTTTACTACCATAGTATTCATAGTTAAATTTAAAATCTAAATTAGTTACAGCGGCAAGCTTTTCTTTTTTCTCAGTTTTTTCAAGCATCTTAATTTTAGATTGAGCACGTGTTGCCATACTGGCTTTAGACTTAAATCTATTAATCCATGCCTCAGTCTTTTCTCTTTTTTTAGCTTCATTTTCAACAGTTTTATTATATATCTCTTCTTCACTTAATATTTTTTCTAAGACTTTTTCAGTAGTACCAGCAGTCTTTTTAAACTCACCTCGATGGATATTTAATGTATGACTAATCACATTATTCATAAAACTCCTATCATGAGTTACAAGTATCAACTCATCTCTCCAATCATTTAAAAAATTTTTAAGCCACTTAATTGAATGTATATCAAGATAATTTGTTGGTTCGTCTAGTAGTAACATATCTGGCTCTTCTAATAAAAGTTTAGCTAGATTAATTTTAACCTGATTACCACCTGAAAAGTCATTTGGGTCTTTCGCCATGTCATCATATGAGAACCCTAGGCCGGTAAGAATTGTCTCGCCTTTCCATATTTCATATTCTCTATCGCCACTTAAAACACTACATACTTCGTCTACGACGGTGCTATGTGTAAATTTTATATGCTGATCCAGATAGCCGATCTTATACCCTTTAGGCATCATAACTTCACCAGAGTCTTGCTCCAGTTTGCCAATGATAATTTTTAAAAATGTGCTTTTGCCACTTCCATTTCTACCAATAAAGCCAATTTTTTCTTTTTTATTGATAACAATATTTACATCACTAAATATCTTCTGCCCAGAAAATGATATTTCTAAATCCGTTGTTTTAATCATACTATCTTAGGTTATGTTTTGTTCTTTTGATGCTTTTTTTCTTGCATGTGGATCAAGAAATTGTTTCCGTAGTCTTAAATTTTCAGGCGTTACTTCTAGAACTTCATCTTCATTTATATAAGCCATCATTTGTTCAAGCGACATTTTTCTTGGTGTAACAAGCTTAACCGCTTCATCTGTACCAGATGCTCTAACATTGGTAAGTTGTTTACCTTTCAAGATATTTATTTCTAGGTCATTAGTTCTATTATGTTCACCAACTATCATTCCTTGATAAACTTTTGTTTGAGGGTCAATAAACATGATTCCTCTATCTTGTAAATTAAAAATCGCAAACGCTACAGCTGTTCCAGTTTGTGTTGCAATCAACGCTCCATTTCTTCTTGTTGAAATATTACCTTTAAATGGACCATAAGAATCAAATAATCTATTTACAACGCCAGTACCACGTGTTTCTGTCAAGAATCTGCTTTGATACCCAATGAGTGCTCTAGAAGGAGCTTTAAAAATTAATCTAGTTTTGCCAGAAGTATTTCTCATATCTGTCATCTCAGCTTTTCTTTTATTCATGCTGTCTATAACTGTACTTGCATACTCGTCATCTACGTCAATAATGACTTCTTCGATAGGTTCTAGTTTTTTATCATTTTCATCTATCTTGTATACTACATGTGGTCTTGATACAGTTAATTCATAACCTTCTCTTCTCATTGTTTCAACTAAAACTCCTAGTTGTAATTCTCCCCTGCCTCCAATTTCAAAAGCATCTTTTTTATCATTTTCTGCGAAAGAAATTGCAACATTAGTTTCAGCTTCGGCTAATAATCTTTCCCTAATAACAGTTGATGTTACTTTTTTCCCCTCTAAACCTGCTAATGGTGAATCATTAACTGTAATAGTAATAGACATTGTCGGTGGATCGATTGGTGTTGACGGTAATGGTGCAATTACTTCTGGATGACAAATTGTATCTGCCACCGAAGCTTCTGCTAAACCAGCAATACATATAATATCACCTGTCTGAACCTCCTCTACAGCAACCCTGTCAGTTCCTTCAAATTTAAATAATTTCGTAAGTCTTCCAGCTTCAACTTGCTCACCTTCTAAATTAATAGCTTTTACAGAGTCATTCACTTTTGCTTTACCTTGTTCAACTCTTCCAATTAGACATCTTCCTAAATATGGATCAGAGTCAAGTAATGTTGACAACATGGCAAATGGTTTATCAGCTTCCACTTTTGGAGGTTGTACATGTTCCAAAATTAAGTCTAACAATGCATGAAGATTATCTTTTGGATCATCTAAATCTTTAACGCACCACCCATCTCTTCCAGCAGCATACATAATAGGAAAATCTAACTGTTCATCTGTAGCATCAAGCGAAACAAATAAATCAAATACTTCATCTATTACTGTATCAGGTCTTCCATCTGGCCTATCAATTTTATTTATAATTACAATAGGTTTTAAACCTTGAGCTAAAGCTTTTGATAATACAAATTTTGTTTGCGGCATTGGTCCTTCAGCAGCATCTGTTAACAAAATAACTCCATCAGTCATGCTTAAAACCCTCTCTACTTCACCTCCAAAGTCAGCATGTCCTGGAGTATCAATAATATTGATTCTGGTATCCTTCCATTGAACCGAAGTCGGTTTAGCTAAAATAGTAATACCTCTTTCTTTCTCTAGATCGCCAGAATCCATAATCCTCTCGTCAATATTTTGGTTGTCTCTAAACATTCCGCTCTGTTTCATAATTGAGTCAATTAAAGTTGTCTTCCCATGATCAACATGGGCGATTATTGCAATATTTCTTAGATTTTCCATTATCTTCTGCTCCCTTGTCTCAAACCTAATGTTTTATTTCTTGATCCGGGTGTATTTCGTCTTTGACCAGACCCTTTTGTATGCTTAGAGAATGTATTTCCATTAGCACTTCTTCTTGGGGCACTACTTCTAGTTGGCCTTGAAATTGTATTTCCATTGGCACTTCTTCTTGGGGCACTACTTCTAGTTGGCCTTGAAATTGTATTTCCATTGGCACTTCTTCTTGGGGCACTACTTCTAGTTGGCCTTGAATCCATGTTTCCTTCATTTCCTCTTCTCTTGCTATGCCCTCTAAATGATTTTGACCCATTATTAGCTCTTCTCGAACTGTTGCCTCTTAATGGTTTAGCTATATTGTTGCCCTCGGCATCTCTACGCTGATTATTGTCTCTGGCTGACCTTGAAACTGTATTTCCATTGGCACTTCTTCTTGTGCTTGTATTTCTATGTAATCTTGAATCAGTATTACCTTCATTACCTCTTCTTCTAGGTCCATTGCTTGAAGAAAAGCTTCTTCTAGTCTTCGTAGATTGATTTTGACTATTGCTTCTTTTTCTTGAAGATCTACTATTTTTACTTGCACTTGAAGGTTTTTTTGCTGTTTTAGGATTTAATAAATAATTAATTTGCTCCCATAATGGTTGTTCTTCAGGAGAAATGAAACAGATTGTTGAGCCTTTTAACCCAGCTCGACCCGTTCTCCCAATTCTATGAACATAATCTTCAGCTACTTGAGGTAAATCATAATTTACCACATGTTCGATATGCTCAACATCTAAACCCCTTGATGCAATATCAGTTGCAACTAAAACTTTAAATTTTTTGAGTCTAAAATTATTCATAACTTTATCGCGTTTATTCTGGTTTAGGTTTCCATTTAATGCATCGGCTTTAAATCCATCATTTGTTAGATTTTTAGCCATTCTTTGTGTGCCATGTTTTGTTTTTGCAAATATTAATACTGAGCCTTCTCTTTGCTCCAATTGACTTAAAAGTTCAACATATTTTTTATTATGATCAATATTCAATATTTCATGATCAATATTACTTAGCAAAACTTGATCAGACTGTATAGCAATTCTTTCTGGGTTATAAAGATATTTTTTAGACAATTGCATAATCTTAGATGGTAGTGTTGCTGAAAAAAGTAAAGTTTGTTTTTCAGAAGGCAAATACTGTAATGTTTGATCTATTTGTATGCCAAAACCCATATCCAACATTCTATCTGTTTCATCCAAAACTAAGTAACCACAATCCATTAAATCTAAAGTTTCACTCTCAAGGTGATCATTAATTCTTCCAGGTGTTCCAACTATAATTCTAGGCGCCTTTCTGAGTTGATTTAACTGTTTTCCCATTGCCTCTCCACCTATCAAACATGCTGCTCTCAATGAGGTTTTATTACCCATAAGTTGATTAACAACCTCTAGAACCTGCCTTGCAAGTTCTCTTGTAGGCGTCATTATTAAAGCTGTCATATTTTCATTTCTCAGTAACATTTCAATCATTGGTATACAAAATGCAGCTGTTTTACCAGTGCCAGTTTGTGCTGAACCGAGAATATCTTTGCCTTGCAAAGCTAGAGGTATAGTTTGAGCTTGAATTGGTGTTGGTTTTGAAAATTCCATTTTAGCTAATGCTAAATTTAGATTTTCGGAAAGATTAAAGCTTTCAAAATTATTCATTAATTTCTCATATGTTAATTAAATAGTCATTAGTAGAAGATATCCACCAACTGTTATTTAATAACATATTACTGAGGCTCTTCTCAAGTTACGCATATTCCGTGTAACTGTGGCTCTTTTTTAACAGGTAGAGGGGAAGAACACAAGCTATAATTTAAAAATTAGTGAAATTAACCGATTAAAGGTACATTTAAGAATTTAATTGACTCTTACTAAGAAATTATCTTAATTATAAACTATCTAAGTTCTTTTGAGCTAAAAGAAAATCAGGGTCAATCGCTAGTGATTTATTAAACATGTCTTTAGCAGTTGTATCGTCTTCTAACCCTTTATATGAAACACCCAGACTATTATATACTTCCTTTGACTCCAGGCCCATATCTACAAGTTCATTTAAAAAAGTTATAGACTCGTTAAATTTCCCATTTTTAATATAATAGTTAGCAATATTTAACCTTGGATAAATCTCATTAGGAACAAGTTCAACAGTTTTCTTATAATGATATTCAGCTTCATTATTATCCATGTTGCTAAAAAGATTTGCTAAATTGTTATGTGCTGCTGAAGATTTACTATCTAATTCTATAGCTGTCGTATAACTATTTATAGCTTTCTCAAAATTAAACATATCCGTATAAATAATTCCCAATGAATAGTGTGACTGAAATAATTTTTTATCAATTTTTAATGACTTCTTAATAGCATTGATGGCTAATTGATTCTCGCCCATTGAATGCAATAAGCTCCCATAATTACTATGGAAGACAGCTTGGTCTGGTGCTTTATTAATAGCTTTCTCGATATGATTTTTTGCAGATTCAAAATCACCTTCCGCCATAAATACAAGAGAAATAAGATGGTGCGCATTAGGTTCAGAATCATCTACAGTTAATATTTTATTATATAATTCTTTGGCTTCATCAAAACGATTTTGTTTATGGAGATCCATTGCTTCAGCAAATGCTTGTTTGATTAGAAATTTAGACATTTTTAATCCTCTCTTTAATACTGTTTAGAACATCACTCCAATCATTTGTTGTTTCTTGCCTAAATAATTCTAATGATGGAAACCATGGTGTAGAATCTTTGTAATTTAAATCCCAGAGATGTTTTGGAACAGCTGATAAAATTAAATATGTAGGAATATTTAAACTTCCCGCCAAGTATGCCAAATCACTTTCAATACAAATCACTAAGTCTAAATTTTGTATGACACCTGCTAATATTTCAATATCATGAATTTCTTGCAAGTTTATAAAATTATAGTTTTTATCCATGACAAGATTACTTATATCTTTATCTGGCAATACTATATGTTTAGCAGAAGAGGAATTTATATCTGGTTCTAATAAATAACCTATGTTTCTTTTATCGTTGGTATTTTTCTCATACTTGTCTTTAGGTATTTCTAAGTAAGGGTGAGACTGCGTATCCATCTTTGGGTTCCACTCAAGTACTTTTGGTATAGAGAGTAGATAAGTATAAAAATCACAATCTGGTATCTCATCTTTATAACTTATAACTTTGTTAATCCATTTTTGAGATTCAAGGATGTTTGTTAGCTCACCTTGGGTCATGATAATAATTTTAGCTCCATCCATTGCAAGTTGTTTTGCAAATCTTATAAATAATAATATCTCTCCAACTGATTGTTCGGTTACAATTAATAATGTCTTCCCAGACAAATCTTGACCAACCCAGCTAGGCTTCTTGAATTTAATTTCATAGACTTCTGCAGGTAGCTTTAATCTCCATTCATATTCGTCCCAACCATCTGAGTAATTACCGGTTAATAGATAACACATCCCTAGATTAATGTGAGGTTCCATATAATCCGGATAAGTACTAATACATGCTTTATAAAAATCAATTGCTTGATTAAACTTTTTTAAATCTTCATAAGTTATCCCAACCATTAGTTGGCAACCTATATGATCAGGTGTTATTTCTAAACACCTTTTGAATGATGTTAAAGCTTTTTCTTGCTGAAGAGTCTGTCTATAAGCCTCACCAAGATAAAAATGAACCTGGGATAAATCATCTTTTAGTTTAGTCACTTGTTTAAATACTTTTATTGACTCCATATAATCTTTTTTTGAACTTAATGCGCACCCAAGTGAAATCAGTGGGCCTATACTATCAGGGTTAGATTCAAGTGATTTATTTATATATGAAATACTTTCTTCAAATTTTCTTTGACCCATCCTTATGCATCCAACTATATGATTAGCATCAGAATCATCTTCTCTAGATAATACTTCTAAACATATACTTTCAGCTTCTTTAAAGTTATTTTGACTAAAAGCATTTATAGCTTTAATAATTTCAGGTTTTTGTAAAGTGTTCTCAGACATATAATATTTTTATTGATGATAAAAAAAAGAGGGCCAAAGCCCTCTTTAAAAATTATTTTTTTAATTATGCTTGGTAAGCAAATTGCCCCGACAAACCAACTCTATCAGGTGTCGTATTCCATGATCTCCCATGATCTGAATATTCTTGTTTGCTTGTTACATTGACATCAACTGGGTATCCAGGGTTAATTGCTAAAGGATGAAAGTTGCATTGTGCGATTTTACCGTCACCACTTTCAACACCAGCCATATCCCAACCACCTGCGCCACTAACTTGAAGCGTTTTTTTACCGCCATCAATACTGCATGTAATTGCAGCTTTTTTAACGCCTATTATTTCACCAACTAAGCTGGCTATAACGCCCAGATGACCGCCATGTTTGCCGCTCCATAATTCAACAATAGCATCATGTTGTGCATCACTTGCATTTTCATCAACATATAGTGCTAACTGAAAACCACCCTCTGTCAAAACAGCGGGGGCATGTAGCCATGCTGAGACTTTTAGGCCATCGAGTTTGACGTCACCTAAATGACCTTCTTTGATGTCCCATATTAGCATTGCTTCACAAAACCCTTTTGTTGGGGCCTGTAAAAAGATACAGGGACACATAAGGTCACAGTTACAACTCTCAGCATAATCCCCTTTTAAATTCCAACTCATATTCACTCTCCTAAATACTTAATCATCTAATAGTCACATATTACCCTCAATAAATCCACTACTTAGAAATGATAGAATATTAGCAAAATCTTATGAACCTTTAATAAATAATAAGCTGCTATAAAAATGAAAACTTGATAGAGTATTAATTGGGGGAATTATGAAAAAAAGTTTTTTTGGTAGATATTCATCTGCCTTAACCATAAATAATGGTAAATCAAAAAATATTAGAGATGCCAAGTGGTATGATAAAAGTGTTCCATGCAGATCTGCTTGTCCTGCTGATACTGATATACCAGGATACTTAGAAGCAATTTATAATGAAGATTATAATAAGGCATATAAAATAAATTTAGAAGATAATGTCTTTCCAGGTATTCTCGGAAGAGTATGTTCAAGACCTTGCGAAGATGCTTGCAGGCATGGTGAAGATTCAAATGGTGAATCTGTGTCAATATGTTTCTCTAAAAGATCAGCAGAACATTTTAATATTACCGATAAAATAAAACTAAAAAACTATGCTGGTAAAACAAAAAAGAAGATATTAATTATTGGTTCTGGAGTAGCTGGACTGACGGCTGCAAGGGAATTAATGAGATGCGGTCATGCAGTGGAAGTTTATGAAAAACATTGCGCTCCTGGTGGGATGCTTAACCAGGGAATACCAATATTTAGATTACCCAGAAGCATTGTTGAGAAAGAAATAAATCAAGCAATAGGAGATGATATAAAGATTTACTACAATAAGAACATAGAAAAATCTAGTGACATAGAATTATTAGCCAAGAAATATGATGCAGTTGTTTTAGCCCTAGGGACATTAAAGCCAAATAAAATAAATAAAGAATTCACCAAATCTTATGATGTTGAAGATGGGCTAAGTTTTCTTCTACGCGTTAATGAATATAAAGATAAATATATTGGCAAAAATGTTATTGTGATTGGTGGTGGTTATACAAGCATGGATTGCGCGAGAACTGCTTTGAGACTTGGCGCTAAATCCGTTAGAACATTCTATCGAAGAACCAATGATGATCTGATTATTTTACCAGGCGAACTTGATGAACTCATAAATGAAAACGGAAAAATGATCTTCAATGCCCAGCCTCTAAGTGTTATCAAAAAAGATAATAAACTAACTGGATTGGAATTAATTAAAACTGAATTAGTTAAAAAGAAAGGAGTATATCACTTAAAAGATATCAAAAATTCAAAATTCAAAGTAAAAACTGATCATATCATTCTTGCTATAGGTCAAACACAACACCTATTATTAAGTAAAAATAAAAGAAATAATGTTTTTGCTGCTGGTGATTTCGCAACAGGAGCAACAACGCTAATCAATGCAATTGCTCATGCAAAAAATATTGCAAAGCATGTTGATAAGTTTTTAATGAAAAGAAATCTATTTGACACTGATATCAAGGTTACTAATATTAATAAAATAAGTAGGAACTTAAGACTAAACTATATTCCAATACAAAAAATGTCGATGACTAATCTCAATCAAAGGACTTTTAGTCGTGAAGTCGAAAAAGGATATACAAAAACTAATACAAAAAAAGAAGCGTCTAGGTGCTATCTCTGCCACTATAAATTTGAGATTAACAATGACCTTTGCGTTCTATGCGATGAATGTCTTCTAGTCAAGCCCATAAAAGATTGTATTGTTGAAGTAAGTGATACTCAAGAACATAAAGATGGGGATACCACTTATAACAGAATTAAGCCTAAGAAAAGTATTGGCATCTATCATGGAAAACTATTAATTGATCACAAAAAGTGTGTTCGGTGTGGTGAATGTGAAAAAGTTTGTCCAACCAATGCTATAACAATTCAAAAAGTTGAAAAACAAAATTATGTTAAAGTCTAAATTTAAAAAGTATAATGTGACATGCCCGCATGATTGCCCTGATACATGCTCATTAGAAGTAACAGTTAATCTTAAAACCAAGAAAGCAGTAAAGCTGATAGGCGATAAAACACATCCTATAACTAAAGGGTTTCTTTGTAATAAAGTGAATCACTATCTTGATCTTGTTTATAATAAAAATCGTGTCTTATACCCCCATGTAAGGGTTGGCCCTAAAGGAAAGAAGGGGGTGTTAAAGAAAGTTTCCTGGGACTTTGCGCTTAAAACAATTACAAAAAAATTAAAAAAAATAGAAAAAGAATATGGTGCTGATGCTATTCAACCATATAGTTATTCGGGTACTTTAGGAATGCTCGGTTACTGGGGAATGTCAGAAAGATTTTGGAATAAAATGGGAGCTGCAAGATTAGGTAGAACTATTTGTATTGCTGCTGCTTCGACGGCAGGTATCTATACATATGGTGCAGCTTGTGGACCAGCAATTGATGAGGTTCCTAATAATGACTTAATAATACTTTGGGGTACAAATATTGTTTCAACACATGTACATATGGTTCCATTTGTTGAAGAGGCAAAAAAACGAGGAGCTAAAATAATTTGTATTGATCCAAGAGAAACTAGAACAGCAGCTTTAAGTGATTGGCATATACAACCAAAACCTGGAACAGATGCAGCATTAGCATTAGGGATGATGAATGAGATAGTTAAAAATAAAAAACATGATTTAACTTTTTTAAAAAAACATACAACTGGTTATAAAGAATTTATAGAAAAGGTTTTACCTAAGTATACTTTAGATAAGGTTTCAAGAATTACAGGTATTAAAAAAGCAGACATCAGACAATTAGCTCTTGAGTATGGGTCAACCAAAAAAACATATATCAGACCGAATTATGGATTAAATCGGCATAGGAATGGTGGAATGATGGTGAGATCAATTATGTTGCTTCCAGCAATCACAGGTGCCTGGAAAAGTAAAGGCTCAGGTTGTTTTGTAGGATCGATTGAAGAAATGTGGAATGTTGATTTAGGAAAGCTACAAAGACCTGATCTTTTAAAAAATAAAAAACCAAGATCAATTAATATGATTCAAATAGGTGATGCACTTAATAATAAAAAATTAAATCCACCCATTAAATCATTGTTTGTTTGGAATTCAGATGTAGCTAATTGTGCACCAGATAGCACCAGTGTTCGTAAAGGCCTAAAAAGAAAAGATTTGTTTACAGTAGTTCATGAAACCTTTTGGACTGACAGTTGCGATTATGCAGACATTGTTTTACCAGCAGATACTCAACTAGAACATATGGATCTTCATGCGCCCTATGGGCACTATTACTTCAGTCTGACACAGCCTGCTATAAAACCATTAGGCGAGAGTAAGTCTAATCAAGATTTATTTAGGGAGCTTGCAAAGTATATGGACTATAAAGACAAGTGTTTTAAAGAAAGTGATGAAAGCATGATTAAGAACATGATTGATTCAAAACATAATCCTCTATTTACAGGGGTTACTTTTGAAAAACTTAAAAAGAATGGTTGGGTCAAGGGTGATGTTGAAAATAAAAAAAGAGATTATCTGAAAAATGGTTGGCCTACTAAGGATGGCAAGATACAAATCTATTCTGAAGATACTGAAAAAATTGGCTTGGGTGCTTACCCAGAACATATAGAAGAATTTACAGATAAGGCTCTAAGAAAAAAATACCCAATACAGATTTTAAGTCCTGCTACACATCAGTTTATTGGTAACTCTTTTGTACCAGTAGAAAGACTCAGAGATATGGCATCTAGACCCACTATTGAAATAAGTAGCAAAGATGCAAACAAAAGAAAAATAAAAGACGGAGATCTATGTAAGATCTATAATGATGTGGGCGAGACCTATGCTCATGCTGTAATTATAGATTCAATGTTAGATGGGGTTGCATCAACACAAAAGCAATACAAAGGTTCACTAGTTAAAAATGGCGTGAATGCTAATGCCTTGAATACTCAAGATGTCACTGATATGGGCGATGGACCTATCTTTTATACAGTTTTAGCTCAAATTAAAAGAGCTTAAATCTCTATTAAGATGATAATTCAGGGTATGATTAATTATGAAATTAATGTCTACAGATAAATTCTCAGATAAACCTCAGGCCTCCAAAGCTGTTTCTATTAGATATACAAATAATGAGAGAACATTAGGTGTGCAAACATTTGAGAATGGGGATGTTTATACTGGTGCCTTTTTAAATGGCAAAAAACATGGTAAAGGTTTATTAGAAACACTCAGTAATAGAACCTATGATGGTGGATGGGAAAATGATTTACCTCATGGTCTTGGTGTTAATACTTTTCCTAATGGAAAAATGTATAGCGGCGAATATAGGAAAGGAAGACCATATGGGAATGGACAATGGACTTATAGTGATGGAAAAACTTATTCTGGAACTTGGATTAAAGGTGAATTCATTAATGAAAATAATAAGAAAGATACTCTCGATTTCAGGATAGTAACTTTTCTAATAAATATATTAGTTATAAGTTTCATGCTGTCAGTGGTTGGCTTCTGGGTATTAAATTTCCTAAATATCATATAATGGATGAATGTATATTTGAAACCTCCTTTGCGAATGTGCTTATTCAAGTAGAAGATGAAGCAGTGATACAACTTTCTTTTACTAAAAGAAAAGCTAAGGCTACAAAAAATCCTTTCTTAATGGATGTGAAAAAACAAATAATTCAATACATAGCAGGTAAGAAAAAAAGATTTACTTTCAAAGCAAATCCAGAAGGAACATGTTATCAAAAAAAAGTTTGGAAAGAGTTACAAAAGATACCATATGGAGAATCTGTCTATTATTCATCCATTGCAAATAAAATACAAAGTTCACCCAGAGCTGTGGGGAATGCATGTGGAGCAAATAAATGCTTACTTATTATCCCTTGTCACCGGGTTATTTCTAAGAATATTAATGGTTCTGGTTTCTCAAGCTTTGGTGGATTAATACATAAAAATAGGCTTCTAAACCTTGAAAACTGAGATAAATTCATGTTATTTTTTAAATAAGGGGAGAATATGATGAAATTATATAAGTGGTTTTTATTAACATGCTTGATTGTGCCCACAGCTTATTCGGGTGAGGCTATAAACAATGTTACAGGCTATGTTGATTCAACAATAGAATCCTGGGCTAAACAAAATATATCAAATTTAAGACTAATTGAAGTAGAAACGCGTATTAGAAATTATTCTAAAACTGACTATCGAATTCTTGGTATGACAGAGTTATCTGGTACTAGTAATGAAAAATATTTATCCCAATTTTCTTTCTCTAGCTTTGATTCAACAGAGACATTAAATCTAGGAGTTGTCTGGAGAAAATTGAATGCAAATCAAACTCTAATGTATGGATATAATGCTTTCTATGATTATGAAATAAACTCAAACCATTCAAGATTAGGTTTTGGGGTTGAATTAAAATCAAGTGTTTATGATGTAAATTTCAATATGTACCATGCTTTATCCGACAAAAAAGTGGTAGATGGAGTTACAGAGGAAGCTGCAGATGGGTATGATTTAGAAGTAGGTATCTATATGCCCTATATGCCTTGGGCAAAGGTATATTATAAAGGTTATAAATGGGACTCAAGCATTTATGACGTTAAGCATGGTGAGGTATTGAGTTTACATCTACAACCAACAGGAAGGTTCACCATAGAAGCAGGTATACAAGATGATAATACTATGTCGAATGATAGAGAATTCATTAAGCTATCCTATGTAGTTTGCTGTAGTAATGAAACTACAAATAGAAAGTTTGTTTTTATGACACCACAAGCCTACTCGTATAAATCAGTGGCTGATAGATTTTATGAGAAAGTAAGAAGAGAAAATAATATAGTTAAGGGAATTAATGGTGCAGCAGTAATTGGCAGAGGTACATAATGAAATTTTTAAAATTAACCTATCTATTAATTTTAGTAACAAGTACAAACCTACTTTATGCGGCTACGGCAACCCCAACTGCTTATAAAACAACTGTAAGTAAATTTGAATTATGCTCATCATCAGATTGTTCTGATCCTGTCGTTTTAGGAAGCTCGACAAAGCAATTTGATATTGCTTCAAAATCAGTTGGGTCAGATGTTGGTACATACTTAAATGACTTTACAATTTCTCTAGGCAGAACATATACGCACGCAAGATCTACTGTTAATTCAACATTCCAAGTACAAGGCACTGTGGATGTCAGTGGCACAACTTGCAACACAGTTGCATCACCATCTAATACAGCTGCTTCAGCAACTGCTACTGCGAAAACTGCTCCCAGTGGGACCTTAGCAGATATGGCATGGATTGTACCCAACGCAAATGGCGGCGGAGATTATAGTGACTTAAGAGCAACATTTGCAACCAATGGAATTTCCAAGACAGATGGTGCATCCACTTTTACCTTCACTGTTGCATTAGCTGTACCATACACACCTAAGGCAACAGATTCACCAAAGATTTTAATCAAATTTGATGTTGCAAATACTCTAGTTGCAACAACAGGTGGTGGTTTATGTGTGATATATGTAGACCCGCCGGTTCAAACAGTTACCATTATGAGATAGCTAATAAATCATTGATTGGTTTCATAAAAGCTTTGATGACTGCGTCCTGATTAATGTATACGTAATAAAAATATATAAAAACAGATAAAACTCCCACAATCTTTTTATTAACAAGCTTATCTAGTCTGGAAAATACACATAGACACTGAGTGAAAGTATATGCAAAGTAACCAATAGCACCAAAAAATAAAAAACCTATTAAACCAAAAATAACCATAACTACAAGATAGCTAGTTTCCTATTCTAAAACAACCGTAATCTTTCTTTTTACTTCACAGTGAGACTCATTATCTGACATCAAATTAATCATGGCACCCATTGGCGTAATAGCATCAACAGCTCTATCAAATAAGTATCCTATCCCAGAAGTTATAAAAAGGCTTTCTGCAGCACTAGTATCCTCTTCATTAATAATCCCATTTGATCCATATAAATCACCCGCTTTGCAAACAACATTAACTGCTGAACACTCTGTATTAAATATAATTTTTTTTGGAGACAAGACATCAATTTTATTCGAAGAAGAATATAAACTGCAAACTGCATCAATAGGATTATTATCTACATCAACAGTAATTAAATTGATTTCAACAGGATATTCTTTGGGTGCGAATGATGCGCAAGAAGTCAGAATAAATAAAGCAGAGTAAAATATAATTTTTATCATTATTATTTAATACGCTCTATTATGTTATGTATCAATATATTAAATATATTCTCAGGTTCACTGAAAGAACTAGTCTTGATAGTAGCACTGGCTGCAAGTTTTTTACAATAAAGTTTAACTTCCTTCGAATTTTTATATTTTAGAATACTCCCTTTATTTTTCTTTGAATCTTTTTGTGTATTTTTACCCATAATACTTTTAGTTCCTTCATAGTCTAGTAAGTCATCAGTTGCTTGAAATATTAAACCAAAATTCTTCCCATACTTCCTGTATTCTTTTTCTTTTAATGGTGTATTTTTATCGGATAGTATTAGTGGTGCAAGCATACAAAATTCAAAAAGCTTAGCAGTTTTAAGATTGTGCATCTTAAAAATATCTTTTTCAGTTACTAATTTTTTTTCATAAAATAAATCCAAAGACTGGCCTCCAGCAAGGCCATTGGATCCTGACATTTTCGCGAGATTATCTATCAAATTGATCCTAACTCTAGGGTTAGCATGAGTTCTAGCATCTGCAAGTAACTCAAAAGCAAGAGTTAAAAGACTGTTTCCTGCGAGTATCGCTACAGCCTCTCCAAACTTTTTATGTGTAGTAGGTTTGCCTCTTCTGAGATCATCATTATCCATGCCAGGCAAATCATCATGTATAAGTGAGTATGCATGAATAAATTCTGTAGCAAGAGCTAATCTCATATAGTTAGATTTTTTAATTTTTAACAGTTTGGACAACTCAATGATTAAGAGAGGTCTGATTCGTTTACCACCATTAACTACTCCATAATTTATTGCATCCCATAAAATAGTCTTGTCTCTATTTGAAGAAATATATTTTTTAGTATATATATTAAAATCAGTTATAGTTTTTTTTAACTTTAAATTTATTTTCATTCTAAATAAGTATTTGTTGATATAATGATATTGATTTTAACACATATTAATTCACTAATTACTTATAAATTAAGATATGATTGTTTCATGACTGAAAGAAAACTCATAGATGCAAGAGGTGCCGCTTGTCCAGGACCTATGATGGAACTGATCGCAATGTTAAAGCTTGTTGAAATTGGTGATGAGATTGAATTGCTTTCAAATGACCCAGGGACTGCATCTGATGTGCCAACATGGTGTGAAAAAGTTGGTCATAAGTTAATAAGTAAAACCAAAGAAGAAGATCACTGGGCTCTAATTGTATGTCGAGCTAAATAAAATAAATATAGGGGTGAGGGGTATGAAAAAAGTATTAGTAATTGGTGGAGGCATGGCTGGTTCAATTGTAGCAAATGGCCTTGCTCGTAAACTTAGTAAAGAATTAAATAATGGAACTGTTGAAATTACTGTTCTATCTGCAACAGATAAACACCTATATCAGCCAGGACTATTATATTTAACTTTTGGTCGTGTAACAGAAAGTGAGCTCATAAGAGATCAAAGAGGAATCTTAGATAATCGTATTAAATTTTATGTTGATCCGGCGACAAATATTGATACTGATACAAAAAAAGTTACGACAAAATCTGGAAAAGTATTTGAATGTGATTACATGGTGATTGCAACCGGTTCAAGATTGGTTCCAGAAAATGTTCCGGGGTTATCTGAAGGAGCTCATAACTTCTACTCTATAGAAGGAGCAAAGAAACTGAGAGATACATTAAAAACATTTGAAGGTGGGAAAGTTGTAGTGAATGTTAATGCGCCACATAAATGCCCAGTAGCCCCTATCGAAATTACATGTATGCTACATGACTTCTTAAATGAAAAAGGGGTTCTAGATAAATCAGAAATTATTTATACATATCCAGTAGGCAGACTGCATGCCATGCAACCAGTTGCAGACTGGGCTGTGCCAGAGTTTGAAAAATTAGGGATAAAAAGTGAAACATTGTTCAATACTAAAGAAGTTGACCCATCTAAAAAAACCATAACCTCTGAGGAAGGTGTTACTTTAAACTACGATCTTCTGATAACTATACCTCCTCATAAGGGACAACAGGTTGTTGAGGAATCTATAGAGGGAGCAGCTGGTGGCTGGGCTCCGACTGATAAAAAGAAGCTATACTTAGAAGGAAAAACAGATGTATTTATTTGTGGTGATACAACAAATATTCCAATATCTAAAGCTGGGTCTACCGCACATTTTGAGGCAGATACAATCGTAGATAATATAAGCTCTCTTATCAAAGAAGGTACAATAGCCAGAGACTATGATGGCAAAGTATTTTGTTTCATTGAAACAGGAAAGGAGGAGGGTTCATACGTGTGGTTCAATTATACAACGCCACCTGCGCCTGGGCTCCCAACAAAAGCAGTTCATAGATTTAAATTAGCATATAATAAGATGTACTGGTTATCTGCTAAAGGAATGTTATAGGGGGAAAATATGGAAAATCTAAAAGGGGTAACAGAAATAGAAAGGTTCATGCAAGCAGGGTCTGATGCATTAACTGATAATATTACCGAAAGGTTAGCAACTACGGCAGCTAATGGTTTAGAGGCAGTAGATAAACTTAACGATGAAGACATTAGGGAAGGTGTAATTAAGCTATTAGATTTAATAGGTAACCTCAACCGATCTGGTGCGATAGATGAACTTAGTAAAGTTGCAGAAATTACTGCCAAACAAGAATGTAAGGGCGGAATATTTTCTACAATTTCTATGCTTGGAAAACCAGAGACACAGAGAAGTCTACAATTTTTACTAAATGCATGTGCTTGCCTGCAAAAGTGTAAATAAATAAATTTTGTTAAAATCTATAGACCATATCTTTTGAGGTATGGTTTATTTTTTTTATTATATACTCTACAATCTTTGCTAACAGATAATTGCTTATCATAGTAAAGAGCATTATATTAGTAAAATATGAAAGTAATGGTTAATAAAAAATTATTAGTACTTGATAATAAAATAACTTTAGAGAACTTATTAATAGAACTATCAGTGTCTACAAAGTATATGGCAATAGAAGTGAATGAAATGATTATACCTAAATCTCAATATGAAAATTATCGTCTCAAAGATGGCGATGTTGTTGAGGTTATTAATGCAGTGGGTGGTGGCTGAGCGTTGAATAATTTTATTATAAAAAACAAGACTTATGGCTCAAGACTGATAGTTGGTACTGGTAAATATAAGGACCTCAGTGAAACAAAATTAGCCATAGAAGCTAGTGGCGCTGAAATGGTTACCGTAGCTATTAGGAGAATGAATATAGGACAAGATAAAAATACTCCAAACCTTTTAGAATTTATAGATCCTGAGAAATATACAATTCTACCAAATACGGCTGGGTGCTATACAGCTGAAGACGCTATTAGAACATGTAATATTGCAGCTGAGATACTAGATGGTAAAAAGCTTGTAAAGCTTGAAGTTTTAGGAGATGAAAAGACATTATACCCAAATATAATAGAGACGATGAGAGCAGCAGAAATATTGGTACAAGATGATTTTGATGTGATGGTCTATACAACTGATGACCCCCTGATAGC
This sequence comes from Gammaproteobacteria bacterium, assembly GCA_018667355.1. Lineage (GTDB taxonomy): Bacteria > Pseudomonadota > Gammaproteobacteria. The sequence goes on along the minus strand of JABIVC010000016.1, from coordinate 165,802 downwards.
AAAAGAACTTGAGAATATTGGGTGTGTTTCAGTAATGCCATTAGCTTCTCCAATTGGGAGCGGTTTAGGGTTACAAAATAAATATAATATATTGTCTATCGTAGAAAATGCAAATATACCAATAATTGTTGATGCAGGTATAGGAACTGCATCTGATGCCAGCATTATAATGGAATTAGGTTGTGACGGAATTTTAATGAACACCGCAATAGCCTGCGCAAAAAACCCAGTCTTAATGGCTAGCGCAATGAAGAAGGCAGTTGAAGCGGGGTATGAAGCATACCATGCTGGTAGAATTCCAAAGAAAAGGTATGCGAGTGCCTCATCACCCATAGAGGATAATATTTGCAATGATGAGTGAGCTTAAAAAACCAAAGTTTTATAGCAATCATCGGCATAGACAAGGTAAGAAAAAAGAAGAGCATTTAGAATCAGGCAATAACCTTAGAGAAATACTACAAAATAAGAAGTTAAATATCCTGGATATTGGTTTCGGTACTGGGACGTCAACAAAGCAACTATATCGTAATAAAAAGGATAACTACATATGTGTAGAATCATATTTACAAGGAATAAATAATCTAAAAAAATATAGAGATAAAAATAAGATAGATAATATGTTTGTCTATCATGGAGATGCGGTAGAAATAATCAGTGAAGTATTGCCAGATAATTCTATCGATGAAATATTAATTTATTTCCCAGACCCTTGGCCTAAAAGTAAACATCATAAAAGAAGATTAATAAACGTTTATACATTAAATCTATTATTTAAAAAGTTAAAAAAAGGTGGGCTATTACATTTTGCAACCGATCATATAATCTATGCATATAATACTAAAAATCTATTTGAAGAGTTTATAGGAAAAAAGATTTTATTTAATTCCAATAGAAGAAACAGGCCTATTACAAATTATGAAAAAAGAGGGTTAAGAAGAAATAATTTTGTGTTTGACTTGATTGTTAAGAAATAACTAATCAGTAATATGTTTCCTGGCAAATAAAACATGAATTAAAAAACCAAAAATAATCCCTGTCCAAATGTGAGTCGTAATACCTTCATATAATTCAATCGACAATATTGGAAATAACAAGGTACTTGCAAAAGTGAGCCATGTAATTATTCCTAATCTTTTATTTTCAAAATATAGTTTACTCATTTCTTTAACCCTTATTAAAGGTATAACCGCAAATATGACGATAATTCCAAGAGTTGCCTGGGGTAAATTAAATAACAAAGGTGTTGCAAAAAGTAGTGTTATACCTACTACAACCATTGTTACAATCGATGATAGACCACTATATGCTCCACTTGCCTCATTAACAGCTGACCTAGAAAATGACCCTGATACTGGTATGCTTCCACTTATCCCAGAACTAATATTAGCTACACCTTGACCTAGAAGTTCTTGGTTGGAATCAACTGGTGTAGGGTTCTTATATAACTCTACACCATTAGAATCCTTGGGTGGTTTTTTACTGTATAGCTGTTTTGCTATAGCGATAGCTTCCATAAAGCCAACAAAAGCAATAATGAGTGTATGTATGATAAGCATGGGTAGTGAGCCATTAAATATTCCAAAATCTGGAATTTTAAAATCTGGCAAGCCAGGAGTTATAAAGCCCACAATAGGTCCCGTATAAGACTGTGACAAAGAATAAGAAATAGAAAATAATACTGCAAAAAATACTGCTAAATTACTTAATGTCATGAATTTAGTAAACTTATATTTAATTATATACATTATCAATAGAACCAATATAGATAACCCAAAGGCTTCATAATTAATTGGAGAGTTAGCGAGTAATAGATCGATATCAGCTAACTGACCAAGAGATACTTTTGGCATTCCAAAAACTTTACTAAGCTGAGATGTAGAAATAATCAAAGCAGCAGCAGATGTAAAACCTAGCAATACATGCTCTGGAATTGTGTCAAAAATTTTTCCTGCACTGAGTAGAGCTAAAATAATTTGAAACACTCCAACTGTAATAGCAAGAATAATAGCATAGAATATATATAAAGAAGCATCGCCTGCAGATAGGGATGTGATAGCAACTGATGTTAAAAGACAAACCATTGCCACAGGGCCTGTTGCAAGGTATCTTGATGAACCAAAAAATGCTGCAATGCCAACAGGTATTAAAGCTGCATATAAACCATAAACTGGGGAAACATCTGCTAAGGCAGCATACGCCATTGATTGAGGAATAATAATCATAGCTATTGTTGTACCAGCTATAATATCTCTTAAAATATAATTTTTGTTAGATAGGGACTCTGGTAGCCAGGTACTAAAATTGAATATCATGTGTTTAATATTAATGATGTAATCCTCTGCTCATTATTTTGACAAAAAATGTGTTTTAAATAAATTGATTTATACTATCATAATAAATAGATGCTGTCTTGAGGTGAATATGAAGTACAGAAAGCTGGGTGATACAAATCTTAATGTTAGTCTTATCTGTCTCGGAACTATGAGCTATGGTGAGCAGAATACTGAAAAAGATGCACACCAACAATTAGATTTTGCTCTAGATCATGGCATAAACTTCATTGATACAGCAGAAATGTATGCAATTCCTCCAAAAGAAGAAACTCAAGGCCTAACAGAGAAATATATAGGTTCTTGGATTAAAAAAAATCAAAATAGAGACAAGTATATTATTGCCACAAAAGTTGCAGGTCCGGGTATGGAATATATAAGGGGTGGAACAAATCTAAGTAAAGAACATGTAACTAAAGCAATCGATGCGTCATTAAAAAAGTTAAATACAGATTATATAGATCTTTACCAAGTTCACTGGCCAGAAAGAAAATCAAATTACTTTGGAAGACTGGGGTATACACAGTCTGATGATATTGGTGTTGCTATTGAAGAAACACTGCTTGCGCTTAATGATGCTGTAGTAGCTGGAAAGATAAGGCATTTAGGAGTTTCAAATGAAACTCCATGGGGAGTTCATGAATATTTAAGACTATCCAGAGAAGAGTCATTACCTAAGATTCAAACAATTCAAAATCCTTATAGCCTATTAAATAGAATTTATGAAATAGGGTTAGCAGAAATGTCTTTTAGAGAAAATATTGGCTTGTTGGCCTACTCACCACTTGGGTTTGGTGTTTTAACAGGAAAATATCTGAATGCCACTCCCAGTAATTCAAGACTTGGGCTCTTTGGTGAATGGTTTACAAGATATAGTAATGAAAAATGCACAGAGGCAACAACTAAATATTTCAAGATTGCCCAAAAATATAATATGAGTTTATGCCAGATGGCTCTAGCTTTTGTGAATACAAGACCATTTATTACAAGTAATATTATTGGCGCAACTACAATAGCTCAATTAAAAGAGAATATTGAAAGCATAAATATAAGCTTGAGTGAGGAAATAATTGAAGAGATAAACAATATTCATGATGATATACCTAATCCGGCACCATAGAGACCCCTTTAGTTATGATGCTTGTCTAAAAAATTACTTATTTCTCTCATATTTGGCATCACAGATATATATGCATCAGCTTTATCTTTAAAACCCTCATACATTTTAAAAATGGATTCAGCATCAGTGTCAAATAACTTCGAGACTAACCCAATTGCATTAGTCCTGTTCTCACCATAAGACTCTTTCAGGCGTACGCATACAATTAGAATCAGATTAATATATTCATCTTTTTTATAAAATGTTTGAGACGAACTATCTATACTTTTATTTTTAGAATATAAATTAATATACTCTTGTAATTGAATAGGGATTACTTTTTTCTCATAAATATAATGAGAATAGATTGCAACCAAGTCATTATGGTCATTATGCTTAATAGTACCGCATAAGATTCTATCGAGCTCTTGTGTATAATATTCCCACAAACCATTATCCAACCAATATAATTTATCCATAACTATAATTTAAAATTAGTCCTTTGTATCATGTTTGAGAACATAGTCAACTGCATCACTAAGATCATTAAACATTGGTATCTTATACTTTGTATTTTTTTCTATATCATAACCATTCCCAGTTCTAACACCAAGTGGTCGACAATTAGATAACAATGATGCATCAATATCTCTCGGTGAATCACCAATAGAATAACAATTATTCAAAGTAATATTTAATCTTTGAGCAATCTCAGTAAACATACCATTTCCAGGCTTACGGTTCATGTTATTCTTTGTGGGGAGGCTGGGGCAATAGAGTGTTGCCAAGATTGATCCACCCATTTTAATAATTTGATTTATCATTTTAAGATTAATTTTAATAAAATCAGCATATGATATTATACCTCTGCCTAATCCTGACTGATTACTGATTATAATAATTTTGTATTCATTTTCTGATAGTCTTTTTATGGCATCTAAACTTTTAGGGATAGGATTCCATTCATCTGCTGTTTTAATAAAAGATGGAGAATCTATGTTTATTACTCCATCCCTATCAAGAATAATATATTTCTGATTCTTCATGATATAAAAAAATCTTTAAAATAATTGGAAACATTAGCGAAAGGGATTTTTTCCTGTAACATTGTATCTCTATTACGAATAGTTACTGTATCATTTTCAAGCGTTTCAAAATCTATAGTTATACATAAAGGGGTACCAATTTCATCATGCTTACGATAGTTTTTACCTATATTACCAGTATTTTCAACAACAACTCTTCCAAGCCTCAAAGCCTGAAGTGTATTTTTTAGCTTGATAGCGGCATTTACCAAATCTTCATTATTTTTCTTTAAGGGTATTACAGCAGCTTTAATAGGAGCTAGGTGTGATGCAAAAGAAAGGACAATTCTCTCTTTGCCACCTTCAAGCTTTTGAACATTATATGCTTCATTAAGAACAGCTAAGACACCACGATCAACACCGGCTGAAGGTTCAATAACATAAGGGACAAAAAAAGTTTTACTTTCAATATCTTGAACAGCAAGTTTAGAATTTGATGATTTATTCTCTAATGTTGAAGAAGAAAGCTTAAGGTCATTTTGATTTTTACTATGAGATCCTAAATCAAAATCAGTTCTATTAGCAATTCCTTCAAGTTCTTCAAGCCCATGAGGAAAATGGTACATTAAATCAACTGTTGCTTTTGAATAATGAGCTAAATCATCCTCAGGCACATTAAGTACCTCGAGATTATCATGAGATATACCCTGTTCTACCCACCAATCAATTCTATTTTTAACCCATGCTTTATGACAATCTTCATCTAGCCCAGGTTGAATAAAATATTCAAGCTCCATTTGTTCAAATTCTCTTACTCTAAAAATAAAATTTCTTGGGGTAATTTCATTTCTGAAAGCTTTACCAATTTGAGCAATACCAAATGGCAATGACCTGGAAGTAGAATCAAGTATATTTTTAAAATTAGTGAAAATCTGTTGTGCAGTTTCAGGTCTCAAATAAGCAAAATTATCACTATCTTGAACTGGACCAACACTGGTTTTAAACATTAAGTTGAAAGGCCTAGGTTCTGTTAGTTCTAGAGAGCCGCAACCAGGGCATTTATTATTCTTAATGGTGTCAGCTTTCCATCTTGATTTACAAGACTTGCAGTCTACCAAAGGATCAGTAAATGTTTCCTCATGGCCAGAATATTTTAAAACATCTGGATGGGTTAATATTGAAGCATCTAATCCTTCCACATCATCCCGGTCATATACCATGGAGCTCCACCATGCATGTTTGAGATTATTTTTTAATTCTACGCCGAGGGGGCCATAGTCATAAAGTCCCTGTAGGCCACCATATATTTCATTTGATTGAAAAATAAAGCCTCTTCGTTTACAAAGAGCTACTAACTCATCCATTGTTTTAGCTGTCAATGTCTATCCTGTGGTATATCAAAGTGATGATTATATCTCATTATTTCTACTTATTTTAATATAATTATTATAGAGCATAATAGTACAATAAACTGAAAATCTTATATTAAATAGCATTAGCAAATAAGTTTAAAGATAATTATTGCACTATTTATGTGCAAATAGTCCAATATAGAGCATTTTATTGTTCTATAATAAAGCATATACTATGATAAAATTAATAAGATGCACTATATAGTGACATTAATATTACTGTAAGGTTGGCATGATTAATGCAGGAATATATACACAAATAACATAGAGGAGTATTGAAATGAGTGTTGAGGACGTACTAAAAATAGTAAAAGAAAAAGAAGTCAAATTCATTGACTATAGATTTACCAATACACATGGGAAAGAACAACATGTCACAGTAACAGCAAATGAAGATGGCATTAAAACAGATTTTACAGAAGGTAAAATGTTTGATGGATCTTCAATAGCTGGATGGAAAAATATTAATGAGTCTGACATGATATTAATGCCTGATCCAAGCACAGCAGTGATGGACCCGTTTTTTGATGAACCAACTTTGGTTGTTTCTTGTGATATTATTGAACCAGAAGATGGGAAACCATATGAAAAAGATCCTAGGTCAATTGCAAAAAAAGCAGAAGCTTACCTGAGAGATTCTGGCATCGCAGATACAGCTTACTTTGGACCTGAAAATGAATTCTTTGTCTTTGATGATGTTAAGTTTGAAGACAAACTTGGAAGCTCATCTTTTTCAATAGATTCAACTGAAGCTTGTTATAACAGTGGAAAAAATTATGAAGAAGGTAACATGGGACATAGGCCTTTGGTTAAAGGTGGTTACTTCCCAGTACCTCCTGTTGATGCTTTACAAGACTGTAGATCTGCAATGATTACGACTTGTGAGGAAATGGGTGTTCCTTGTGAAGTTCACCATCATGAAGTAGCAACTGCTGGTCAGTGTGAAATAGGAACTGTTTTTAACACGCTTGTTGCTAAAGCTGATGAAGTTCAAAAATTTAAATATGTTGTTATGAATGTTGCACATGCTTATGGTAAAACAGCTACATTTATGCCAAAACCTCTAGTTGGTGATAATGGAAGTGGTATGCATGTTCATATGTCACTTTCAAAAGATGGTAAAAATATTTTTGCTGGAGATAAGTATGGAAAAATGTCTGATGAGGCACTGTATTATATTGGAGGCATTATCAAACATGCTAGAGCATTAAATGCGTTTACTAATGCATCTACTAATGGTTATAAGAGATTAATACCTGGCTTTGAAGCTCCTGTAATTCTTACTTATTCTGCACGTAATAGATCTGCAGCAATCAGAATTCCCTATGTTATGAGTGATAAAGCTAGACGTATTGAAGTGAGATTCCCTGACTCAACAGCAAATCCATACTTGGCATTTAGTGCCCTAATGATGGCTGGTCTTGATGGAATTAAAAATAAAGTCAGCCCAGGTGAAGCAATGGATCAGGACTTATTTGAACTAACTGTCGAGGAAGAGAAAATGTTGCCAACTGTTGCACCTGGACTAGATGTAGCACTTGATGCGCTAGATAAAGATAGAGACTTTTTAAAAGAAGGCGGTGTATTTACTGATAAGATGATTGACTCTTATATTGGACTAAAATATGAAGAAGTTCAGAGACTAAGAGCATCTACACATCCTTGTGAGTTTGAAATGTACTATAGTCTATAACATTAATGACTGCCCTCTATTGAGGGCAGTCCAGTTTTTTGCCAATTATGAGTACTATTCTTAATAACGACAATAAGCATGATTTAAGTTCAAGCTATGAGATATTAGACAATTTAAGAACTGCCATTCTAATACTTGATACAGACTTTAACTATGTCTATACAAATATATCAGCAATAGATTTACTAGGTTCTGCTACCCCCATTAAGGAAATTTCTGAACTTAGATGTGAGAATATAAGCTTATCAACGTATCTAAATAATATTCGTAAAGACTCTCAATCTGTAATGCTAAGAGATTTAAAGTTTAAGAACTTTGATAGAATAGAAAAGATCGTTGACTGTAATATATCTAGCTATTATAGCGGTGAAATTAAATATATATTACTCGAACTAAATGAAACAGGTAGGCTATATAATATTTCACTTGACCAGAACCTCATAGATCAACAAAAAGCAACTAGAGAAATGGTGAAAGGCTTGTCTCATGAAATTAAGAACCCATTGGGTGGGATTATGGGTGCTGCTCAACTTCTCGATAGGACTTTAACAGATCAATCGCAGGCTAAATTTACTAAAATTATCCGCAAGGAATCTGAAAGATTATTGAAACTTATAAATGCAATGTCCTCACCATTACCATCTATAGACAAAGACATGATTAATATACATGAGATTACTGAACATGTAACAGAATTGTTCAAGTATGATGTAGACAACCTTGGAGTCAACTTTATCAAAGACTATGATCCTAGTATTCCTCAACTTTATCTTGATAAGAATCAAATTATTCAGGCGCTTATAAATATAATAAGAAATGCCATTCAGGCTATTAATAGCGATGGTAAGATTATAATTAAGACTAGGCCGGTCTTGAAATATACAATTGGTGACACAAGGCATGATTTAGTTGTTAAAATTGATGTCATAGATAATGGTATTGGCATACCAGAAAAAAAATTGAAAGAAATATTTTATCCAATGGTGACTACAAAAAATGATGGTATGGGTCTTGGTCTAACTATAGCTCAATCGATAATCATTCAGAACAAAGGAATTATTGAATGTAAAAGTAAGAATAATGAGACCGTCTTTTCTATTATAATCCCTTGGTGTACAGAATGACAAAATCAAAACTATGGGTTGTTGATGATGAAGAAAGCATAAGAGAAATATGCAGGAGTGCTCTTGAAGATAATTTTATCATAGAAACTTTCCCTAATGGCTCAGAAGCATTGCTTGCTTTAAATTCTGATCAACCTGACTTAATAATAACAGATATTAAAATGCCAGGGTTATCTGGTTTAGAGTTATTACAAAAAGTTTCTGACAAATGTCCTGGGCTACCCACAATTGTAATCACTGCACACTCAGATATTGATAATGCTCTATCGGCATATAAAGGTGGGGCTTTTGAGTACCTACCGAAACCGTTTGATGTTGACACAATTAGATCACTTGCATTGAAAGCTTTAAATCAATCTGACAGAAACGTTATTCCAAAAAAATCTAGTTCAGTTACACAACCATCCAGAATAATTGGGCAGGCTCAATCATTACAAAATGTTTTCAGGGCCATAGGAAAAATATCAAATTCAGATATTACTGTGCTCATTAGGGGTGAATCAGGAACTGGTAAAGAACTCATCGCACAAGCGGTGCATGATAATAGCAATAGAAGCGAAGAACCGTTTGTTGCAATTAATGTTGCAGCAATACCCCACGATTTACTTGAATCAGAATTATTTGGACATGAAAAAGGTGCTTTTACTGGAGCTCAAGCTCAGAGAATTGGTAGGTTTGAGCAAGCGCAAGGTGGCACATTATTTCTTGATGAGGTTGGTGACATGCACCCAGAACTTCAAACGAGGTTATTGAGGGTACTGTCTAGTCAAGAGTTCTATAGAGTGGGAGGCCATAGACCTATTAAGTCTAATGTGAGAATTATTGCGGCAACAAATCAGTCAATAGAAAAGTTAATTACCACAAATAAATTTAGAGAAGATTTATATCATAGGTTAAATGTCTTCAAGCTTGTACTCCCGCCATTGAGAGAGAGAAAAGAAGATTTGCCATTATTAATAACATATTTTTTAAAGACATCAGCTGCTGAACTTAACACAGAAGAAAAAAGAATTGATGATAAGACGATGAAGTATCTTATTGGGTTTAACTGGCCTGGAAATATCAGGCAGTTAGAAAATATCTGTAGATACTTAACAGTGATGAGTGCGTCATCTGTTATTACAATAGATGATTTACCAGATGATATATTTAATAATAAACAAGAAAGCAACATGCCTACTAATACAGACGATTGGAAATCAGGTTTGCAGCATTATATTAGGAAAGAAATACATTCAGACAGGGATCTTCTCAAAAAGATTGGGGTAGAGGTAGAGAAAATATTAATTGAAGAATCACTCGTTGCAACAGACGGTGTTAAATTAGAAGCTGCAAAATTATTAGGGTGGGGACGAAATACTTTGGCTAGAAAAGTAAAAGATCATTAGCTGAACAATTCATCTAAGACAATCTTAGGATCAGAATGTAAGTATAAAATCTTATAAGCAGCCTCAACAACCCTTGATTCTCCAAATATTTCTTTATGAGAATGAAGAGTCAGGGTCGACAGATAACCTTCTACAGTTCCAATCTTGTCAATAACTTTTTTTAATTTATACCTACCTATTATTTTCAAACCCAGTCTTCTATTCCTGGAAGTATCAAAATAACAGGTTAAATACATATCTCCATAACATGCGGGGCTCTGCGTTGTTTCTTCAAGTTCTGCCTCTGTTATCATGTAAGATTTCTGATTTTTAGTAATTTTAGAAACTATATTTTTTACATCCTTTTGTGATAATACAATAAGTTCATCAATATATTCATCGGGGTAAGAGTTAGCTGTTAGAATTCCTGCTAGAATGCCTGATATATTCTTTATTACTCCAGATACCTCTACACCTATAATATCTGTCGTTGTTTCAAACTCGAAGTTTTTTGTCTCCATAGCCGAAGTAATTGTGTCAGACAATGCAATACATGTAGAAGCTATACTGACCTTTAATGGTTTACCGGCCACTAAATCTTTGGCAAAACTCGGCCCAGAAATAATACACTTATCTATATCAGGTGATAGTACTTTGTCTATGATTTCATGAAAAAGCAAACCATTTATATGATCCAAGCCTTTTGTTAACCATGTTAATGATTTGCACGATTTAAAGTAAGCATTATGATTATCCACTATTTCTAAAAAACCAGAGCTAGACGAAGCAATAATATTAATAACATCATCGCCGCATTCCAAAAAATTAATATCAGATATTTTGTTAAAAATAATACTTTTATTAAAAGACAAGCTTAGGTTTTTATATAAACGAGACTGATTATATTCATTCACCTTGCCTTCGTCACGCAGATAGATTTCTACAATATTATCATTGCAAGATAAATGATTGGCCACAGCCAAACCCCACTCACCTGCTCCAAATATTCGAAATTTTTTTATCATTCTCTAATGCTTATTTTTTGACTGCTCTTGTTGATATAAAGCATTGAAATCAATCGGAGCAATAAATATTGGCGGGAAACCGGCTTTCTGTACCAGAGATGATATGGTCTCTCTAGCATAAGGGAAAATAACTTCTGGACACCTAATATTTAAGAAAACATCTTTAAGTTCATCATCAACACCATCTATTACAAATAAACCCGACTGTTTAACCTCAACCACGTATATGACATTGTTTTCAGTTTCAGCTTTAACATTAATATCAAGTGTAATGTCATATGTAGTATCATCTATAGTAGCAATGGTAGTGTTTAAGTTGAATGCAATCTTAGGCGTAGATTTAATATTATCAAATATTGCAGGTGCTTCAGGTGATTCTAAAGATAAATCTTTTGTAAATATTCTTTTTACAAAGAATTTAATATCTTTTTTTTCCATTTTAATCTTCTCCGGTTAATGGCATATTATTTTCTATCCATGACTTAATGCCACCCTCTAAATAAAAAATTTTTTGTATTCCCAATTTTGAAAACATTGTTGCAGCTTTTAAAGCATCAGTATCAGTATCAGCATATGCAACATATGGGTTATCACTCTTTAGGCTAACCTTTTCAATATCATCTAAAGATAAATTTTTTGCAGTAATAATGTGGCCAGCACTAAACTCTTCCTTTGTTCTAAAATCTAATAAATTAATTTTTGAATTATTCAAAAGTTTAGTTAACTCATCACAAGATAGTTTTTGAACTTTCCCAAATAGCGACTTAGTCTCTAAATTAATGATGAGTATGACAAGTATTATTAAGGCAATAAATAATATTATATTATTTGATATAAATTCCAATGAAATCCCGTCCTATATTTATTTTTGATGTGAACAAAAAACTTCTCTCATCATCTCTATGAGCTTTAGAGTTTTATGGTCACTAACTTTGTAGAATACTTTATTAGCAGCTTTCCTTGCAGATAAAATTCCTTTATCTCTTAATATAGCTAAATGCTGAGAAATATTACTTTGAGATGTTCCTACATTATCAACAATATCTTGTACGCTAAATTCATCTTCACCTAGCTTGCATAATATCATTAATCTTAAAGGGTGAGACATTGCCTTCATAGATCTCGATGCTGTTTCAACATCTTCTTGAACCTGTCTCTCTTGATTTGTAATTTCCTCTTCAATCTCTAAACTTATATTTTCAGTTTCCATATATGGTAATTACCTTGATTAATATACCTATATTAGACAAAACTAATAAGATAATAAAGCAATAAAATGGTATTATTTTCTTTAATGGAAAAAATTAATGAATAATACTCTAAAAAATCTAAAAGAAGCCTTATTTGCCATGATTTTAGTGGTTATGTGCAGTATTCCAATGACAATGTTGAAGGCTGATAAAACTGTGCCGGCTGAAAACATTGAACAATTTGTAGATGTATTCAAACGTATAAAAGAACAATACGTAGACAAGATAGATGATGAGGAGCTTTTTAAAGCTGCTATCAAGGGTATGGTTTCGGGTCTTGATCCTCACTCAGCTTTTCTATCTAATGATGATTTTAATGAATTAAAAATTGGTACAACAGGGAAATTTGGTGGTCTTGGTATAGAAATTACCACCGAAGATGGTTATGTGAAAGTTATCACTCCCATTGATGATACCCCTGCACAACGAGCTGGAATCTTAGCTGGTGATTTAATTGTTAAGGTTGGTGAAACATCCGTTAAGGACATGGAAATTGGAGATGCTGTGAAATTAATGAGAGGAGAGCCAGGAACAAAAATTCAAATTACAGTGTTAAGGAAAAAACTGGATGAACCACTTGTAATAGATATCACTAGGCAAATTATTGTATCTAAAGGAATTAAATATAAAATTTTTGATAATATTGGTTATGTCAGGCTTTCAAGTTTTCAATCAAATTCAACAAATGACTTAAAAAGCACTATATATAAATTAAAAAAACTATCTGATAAACCAATAGATGGGCTTGTGCTAGATTTACGTAATAATCCAGGTGGTGTTTTAGGTGCTGCGGTTGGTATTACTGATTTATTTTTACAGGAAGGCAAGATTGTTTATACTAATGGGAGAACTATTAATTCGAAGCTTGAATATTTTGCTACCCCACAAGACATACTTAATGGGCTACCGATAGTAGTGATGGTAAATGGTGGTTCTGCATCAGCTTCAGAGATAGTGGCAGGCGCTTTACAAGACAGCAAAAGAGCTAAGATAGTTGGCACTAAGTCATATGGGAAAGCATCTGTCCAAACCATACAAGAATTATCTGATGGCTCAGCTTTGAAGTTAACAACGGCAAGATATTATACGCCACTAGGCAGGGATATTCACAAGCAAGGCATTGTTCCAGATGTGATTATAGAGTATGAAAAAGATAAGTTGGTTGCTTTGCCAGAACCATATGAAAAAGATAATCAGCTCATCAAAGCTATTGAAGTGCTCTCAGAAATGAAACCAAAAGAATCATAGGGTATCTAATAATCTTTCATGAAATTAATAGGGATATTAATAATACTGTGCTCATTAACAGGTTGTTCTTCAACCAAAGTCAACCCGTGTGATAACAACTCTACTATTTATTCTAAAATAACTTCATCAAAAAATCAGCCCATATGTTTTCAGACAATTGACCGTTATGATCTAGAATCAGGAAGCGGAGAGAAATTAATAATATATGGAAATCTGAGCTTTCCAAAAATAAAAAAAAACAGCTATGATGCTGTTATAGTTTCCCATGGTTCTGGTGGGATTAGAAATTATCATAATAGATATATAGAATTATTAAATAATAATGGTTATGCAGTATTTCAAATTGATCACTATTTAAGCAGAGATCTTAAGTTTGATAAAACATTTTCAAAGGTTTCTGGTATAACTTTTATGAATGATGCATATAGAGCTCTTTCAATACTTAAAACACATCCGAAAATAAATAAGGTTGCATACATAGGATGGTCTCAAGGTGGTGTAGGACCAATTTTATCGCATTTTAAGCATGTAACAGATTTTATAGATAATGGTAAATACAATTTTGATGCATCGATAGCAATCTATCCTTATTGTGGTTTTACATTTGATAAAAAATCCCTTACAACTACTCCTCTATTAATGATTACTGGTAGGAATGATGATTTAACTCCAGAGAAGGCCTGCATAAACTTATATGATAAATTTAAAAATAACTCAAATAAGATTAATCACATTTCTCTAAAAGGCTCATGGCATGGCTATGATAACCCATATCTACTTTTTGGCTATACATTTGATAACTTGCCTGGTTTAAATATAATCAATGATAGCTGTACACTGACAATATCCGAAAGAGGGAAAATAATTACTTTATCCAATGAAGTTATATACGGTCCAAAAGAATCAGCTAGCATAATAGACAGATGTTCAACAAAAGGCGTTAAGGTTAAATATAATGCAGATGCAGCTAGTAGAACAAGAGAGGCGATTATAGAATTTCTTGATAATCAGCTTAGATAATAATATCTAAGATTAACCACTATAATCTTTTAACATTTTTCTAATTTCTATACCATGAATTTCTTCAGCCTTTACCATTTCACGACCATATTCTTCAAGATAAATACTTGCGCCATCCACTATCTTGACTAGTTCCTTATATAACATAACAGCTTGTTTTTCGTGTTCAGCACTCTCATTTAATAAATCAGTAGAGTTATGTTTGTTAGACTCTTCAATTATTGATATCTCTAAAGAAGGGTGGCCCTCTAAGCCCGTGACTAGCTCGCCAGCTTGTTGTGCATGCAGTAAAGACTCAGTAGCCTGTTCTTTAAAAAATTGGCTTAAACTTAATCTATCTCTACCAGTAACCATTAATGCATAATGAGTATATCTAACAACACCTGATAGTTCATATTGCATTATCTTATTAAGTATAGAAATAACCGCTGTTTTATTTAAATCATTCATATTACAACTATATCATTAGTAAAATACTATGAATAGTCCTATAATTAAAAAATGAAAAACCTCAAAAAAATTATGATATCTATTATCTTTTTAATCCCAATTGTTATCCCTATATATGCTGATGACGTCAAACGTCCTAATGCAAATAACAAAAGTAGCATTACGAAAAAAAGTGATGCAGAAAATAATAAATCTTTTTTGAAAAAATTAATTGATGGAACTGATGTCAGTAATGAAAGAGTGATGGATCAAATTAGAATGTTATCTGATTTACGGAATGATGGAATTTTGACGGAAGATGAATTTGCCCAAAAGAAAACCTATTTATTAAACAAAATAAAATAAACAATTGAATAAAAGTCTTCAAAAAAAACTAGAAAAAGAAATAAGAGTAATCTCAGATTTTCCATTAAAAGGGGTTATGTTTCAAGATATATTTTCTATAACTGAAAATCCTAAATTATTTAAAGACATTGTAAATGAATTATCAAATCTATGTAAAAAATATAAGATAACGAAAGTTGCAGGTATCGAAGCAAGAGGATTTATATTTGGTGCATTGGCTGCTTACAAAAGCTCTATACCTTTTGTACCAATAAGAAAAAAAGGTAAGCTCCCTGGGAAAATTATAAAGAAAAAATATAAACTAGAATATGGTACCGACCAAATTGAAATACAAAAACACGCCATATTGAATAATGACAAAGTGATGGTCATCGATGATTTAATCGCCACAGGTGGTACAGCAATAGCATCTTGTAAGTTACTTAAGAGTTTGACTGTTAAGAAACTCACATTTTGTTTTATAATTGATTTGCAAAATTTGGGTGGCAGTGAAAAATTAAAGTCCTTAAATAATAATGTAATCAGTATAGTCAATGCTGTAGGTTAGATATGTCAAGATATAAATTAGGCATTATAGGTGGAAGTGGTCTTTATAACTTAGAAAAATATACAAATGCCAAGTCTATTGATATATCTACGTCTTGGGGTAAACCATCTGGTCAGGTAATACAGATTGAACATGACGGTAAAGAAATTTTTTTTTTACCGAGACATGGCAAAAATCACAACATTCAGCCTTCATCCATAAACTATAGGGCTAATATTGATGCTCTCAAACAACTGGGTGTAACAGATATTATCTCATTTTCAGCAGTTGGGTCATTAAATGATGATATTAAACCGGGTATGTTTATCGTACCTGATCAATTTATTGATAGAACCTATAAACGTGAGAATACATTTTTTGATGATGATATTGTATGTCATGTCTCAATGTCTAAACCAACTAGTCATAGTCTTATGGAAACATGTGTTAAAGCATTAAAGATATTGAGTGTTAAATATCAGTTCAAAGGAACGTATGTTGCGATAGAAGGTCCACATTTTTCAACCCATGCTGAATCAAAAATCTATAAGTCCGGTGGAGCTGATGTAATAGGTATGACAAATATGCCTGAGGCTAAATTAGCAAGAGAGGCTGAAATAAGGTATGCGACAATAGGAATGGTTACTGATTTCGATTGTTATAAAATTAAGCACTTAGATGTAAATATTAACAATATCATATTAACGCTCAAAAAAAATACTGAGGTTGCAAAGAAAGTTATCGATGTCATTATTAAGATATTCAATCTAAATATAGATAGTAGTGACCCAATACAAACTTGTTTAGATAGCGCTATAGTTTCAAATATAACTACAGCTAATATAGAGACCATGAACAAACTCAGTCACATTTTGAGAAGATATAAAAATGACAAAAAGTGAAATTAACAAGATTGTAAAAAAATTACAGGATGAAAATATTTTTATCCTTTCGGCGTTAAAACAAGAAACGGAAAATATTGAAGGCGTGATTCATACTGGTCTAGGTAAAATAAACGCAGCAATAAAAACTACAGAAATTATTTTAAAATATCAGCCAAAGATAATTATTAACTATGGGACATGTGGCTCTATTAATAAAGATTTATCAGGGCTGATTAAATGCACAAAATTCATACAACACGATATTGATTGTTCTCCTTTGGGGTTTTTAAAGGGAATGACACCATTTGACGAAGTTAATGATATTAATTTTTCTAGAGAGGGTTATGTTTGCGCATCTGGGGATATCTTTGTCACGGATGCTTCTAAAATAGAAGCCGATGTTGTAGACATGGAAGCTTATTCGATTGCAAAAGCATGCATGAAGATGAATATAGATTTTAAATGTTATAAGTATATAACAGATAGTGCTGATGGTTCTGCATCATTAGATTGGGCAGAAAATTGTAGTAATGGGGTAGAATTATTTATTCAAGAGATTATAAAAAACTATCTTAGTTAAACTTTTGAAGTTTAGCCCATGTTTTATTAGACTGAAAAGTATGAGCATTGCAATTAGCACAACTTCCTATTGATGAATATTCTAGTTTTAGCATTTTTGCCCTATAAGAATTAATAACATCTCCACGCCATATTTGTTCAATAGTTTCATCTTTAACATCGCCTACTTGTTCATTAAGCTCATGATCCAAACAGCATAAGCCAATTCTACCGTCTGCACCAACGACCATTTCTTCCCAAGGGTGTGTACATGCAAAATCAAAACCATTACTTGTGCTCTCGGTGAGCTTAGAATCATGTTCATCTTTGATATGTCCATCATCATAATTTAATTCATCTTGAGTTCCACCCCAGGTATTATAATGGTTAACATCAACCTTGTCTGCAAATCTAGACCAGTAAGAAATAAAGTCAGATACTTCATCCTTAGTTGGCTTCATATCTATTATTGTGACTCTTGTTTCAGGAAGTTTCTTTTTAAGCTCTTTTTTGTAGTTCAAAAAGTACATGACATTTTTTGTCACGACATCAAAATCAAGTCGCACTCGAATACCTTCAAATGTGTTTTTATTTAGGCCGTCAATATCAAAGTTTATAACATCTAATAGATTCTCTTCTAATAAAATTCTTGATCTTTTTTCTGAGAGAAGTTGTGCATTTGTTGATAAATATAGTTTAACTTTAGGGAGGTTCTTTCTTATGATTCTTATTTTGTCTATCATATTTTTATCAACTGTTGAGTCTCCCATCCAAAATAGATTTATCTTTTTCAAAGGTTTTCCTTTGCAATCATCAACGACCTTTTGAAGTACTTCAAATGA
The DNA here is from genome assembly GCA_018667355.1 of Gammaproteobacteria bacterium. GTDB lineage: Bacteria > Pseudomonadota > Gammaproteobacteria. Next base: position 147,604 of record JABIVC010000016.1, on the reverse strand, counting down.
CATATTCTCCTTCTTGCGGTCCATATCTGGCTGAGGACACATTATACATTTTGCATTACAAGCACTAGTAAACTCAATCGATAATATTTTTGGAAATACTTCTTTTCGCTTTTTTATGATATTAAAAATAAGTCTTTTTATGTATCTTTTTATTTTACTTTTTATAGCTATCATTCTTTATTCTCAAATATTATAATAATTGTATCAGTAGTTATAAACTAGTGTCTATAGTATATATTTTAAAAATATTATGTGCGGAAGATTCACTCTTACTAAAAAAGAAGTCGTAAAAGATATCTATGATATCGAGGTACAGCCTGATTTTAATATTAGCCCGATGTCTAATGTATTAGTATTAACTAAAGATATATCATCAGACTTAGTATCTCCTAGAATAGTTAAGTGGGAATACTCTCCTAGTTGGGCAAAAAAACCAATGCACATATTTAATGTAAGATCAGAAACATTGCATGAGAAACCATCGTTCAAGGAATCTTTAAGATGTGTCTTTGTAGTAGATGGATGGTTTGAATGGTTCAGGAGTGGGAATAAAAAAATTCCTTATTATCATACTGTGAGAAACAATATCTTTCATCTTGCTGGGATTTATAATAAAAATGGCTGCGCAATTGTGACAAAGGAATCTACAGGCAAACCAAGCACCATTCATCATAGACAACCCGTTATACTGGAAAGTAATGAAATTGGTTCATGGCTAATAGGAGATAAGATTTTTAATAGTGGCATTACAAAAGATGTCTCTATATATGAAGTTAGCACATATATGAACTCTGCTAAAAATAATGATAGTAAATGCATACAAAGAGTATGAGTCTTTAAGCTTTATTTTATGAGACTGTTGTTGATTGCCTCAATTAGATCTCCATCAAAAAGAGAGCAGTTTGCGGACAACATATATTCATCAAATAGCATCATATACTCTAGACTATTGCTATCAATATAACTATTTGGTTTACCACAACCTTTGTCAATACTCTTTTCAGTTATCGCATACTCATTATTAATTAAGGTGTAACAATGTGATGATTTTTTAATATATTGTTTGCCGGTATCCAAGTTTAACAAAATGTTATAACGGTCTAATGTATTATCTGAAGTAAATACAAAGCCTCCCTTGACTGTAAACTTATTAGTACTACAAATAATACTCTTGTTGCTTAATGAAGACGCATTAATATTTAAACAAAAAAACAGAAGTAAAGAAAAACAAAAATACCTAATCATCGTCATTTATATTAGAGATATTATTATAGCCATTATTTTTTTTAAACACCTGAAGTTTTGCATCCCACATTATAAATTCTTTAAGAGCAGGGTCGTTGTCATTCTTTTCATCACCTCTTTTGATAGAAAAATGAGCTGAACTTCGATTTTTACAAATATTAATATAAGCGTTACGTGCAATAGTATCTAAAGAAAGATAAAATTCTTCGCAGTCTTCTAAAATTCCTTTGCCAACTTTTATATTGTCTTTCTCTGATAGACGCCTGAAACTACCAGTTAATTCTTTAACCTGACTCGCAGTCCAATCATCACCAAGATTCTCTTTAAGATCCCTTTCTTTGCGTAATTGCTTGTCCCAGTCAATCACTCTATTCTTAGTAATATCCGTCATAATTATTCATCCTTAAATGCACAACAAAATAGCCAAATTAAGAAAAAAAATACAATTATAGAAAGTATCATAGCTTCTCCTTTTCTTTAATTATGTTCCTAATAGTTACTATTTCAAGAAGATATTTGTAATTATTCATGCTATTAGCAAAAATAGTATTTAGAATTATTTTTTTGTGTATTTTTGTTTAGCAGGAATAACCCCCCTGACGCCGCCACGGGGGTTCTCAATATCACCAGCACGTCTAGGAAATAAATGAATATGTAAATGAAATATAGATTGTCCTGCAGCGATACCATCATTAGTGCCTAAGTTAAATGCTTCAACAGTCGGATCGATTGTTAATATTTCATCTCTTTGTTGTTTTAATATCTGATGCAGAGATGATTGCTCATCAAGGTTCATGTCAAAGAAAGAAGCGAAATGTCTCTTTGGAATAATTAACGTATGCAATTCTGTTACCGGATAGCTGTCTCGTGTTGCGATGAAGAATTTGTTTTCATAAACAATCTCATCCTCATAACCTTTTTTTTGAATTTTACAAAACAGACATTCTGACATTATAACATTACTCCATTATGAATATACGTTACGGCAGGCATACTTATTAGTGCCATTAACAAGGGTGATGTTAGGACGCCAAGAATCGAGAGAATTATACCCACTAATCCCGCAATATATTCTTTGTTAGTCAACGCAAGTATGCCAAATATAAAAGCAATCGGACTAAGCAGAAAAGATAAAAAAAAGACACCAATAAAGCCAAAGATAATACTCAAGCTTCCATAATTACGGACATACTCTTTTATTATAATTTGTGGTTTCTGGTCATTCATATAGTCAAAACTATGGTCATTATTTGTAATATTTCCTACGCTCAGAGAATAGTTTAACTCTTTTTCTCCAATGCTTGTAAGAATTATTAGTAATATTTTTTTTCATCAGCTTCTTTACATTTTCCTCGCTAATACCATACTGCTGCTCGATGGCTTCGAAACTAACATCATCAGAAAGAGCCATCTGAATAATTTCACTAATATCAACTTGTGTTAGATGATTACTCATACACAATTAGAGGGAACCACCCAAAATATATTTTAAAATTCTAACAACTTGCGGTTGATCTTTTGCAACAGCAGATGCAGATGCGTCAACTTCTTTGAGTGCATGTTGATGATCATCATTATGAATTACAATAATAGATTTATTTAATGCAGAAGCATAGCCTGCATCAAAAGCCGCATTCCATTGCTTATATTTTTCACCAAATTTCACTATGACCACATCACTGTCTTTTATAGCTTTTTTAGTTCTAATTGAATTAATTCTCGCGCCTTTATTATCTTTCCAGTAATTACTTTCTTCATCTCCTAAAATTTCAATCCCACAATTATCTGATGACTCATGATCAGTATTAGGGGAAGAGAAATTGATATCTAATTTTTCTTTTTCACAAAGCTGGATAATTTCGTTCCTCCAGCTTGTATGAATTTCCCCAGATAAATATACATTTAACATTTACTTCTCCAATTATATAAAAATTATTCCACTGTTACTGAATGTTTTTGGATGGACATGATGGTTACCATTATGTAATTTCCATTTTTTCAAGATTAAAGGATATCTTATATGTCAATATTTCAATATTATCAATCACCGAGAGAGCATTCCGTAAACTTGAATCTGCACTATTAGTGATTATGCAACCTTTGACAGTTTCCCCATCATTACAATATTTTTTCTTTATATATCCCATATACCTTAAAGTCTGTCCGATAACCGCATCACTTGCCATATCTCTTTTTAGTTCTATTACCAGATATTCTCTCTGATCTTTACGTTTTGCCAAAATATCTAGAGGTCCGGTATCAGTTGAACACTGTCTTTCTACAAAATCATATTCTTCTGATAAAGAAATGCTATCCCATTTCTTTTGGATATAATCTTCTAAATGTTTTTCATACAAAAAAGATGATTCCGAAACAGAAGAGATACCTTTCTGCTGTGGTTTTATTCTATCTTCTTTTTTAACTTCATCATCATAGTTAACTAAACCATAATTTAATATTTCGTTAACATCTTTACATGTAAGTGTAATTTGAATTGCTGGACCTTGCTTGGTATCTATATTATCTTTGAACTCTATAGGTGCACCAATACCCAAATAAGTCAATTCTTTTGATTTATTGTTCCACCTAGCAAAAAAATGTGCCTTAATTTCATGATTCAATAGTTTCTTAAATATTGGTTGATTTGAATGTGACTCTGGTTTTCCAAACCACTTTATAGTGTTGTTTTTATCATCGTAGTAATTATCATAATCGTCACCTGTTTTACCAGGAACCCCAATATTCATAAAAACTATAAGATTTTCATAATTATCTGCTAATGCGTAACCTGTAAACCAATCTCCACCTGATGGTACTGGTACACCAGGGTACAAATGCTCCCATATCGTGATTCTGTCATAAATACTTCCTCTCTTAAAACTAACCGAACCTGTTATTTTTCTAGTCATTGATTATTCCACTGTGACTGACTTAGCAAGATTGCGAGGCTGATCAATGTTTGTTTTTTTAAAAATAGCTACATGATAAGAGAGTAGCTGCATAGGAATCACATAAACTAGCGGAGCAATATAATGCCCACATGCAGGCATTTTAATTATTTTAGTTTTATCATTCCTTTTTAACTTCATTTTTTTATTTGTGAAGATATAAACAAGACCATGTCTGGCTTTAACTTCTGATAAATTAGACAGTACTTGGTTGACAAGGTTATTATCAGGCATAAGCCCGACAACTGGCATATCTTTATCAACCAATGCTAACGGCCCATGCTTTAATTCCCCAGCAGCATATCCTTCGGCATGAATGTAACTAATCTCTTTTAATTTAAGAGCCGCTTCTAAAGCAATGGGATAAGAAGCTCCTCGGCCAAGAAATAAAGTATGATGTTTATTTTTGAACTGTTTCGCCATTGTCTTCATATCATTTTCAAGTTTAAAAGTTTTATCTAAAATTTTTGGCAATGAATTAATTTGTTTAACTATCTCGGCTTCTATAGAATATTTACCTGAGGATCTTGATAAAATTGTTGATAATAATAACAGCGCAATAAGTTGTGACGTAAATGCTTTTGTAGAAGCTACACTTATTTCAACACCAGCTTGCATTAAATAACTATAGTCTGATAAGCGAGTTATTGTACTCTCTGGAACATTACATATTGATAGTATTGCTTTATAATTGCTGGTCTTTGCTTTTTTCAAAGAATATATTGTATCAGCAGTTTCGCCTGATTGCGATATTGCAACAAATAACGTATCAGATGGAATATTAATGGTTCGATATCTATATTCACTTGCAATTTCTGCTGTACACATTATATCTGATAACTCTTCAATCCAATACTTGGCAATGAGCGATGCGTTATAACTTGTCCCACAAGCAACAAAATGAACATGTTTAATAGATTTTAACATCACATCAGATTTAGGCCCAAAAATATTTGGCAGAATTGTTTTGGTGCCCAATCTATCTTTAATAACTCTGCTTATAATATCTTTTTGTTCAAATATTTCTTTTTGCATATAATGCTTGAAACCACGTTTTGAAGTTGTTTTGTCAATCTGTTTTGTGACAAGTGGTGGTCGTGATATTTTTCTACCTTTTTTATTATAGAGAATAACATTACCCCTGGAGACAATTGCCAACTCATTATCTTCAAGAGGTATATACTTTTTTGTTTTACTAACCAGGGCATGTATGTCAGATGCCACATAAGTAGCATTTTTACTTATACCAATTAAAAGAGGGCTTCCATTTGATGCAACAATGATATTATCAGGATACTTGTCATATATAATAGCAAGCGCAAAAGAACCTTTTAATTTATCAAGTGCTGATAAAATAGTTCCCAGCAGATCTTTATTTTTTTTTATACAAGAAGTCAGCAAATGTGCTATAACTTCTGAATCAGTATCAGATGTAAACTTATACCCTTTTTTTAATAAACTGGATTTTAGTTCTTCTGAATTCTCAATAATACCATTATGTACAATTGAAAAAGGCCCAGAGTTATGAGGGTGTGAATTTTTAAGATTTGGAATACCATGAGTTGCCCATCTTGTATGAGCAATGCCACATTTGCCTTTACTCTTTGATTTTAATAAAAGTTTTTTTAACTCTTTAACTTTGCCTGTACATCTAATTCTCTTTATTTTAGATGCTGATGTTATGAGTGATAGTCCTGCGGAGTCATAACCCCTATATTCTAATTTAGACAACCCCTCGATAAGATCTTTTTTAACATCTTCAGAAGAGATTGCGCCAAAAATGCCACACATTACTTATTACCTTTGGTGGCCTTACTTTTCCATTTAGGTATAGAAACTTGTTTACTTCTTGCAATAGTCAGGCTCCCACCTCCAGGCGTGTCTTTTGTAACCGTAGATCCAGCAGCAATATATGAACCTTTTGCAACTTTAACAGGTGCGACTAGTCTTGTGCCTGACCCAATAAATGAATTACTCTCTACAATTGTCTTGTGTTTCTTTTCTCCGTCATAATTACAAGTGATACATCCGGCGCCAACATTAATATCAGTCCCAAGGTGAGCATCACCAATATAACTTAAGTGGTTAATTTTAGTCCTACTACCTATTGTAGAGTTTTTAACCTCTACAAAATTACCCACTTGGGAAGAGTCTTTTAACACTGTGCCAGGTCTAATACGCGCATACGGTCCTACAATACAATTATCGCCAATTGTTGCACCAAATATAATGGTATTAGGCTTAATGTGAACATTTTTTCCGATTTTACACCTATTGAGATAGCAGTTATGTCCAATGGTTGTATTTGACCCTATGGTAACTTTATCTTCAAAAATACAGTTAATATCAATTTCAACATCAGTCTGAACTTTTAAATCACCCTTTATATCAGTGCGTAATACATCTCTTATCAAAGCTCCTTTATTGAGAAGAGCCTTGGCTTTTTTAATCAGTAATTTTCGTTCTATTTCTACTAAATCTTTTTTAGAGTTTATACCCATTGTTTCTAAACCATTTTTAATAGTATAACTTGATACCCTATATTTATTGTCACTCAAAAGTTTAACTATGTCAGTAAGATAATATTCTTTTTGTATATTCTTATTATTAATCTTACCAATAAACTTCCTAAGTACTCCCTCATTGATACATATTATACCCGTATTGATTTCATTAATTTTTTTTATTTTCTCTGTAGCGTCTTTTTCTTCAATAATGCCAATAATCTGTTTGTTATTTCTGATAATTCTTCCATAACCTATTGGATTCTCTTGCACATATGTACCAATACACATATCAGAATTATCTAATTTCGAAATTATTTTTCGGAGAGTAGCTGGTTCAATAAATGGCACATCACCACATAGAATCAGAACATTATTTTTTTTATTTACTGGTAATGATTTTAGAGCTGCATTTACTGCATCTGCAGTTCCTGATGGCTTTTTTTGTTCAACGCTGCTAATTTTATTTTTTTGAATAAAATCTTGAAGTTGTTGAGAAGAATTGTTGAGGACACAGACTATTTTTTTTGACTTAATTGTAGAGGCAGCCTTATAAACATAATTAATAATATAATCACCTGATATTTTAAATAATAATTTTGATTTTAATGACAGCATTCTACTGCTCTTGCCAGCTGCTAATATGATAGTTGTCAATGACACTATTGGCCTCCTAAGATAAAATTATCTTTTGCCTTTCAGCTTTTTGATCAATCTGAGCTGAGCTGCTGCTTGTAATAATTCAGTTTTAGCCTTGACCAGGTCCATGTCACTGTTACTGTTTTTCATTGCTTGTTTTGCATCTTGCTCGGACCTCTTAGCCCTCTCTTCATCCAAGTCTGATTCTCTTATTGCCGTATCAGATAAAATTGTCACTGCGTTTGGTTGAACTTCTAGTAGTCCGCCACTAACAAAAAATATCTTTGACTCGCTCTCTGAAATTTGTGCTCTTACATCGCCAGGCTTCAATTTTGTCAATAGAGGTGTATGTTTTGGTGTTATGCCGACCTCACCCATTTCTGCTGGCGCATATACCATCTGAACGTCTGCTGAAAAGAGCTCTTCTTCTGCACTGACAATATTTAATTTGATGGTATTTTCTGACATTATTACAACTCGTCGGCCTTTTTCTTAGCCTCTTCAATTTTACCAATCATATAAAATGCTTGCTCTGGCAAATCATCATAGTCACCGTTTACAATTGCCTGGAACCCCTGGATAGTATCTTTTAATGATACATATTTACCTGGCGTACCAGTAAATGTTTCAGCTACAAAGAACGGTTGCGATAGATATCTTTGTATCTTTCTTGCTCTATTAACAGACAATTTATCTTCATCTGATAATTCATCCATTCCAAGTATGGCTATAATGTCTTTCAGTTCTTTATATTTTTGAAGAACACCTTGAACTGCTCTTGTTGTATCATAATGCTCTTGTCCTAAAACTAATGGATCCAACTGTCTACTGGTAGAATCTAATGGATCAACAGCAGGATAAATCCCAAGTTCAGCTATATTTCTTGATAAGACAACTGTTGCGTCTAAATGAGCAAAAGTTGTTGCTGGGCTAGGGTCAGTTAAATCATCCGCTGGAACATATACTGCTTGAATAGATGTAATAGAACCTGATTTAGTTGAAGTGATACGTTCTTGTAATACGCCCATTTCTTCAGCTAAAGTTGGTTGATAACCTACTGCTGATGGCATACGTCCCAATAATGCTGAAACCTCTGTACCTGCAAGCGTATACCTATAAATATTATCAATAAATAAAAGTGTATCACTGCCAGCATCGCGGAAATGTTCAGCCATTGTTAATCCAGTTAATGCTACACGTAGTCTGTTTCCTGGAGGCTCATTCATTTGCCCATAAACCAGTGCAACTTTATCAATAACTTTTGCATCGGTCATTTCATGATAAAAATCATTACCCTCACGTGTTCTCTCTCCTACACCTGCAAATACAGACGACCCACTATGTTCTGCAGCAATATTTCTTATTAACTCCATTAGAATTACAGTCTTACCTACACCCGCACCACCAAATAGTCCAACTTTACTACCTTTAGCAAAAGGACAAATAAGGTCTACAACTTTAATTCCAGTCTCTAATAATTGAACTTCTGATGCCTGATCTGCAAAAGTTGGAGGAGCTCTATGAATAGGCATAGTAGAGGTAGATTTGACTGGACCTTTATTGTCAATAGGCTCTCCCAGGACATTCATTATACGTCCAAGTGTTCCTTCGCCTACAGGTACGTTTATAGGAGCACCAGTGTTTTTAACATCTAATCCCCTTTTAAGTCCATCAGTTGTACCCATTGCAATCGTTCTAACAATACCATCGCCAATTTGTTGCTGTACTTCTAGAGTTAAACCACCCTCTTCAACTAAAAGTGCATCAAAAATATTTGGAATTGCATCGCGCGCAAATTGTACATCGATAACCGCACCAATTATCTCTACTACTTTACCTGTTTCCATTTAATATGCTCCATTTCTTAATTAATTATAATGCAGATGCACCTGAAATAATCTCTGATATTTCTTGTGTAATTGCTGCTTGTCTATTTTTGTTATAAATTATTTGTAACTCACTTATCAAATCAGTTGCATTGTCAGACGAAGACTTCATGGCTACCATGCGAGATGCTTGCTCTGACGCAATATTTTCAACCACCGCTCTATATGTCAAAGATTCAATAAACCTGATAAATAATGCTTCTAGAACCTCTTTTGCATCAGGCTCATATAAGTAATCCCAATAATGTGCATACTCGCTATTAGCTGAATCTGAATCTTCGGGCGATATCGGCAATATTTTATCAAGTGTTGGAATCTGGCTTACCGTATTAACAAATTTATTATAAGCAACATACACTTCATCAACATCCTTAGATATAAATTTATCAATTGTAGACTTTATAGTGCCCAAAAGATCTTCTATTTGAGGATGATCTCCTAAATGAGTAGACTGAGAAATTACTTCCCCGCCAATTCTCTGAAAAAACCCAGCTGCTTTATTTCCAAACACGCTGTAGCTAGTTTCAATATTATTATTTTGATTTTCTACCGTAGATTCAATTATTTTTTTAAATAAATTATTATTTAATCCTCCGCATAACCCTCTGTCTGAGGAAACAACTATATATGCTCTTTTTTTTACTTCTCTAACTTCAAAGTATACAGAGTCATACTCTGCATGTGCATTTGCAAGATGGGACATAACATAAGATATTTTATCAGCATAAGGTCTAGCTTTTTCCATCTGACCTTTAGCTTTTCTCATTTTACTAGCTGCTACCATTTCCATAGCTTTAGTTATCTTCTGAGTATTTTGAATACTCTTGATTTGAGTTCTTATTTCTTGACTACCAGCCATTACCAAACACCATTAGTTTTAAAAGCATCTAAGGCTGTTTTCATCTTATCTGCAATATCATCATTGTAGTCTAGCGATTTATTGATTAGTTCAACTAAATCTTTATGATTTGCTTTTACGTATTCATGCATAGCCTTTTCGAATGGCATGACTTTTGAAATCTCAACATCATCGAAGTATCCTTCATTAGCTGCATAAAGTGATAGTGACATCTCTGCTACACTCAAAGGAGAGTATTGATTTTGTTTCATTAGCTCAGTTACCCTTTGTCCTCTATCAAGCTGTTTCTTCGTAGCATCATCTAAGTCTGATGCAAACTGAGAAAAAGCTGCCAATTCACGGTATTGTGCTAAAGCCAATCTAACACCGCCACCTAATTTTTTGACAATCTTGGTTTGAGCTGCACCACCAACCCTGGAAACAGAGAGGCCAGCATTAATTGCAGGCCTTATTCCTGCATTAAATAAATCAGATTCTAAGAATATTTGACCATCTGTAATAGAAATAACATTAGTTGGCACAAAAGCTGATACGTCTCCTGCTTGGGTCTCAATGACTGGCATTGCTGTTAACGACCCTGTTTTACCTTTAACCTTTCCATTAGTCAAATCTGAAACTGCATCTTCATTTATTCTTGCTGACCTTTCTAACAACCTTGAATGTAAATAAAAAACATCACCAGGATATGCTTCTCTGCCTGGAGGTCTTTTTAAAAGTAATGAAACCTGCCTATATGCCCATGCCTGTTTTGTTAAGTCATCATATACAATAAGTGCATCTTCACCTATATCTCTAAAATATTCACCCATTGCGCAACCTGAGTATGGTGCAATATATTGCATTGCTGCTGAGTCAGCTGCGCTAGCAGCTACAATAATCGTATGTTTTAAAGCATCATGTTCTTCTAATTTTCTAACTACTTGTGCAACAGATGAAGCTTTTTGACCAATAGCCACATAGATGCATTTCACGCCGGTATCTTTTTGGTTAATAATTGCATCAATTGCCACGGCAGTCTTTCCTGTTTGCCTATCACCGATAATAAGTTCACGTTGACCGCGTCCAATTGGGACCATTGCATCAACAGATTTAAGCCCTGTTTGAACTGGTTGATCAACAGACTTACGTTCAATTACGCCTGGTGCAATTTTTTCAATTGGAGAAGTGCTCTTCGCATCAATAGGACCATTATTATCAATGGGTTCACCAAGTGAGTTAACAACTCTACCCAATAATTCAGGTCCAACTGGGACCTCTAAAATTCTTCCAGTACATTTAACAATATCACCCTCAGAGATTTGTTTATAATCACCAAGTATAACTGCACCCACCGAGTCTCTTTCTAGATTAAGAGCCATCCCATAAATTTTATTTGGAAATTCTAACATCTCGCCCTGTAGAGCATCAGTTATTCCAAATACTCTAACTATACCATCTGTTACAGATACAACCGTTCCTTCATTATGAGCAGTGGTTTTTATGTCATAATCTTTAATCTTAGATTTTATAATTTCGCTTATTTCAGTTGGGTTGATAGTCATATTGTTACCTTATAATTAGATTATTAATTGTTGTCTCATTTGGTCTAGTCTGTTTTTAGTAGTTAAGTCAATTACTTCATTATTAGATTTTATTTTAATCCCAGCAATTAATTCTTTATTGATAGTGAGCTCAGCTTTAACATCAGTTTTGTATTTCTCTTTCAACAACGATATTAGTGATTCTAGCTGGTCCGGTGCAATTGCATGGGCAGACTCAACTTCTACGATACGAACATTATTATGTTTGAATTTTAAAGAGTTAAATATCTCAGTAATCTCTTTCATATAACAGACCCTTTTAGTCTTTATGAGCAAAGATAAAAAATTCGCTAAGTTAGCGTCTTTACTATCATTTAAAAAACTAGACAAGAAATTAAGTGATACTTCATCATTGATTTTGGGATCTGATAATATGTCAGTCATTTTTGGATCTGAAATTACATCTGATAGCAGTTCTAAGTTTTCAGACCAGCTTTCTAAGCTATTATCCTCTAGAGCAATTTTAAAAGCAGCTTCTCCGTATGGCCTTGAATATGAATAGTTATCAGACAATTTATTTAAGCTCCTTTAATGCTTCGTCTAATATAGACTTATGTTTTTCTTGACTGATTTCTGCTTTAATAATTTTTTCTGCGCAAGCAATTGCAATACGCGAGATATCTTTTCTTAGAGCATCTTTTGCTATATTCAAGTCCTGGCCAATTTGCTGATTAGATAGAGAAATAATTTTTTCAGCTTCTTTTTTAGAGATTACCTTTGCGTCTTCAATAATTGTAGTCGATTGTTGATTTGCCATAGTAATAACATCTGTTGCTTTAACTTTCGCTTCATCAACTATGCGACTATATTCTATATTCGCCTCATCTATTCTCTTTTCACCTAACTCTGCAGAAGCTAGGCCGTCAGCAATTTTGCTAGTCCTTTCTTCCATCGCAGATGTAAGTGGTTCCCACAAATATGCTTTGATAAACCAGACAAAAATAACGAACGTTATCATTTGTCCAAATAATGTTGCTGTTATGTTCATTTTAAAACCTACTAATTAATTTAATTATGCTCCAAGCGCTGCTTTAGCAGCTCCAATAAATGGGTTAGCAAAGACAAAAAACATTGCAAATGCTAATACAATAAAGGGGAATGATTCCATTAATCCAGCTGTAATGAACATCTGAATTCTTAATGCCGGTAACATTTCTGGTTGTCTAGCAATACCTTCAATATATTTCATGCATATTAATCCCCAACCTAAGGCAGAACCAAGTCCTGCAGCTGCAAGCATAATAGCAACCCCTAAGCTTGTTGATGCATAGATATCAGTTATCATTTGTGGTGTTAGTGTATTTTCCATTTTATATCCTCTCGTTTAATGTGATTCTTCTGATGCCAAACTTATATACATAATAGTTAATACCATAAATATAAAAGCTTGAAGTGTTATTACAAGTATGTGAAAGATTGCCCACATACTACCTGGTATCGGAATTATATACCAAGGTAATATTGCTATTAATAGAAATACTAACTCCCCAGTAAACATATTTCCAAAAAGTCGTAAAGCTAAACTTAATGGCTTAGCAATTTCTTCTACCATAGTTAATACAAAGTTTATCGGTGCTAAAGTAATTCCAAAAGGATGAACGAGGAAAGATTTGAAATATCCCCCGATGCCTTTATTCTTCACATTATAGTAAATACAAATTGCAAAAACTGTTAGTGCCATAGCGAAAGTTGTATGGGGGTCAGTTGTTGGAACAACTTTTAGAGCATGCTTTCCGTCTTGGCCCACAATACCGATCATCTCTGCAGCTTTAGGTAGTAAATCTACTGGGATTAAATCCATTGCGTTCATTAGAAAGACCCATACAAATATTGTTAGGCCAAGTGGGCCAACTATTTTATTGGGTTTTGGGAAAGCTTCTTTTACCAGTCCGTTCACGAAATCTATTAGAGTCTCTAAAATATTTTGTGCTCCTGTCGGTGCGCCAACAGAAACATTTTTTCCAACTCTATATGCTACCCACATTACTCCAAACATGATTAATGTACTAAAAAACATTGTATCTACATTAATTTGCCAAAATCCATCACCATATTGAAGTGGCTGCAAATGATGCGATATATACTCTACCGGGTTATCTGTTGCTGGACCATCACTTTGACTCATAAACCTATTCTCATCTTTTCAATTAATAAATACTTTTGGACTTATAGAACACATAGCCTAATTGGGCTAATGAAAAAGCTATCAACACTTCTAGGGCAACAAGCTTAAAATGCATGATTCCTAAATAGAAACCGATTAAAACTAAAACAAACCTAAAAACAACACTTTTCAATAACACAAAGGCACTTCTTGCCTGTTTTTGCTCTGAAGCTGCTTTACCAGCTGTGTTTACACTGCGCGCAAGGAGTAATGAATTTACTATTGACATAAAACCGCCATATAAAGACGAGATTATGTTAACTGAGCCAAAGCTCAAAAAAGCAAGTGCTACAATTATAGAAATCGAGCCTTGGTATATTATTACCCTTATCACTTTTGATGTTCACCATGAAGCAAAAAACCACTTCCTTAATGGTCATGGGTATTATAGATGACAATGCTGATTAGTTCAATTTATATACAGTAAAATATGGAAATTATTATTTCTTAAATTTAGCAACAATTCCTTGTAGCTCATTGAGGCTCTTATACTTGATTTCTAATTTGCCAGTACCATTAGACTTATGACTTATCTTAATATCAGCAGCCAAATGTTCAGAAAGGTCTTTTTCTAGGGCTACTGTATCTTGGTTTATATCATTACTTTTTTTTACATTTTTTACCCTTGAATTACGAGCCAGTGCCTCGACTGCGCGTACAGACAATCTTTTTATGACTGCATTTTTAATTATGGTTTCTTGAAGACTAGAATCAAGGGAAAGAACAGCTCTAGCATGTCCCATCTCAATTGAGCCATCTTGTAGCTTTGTTTTTACATAATCTACTAAGTCATTTAATCTCAAGATATTAGTAATATGTGATCTAGATTTACCTGTATATTTCGCAATATCATCGTGTGTCATATTATAGTCTGTATGTAATTTTTCCAAGGCTTCTGCTTCTTCAATTGAATTTAACTGTTCTCTTTGTACATTCTCTACAATAGCTATTAAGGCAGATTCTTTATCGTCTACATCCATCACTATGGCATCAATGTTCTGAGCTTGGATAGATTGCATAGCTCTCCATCTGCGTTCACCCGCTATTAATTCATAACCACTATCATTTTGACGAACTAATATTGGAACCTGTTGACCCAATTCTTTTATTGATTCAGCGATGGACTCAAGCGCCTCATTAAAGAATAACTGTCTAGGTTGGTTTTTATTTCTAGTTATTTCATGTATAGGGATTGAAATTATCTTGGTCGAGGATATATCAGAAGAATCCATACTCCTAGACTGATCAGCAACAATAGGTTTTGTGCTGAGTAGTGCCTCTAAGCCAGACCCTAATGCTTTTCTTTTAGTCATAAGCTAAATATAACTCGGTATTGAACAGATGTATAGATTACAGTTTTTCTTGTTTTAATATTTCACCTACTAATGACAGATAAGAAAGTGATCCTTTTGAATTTTTATCATATTCGATAACAGGAAGACCATGGCTAGGAGCCTCCGCAAGTGTGATATTTCTTGGTATTATCGTTCTGTATAATTTGTCAGCAAAATACTTCATTAGTTGTGCGCTTACATCTGTTGCAAGGTTATTTCTTGGGTCAAACATTGTTCTTATTATTCCTTTAACAACTAACTCCTGATTACTGCTCGATTTAATTGTATTGATTGTTGTCATCAGTTCGCTTAAACCTTGTAAAGCAAAAAATTCACATTGAACAGGTATAAGTACTCCAGTAGCCGCTGTCAGTGCATTTACAGTTAAAATATTTAATGATGGCGGGCAATCAATGATTACATAGTCAAAGTTGATCGCACACTCGTTTAGTACATTTTTTAGAGTAAATTCTTTTGATTGTGTTGAGAGAAGCATAACTTCTGCTTCTGTCAATTCTGGAGTTGCTGGCAATATGGAAAAGGAAAGGTTTTTTGGTGATAAAATACAATCCTCTAATGAGTGTCTCCCCAGAAGAATATCATTAACGGATATTTTTAAGCCGTGAGGATCTATGCCGCAGCCTTTTGTGGCATTAGATTGAGGATCAAAATCAACCAATAAAATTTTTCTTTTAGTTTTGGCTAAACTTGCACATATGTTAACGCAGGATGTTGTTTTGCCCACGCCACCTTTTTGATTTACAACTGCTAGGACTTCTGTCATTACGTAATCTCTAATATGTATCTATTTGTTTCAAAGTAGGGAGTTTTAATTTTTATGATGGCAAGTTTTGAGCTCAGTTCTTCGGCATGTTTTTGCATATTTTCATTCAAAGCAAGGGCATTTGAGCCTGTAAGAATGAATATCTTAGAGGTGGATTTAAGATTATTTCTAACCATGTTTACTATATATGCAAGCTTATCTTCAAAAGGTAGTTTTGATATTGCCTTGTTGCTGAAGTTTTTAAAAATTATTGCCTTAGGGCTTTCTGTTATTACCATTTTATTAATGTCTGTTTTTATAATATCAATATTCTCTAGCTTAAGCTTTAGCTTAACATGTTCTAAAAAACGTATAGCATTATCTCTTCTGTCCAGCAAAGTTATATAGTCGTCTGGTCTAAGAAAAGATAGTAACAGCCCTGGGATACCCGCTCCTGTTCCAATGTCTAAAAGTGGTCCTTTTGGAATATACTTCAACATCGATAAAGAGTCATAAAAGTCTCTCCTTAAAAAATATTCCCTGTCACGCGTAGAAAGAATATTATTTTTTTCATGCCACATAAAAAGTAATTTTAGGTATTCTTCAATGACATCGGTAGTGTCGTCATCAATATTTAGTGACAATGCTTTTAAAACCTTACTCAGGCTGGGATCTCTATTCTTCATAACTTCTTTCATGGGTTAGCAAGTAAAAGATAATAACAGTTTTTTATAAAGAGTGTTTTTTAATATATATTCTCAGTAATGAAATAATGGCTGGGGTTATCCCTGATATTCTAGAGGCCTGTCCAAGAGTGTCTGGCATAACTTGAGACAATTTTTCTTTTGCCTCGTTAGAAAGCCCTTTTATTTCTTTATATATTAGTTGTTCTGGAATCCTTATATTAAGTGTTTTTAAGTTATTTGATACTTCTTGGTCCTGTCTTTTTAAGTATCCCTCATATCTTTCTTGAATAGCAACCAAGTGTCCTATGTCTGAATTACTAGTCTTCCCAAAACAGTCTAACCCCTGTATGTCTTTATATCTGATATCAGACATTTTAAGTAGGCTCTTCATTGTTTGAGTATTTTTTAATTTAAGATTAAATCTTTTCTCTAATGTCAGTGAAACTTTGCTAGATGGCAATATCTTAATTTTTTCGAGCCTTATACTTTCCTCGGCTATTTTTTTAGTTTTCTTCTTCAGAAACAATAGTCTTTCGTTAGAGACAACTCCAAGTCTATAACCAATCTCTGTTAGCCTCTGATCTGCATTATCCTCTCGTAACCTTAGTCTATGCTCGGCTCTACTTGTAAACATTCTATAAGGTTCGTTAACGCCTAGTGTTACCAGGTCATCAATCATTACTCCTATATAAGCCTGATTTCTATTTGGGCACCACATCTCATGGTTTCTGGCAGAACATGAGGCGTTAATTCCAGCGATTATCCCTTGTGCAGCAGCCTCTTCATAGCCTGTTGTTCCATTAATCTGTCCTGCAAAAAATAAATTTTTGATTTTCTTTGTTTCTAAATTTTTAGTCAAACCTCTGGGGTCAAAATAACTATACTCAATAGCATAGCCAGGTTGGGTAATAATACAGTTTTCTAAACCCTTTATGGTTCTTAAAAAGCTCAGCTGTATTTCTTCAGGCAAACAAGTTGATAAGCCATTAGGATAAATTTCTTCATCTGATAGTGTTTCAGGCTCTAGAAATATTTGATGAGAGTCTTTATCAAAAAATCTTTCAACCTTATCCTCAATAGACGGACAATATCTTGGCCCAGCTGACTCAATGCTTCCATTGAATAGTGGCGACAAAGACTGATTCTCCTTTATGATTCTATGCGTATTAACATTCGTATATGTTATATGACACGATATTTCAGAAATAGCACTAGGTGTTTTACCATAATGGTCATGCATATAAGACAGGCATGGTTTGCTCTCATCGCTGCCTTGCTCTATTAATGAACTATAATCTATGGAGCTTTTTAGAATTCTTGGTGGTGTTCCAGTCTTTAGGCGCCCAACAGAAAAATCATTTTTTATGAAAAAGTTTTCAAGATCAGTTGACGCTTTGTCACCTAACCTGCCTGCTGAAAAAGATTTATCACCTATATGAATTTTACCCCCGAGAAACGTTCCTGTGGTTAAGACAACGGTCTTGGATGAAATTTTTCTTCCATCTGCCATAATTACACCCTCTAATATATTATTCTCTACAATAATGTTAGAAACCATTCCTTCTATTACAGTGAGGCTAGGGTGAGAGTTAATTGCCTCTTGCATTTTTATCTTGTAAGTATCTCTGCATGTTTGAATTCTAGTTGCTTGAACAGCCGGTCCTTTGCTTGCATTAAGTTTTCGTCTCTGCAGCGCAGAATGGTCTGCAATTTTGCAAATTAATCCATCCAAGGCATCAACTTCTTTTGCCAAGTGTGATTTGCCAATTCCTCCAATGGCAGGGTTGCAACTCATCTGTCCAATGCTTTCATTTTTCATTGTGACTAGAGCTACATTTATGTTTGACCTTGCTGCAGCATGTGCAGCCTCGCAGCCTGCATGTCCTCCACCAATCACTAATACATCATATTTTTTCATAATTACTTCCCAATACAGAAGTCAGAGAATATCTTATCTAACAAATCCTCTGTAACATCTCCGCCCATTATAGCAACTAAGCTGCTATGGGCTATACGTAATTCTTCTGCTACTAGTTCTAATTGATTATTATGTTCCAGACCAGCGGATAGGTGTGATAACGATGATGATAGCAGCTCTTTGTGTCTCATTCGTGCTGTCCCAGTTGTTTCGTCATTTGGAACTGCTTTTTTAGATAATTTTTCTAGAAGAGTATTAATCCCATCCATGCTCTTCGTGGATACGTGAAAGTGGGTCACACCATCTTTGTTTAAAATCACTGGGTTAGACTCAGTCAAATCAATCTTATTGTTTATGATCCAGTAATCAGAAATATTATTTTCAAACAATATTGCTTTATCTGTTTTATCGTAACCAATAGAATCATCTACTACATACAAAATCATAGTAGCATTGTGAATAGATTTTTTAGTGACTTCTATTCCTTTGACTTCAACAACATCTGTAGTATTTCTCAACCCTGCTGTATCAATAATAGTAATATTGTTTTTATTAAGAACAAGGTCGTGATGAAGAGCATCTCTTGTTGTTCCAGGTATAGAAGAAACTATGGAGCTATCTTCTCCTAAAAGACAATTTGCCAATGATGATTTGCCAACATTTGGTTTGCCAATTATCGCAACTATGGGTTTTTTATTAACTTTTATTCCTGCGTCTACAGACTCAATTAATTTACGAAGATCACCAATTAATGAGTTGATTCCCTCAGTAGTATCTTTATTGCTGTTCTGTGGTGAATCATCTTCTGGAAAATTAATGCAAGCCTCGATATTGGCTCTTAATGTAACAATCTTATCAATTAGACCTTTGATTTTTTTAGAGAAATTGCCTTGCAGGGTCATCATTGCAGCTTTGGAGGCATTTAGATGAGAAGCATTAATAAAATCTGAAATTGCTTCTGCCTGTATTAAATCTATCTTATCGTTCATAAAAGCTCGTTCTGTAAACTCGCCTGGTTTTGATAATCTTGCATGAGAGTTGCAAATAATTTCTAAGATGAGGTCCATTGTAATTGGATTACCATGCGACTGAATTTCTAACATGTCTTCACCTGTGTACGACGAAGGAGCTTTGTAGTAAATTACTACCACGTCGTCGATAAGGGTGCCACCTCTATCATATATTTTAGCATTGGTTGCCATTCTTGGATGAAGCTCGCGCCTGATAAAATCATTGATAATTGAAGTTATATTGTCTCCTGAAGCTCTAATAATTCCTATTGCTGACTTTCCGTAAGCTGTAGAAATCGCAGCGATGGTATCTCTGGAGGTCATAAGTTTTAGGAGATTATTCTCTTATTAATAACATATTGTTGTGCTATTGAAAGAATGTTATTGGTTACCCAGTAAAGCACCAAACCGGATGGGAAGGTTGCAAATAAGAAAGTGAATACAAAAGGTAATGTCAGAAAAATTTTAGCCTGCATGGGATCTGTGGGAGCAGGGTTTAGCTTTTGTTGTGCATACATAGAGAGGCCCATAAGCACAGGTAGAATATACAATGGGTCTGCGCTAGAGAGGTCTGAGATCCACCCTACAAAAGGCGCATGTCTCATCTCAACACTCTCAATAATGACCCAGTATAGTGCTATAAAAACAGGTATTTGAATTAATATAGGGAGACAACCACCAAGAGGGTTTACTTTTTCTTCTTTGTATATCTTCATTAGTGCTTCGCTGAATTGTTTTTTATCATCTCCATACCTTTCTTTTAATGCTGTCATTCTAGGTGTCAATTTTTTCATTTTAGCCATGGATTTGTAGCTTGATTCAGATAACTTAAAAAACACAATCTTAATTAGAACCGTCAACATTATGATAGACCAGCCCCAATTACCAAAAAGTGAATGTAAGGTTTCTAAAACCCAAAAGAGTGGGGCGGCAAGAAAGGTTAGAACGCCGTAGTCAACTGTAAGAGCAAGGCCAGGAGCTAAATCTGTGATTTCAGACTGAACCTTTGGCCCAACATATAGTTTGCTATTGAAGACTTTATTCTCGCCAGGCAGTATATTTATATAAGTATCAACGCTACCAATTTGATAGCTTCTTTGATTATCAGCTGAAAGGAGCCTAGTATAGATGGTTTTTTTATTGTTGTCGTCTGCAGATGGCAACCACGCAGTGAAGAAGTAATGCTGGATCATGCTAATCCAACTAGTCTTTACTTCTTTTTGAAAACTACCTGACGCAATATCAGAAAAATCTATTTTATTAAAGTTGTCTTCACTGTCGAAATATGCTGCACCTGTATAAGTATAAAGCATCGCATTGCCTTCTGTCTCATCACCGCGACTTAAGGTGTTGTATTGTCTCCACTCGCTACTGTTTGGTGAATTATTTTTAACTACTTGCTGAACATTTATTAAATGGCTGTTCTTCTTGAAAGTATATCGCTTTGTAACTTCTATCATATCTGATGAGAAACCTTGGATAGACACTGTTAATTGATCATCATTATTTAGAAAATATTTTAATTTTCTGGATGTGTATTTAATAGGAGTTTTGGCCTGCTTGCTTTGAATGTTTGCTAACGCAGTATATCTTGATCCTTGGTTATTATTTAGAAGAACTACTTTTTCATCCTCCGATTCAAAATATTTCGGATACTTAAGTAGTTCAGAGGATACCAGTGCTCCATCACTAAGCCTTATTTTTACTTTCAGTGTGTCGCTTATGACTTCAACCAAGTCGCTTGTTTTGTAGTCTTTATTTTCTATAATGTCTTTGGGTTTATTATTATGTTCCACAACTTGTGAGCCTGTTTCGGGAATAATTGGCTGGTTGTTGCTTTTTATGTTGTCGCCACCCTGATCGCTTGCGTCAAACAATAAAATTAAAACAAGAAACAACGAGCTATATAGAAATAATCTGTTATTCATTTAATGTGGCACCGTGCTTAGGGACAGGGTCATATCCACTGCTTCCACCTGGGCGGCAGCTAACCAGCCTTGTGATTGAATAATAAAGCCCTTTTAACAAACCATGTACTCGCAGAGCCTCAATGGTATATTCCGAGCATGTAGGAATATGCCTACAACTAGACTGTGTTATAGGTGATATAAACAGCTGATAAAACCTAATAATTATGATTGGGATTGCTGTAATAATTTTATTGATAGTTTCCATTCTTGCATAAGAATATCACTTATTTCGTGTTTATCAGAATAAATATTTGAAGTAATTAATAACAGCATGTCGTATGAATCAAGTTCTGTTAATTGCTTTCTGAAGCTTTCTCTAATTGTTCTTCTTATTCTGTTTCGTATAACCGCTAACTTAACCGCTTTCTTAGTAATTTGGATAGCTAGCCTAGGATACCCAAGAGAATTATTAATATAAAGTAGTCGCAAGTGTTTTTGATTAATTTTAGGGGCATGCCTAAAAATTTTTTTAGTATTAGATGAAACCTTTAAGTGTATGTCTTTACACACGTGAAGGGCTATGCGCTGAGTACAGCTCTGCCTTTTGCTCTTCTAGCACTTAAAACTGCTCGACCAGCTACCGTACTCATTCTGGATCTGAATCCGTGCTTGCGCTTGCGCTTTAAATTGCTTGGTTGAAATGTTCTTTTCATAATTTTCTTGTCCGACTAGTATACTGCAAATTATATATTTCTTTGTCAATATATAATTTTAATTATTTTTGTGAGATATTAGTTTTTCAACCAGTGAAAAAAATATGAACGCAACAATTTTATGGGATAAGTGCCTAAAAGGCCTGTGTGACAGTCTCTCAGAAAAACAGATGAAAACATGGATTCACCCATTAGAGGTGAGTATAGATAACGATACTCTTAGTATTATTGCTCCAAATAAATTCATTAAAGATGCGGTTGAAAATGATTTTATAAAAATTATTGAAGAAATAGCTGCAGATAAAAGCGATAGAACCGTGTCTATGGTAAAGCTGTCGCTCCCAGAAATTAAGGAAGAGCAAGCAGTTAAACCGCTGCCGAACACAGCTCCCATAAAATCGTCGCTTAACAAGGACCTGAGCTTTGACAATTTTGTAGAAGGAAAATCAAATCAATTGGCCAAAGCAGCATGTACTTCAGTTGTTACAGAGCTTGGTCAATACAATCCACTATACATATATGGTGGTGTTGGTCTGGGCAAAACACACCTTTTACATTCAATAGGAAACGAAATATTAAAACACGATAGTTCTAAAAGAGTTGTGTATCTGCATTCCGAGAAATTTGTTCAGAACATGGTAACTGCATTAAGAACTAACAAAATAGAAGAGTTTAAAGAGTTTTATAGGTCGGTTGACGCTCTTCTGTTAGACGATATACAGTTTTTTGCCAACAAAGAAAGATCACAAGAAGAATTCTTTCATACATTCAACACATTGTTTGAGTATAAAAAACAAGTTGTACTAACATCAGATAGATACCCGAAAGAAATCACAGGTTTGGAAGAACGCATTAAATCAAGGTTAGTTTGGGGGATGAACGTAACAATTGATCCTCCAGACCTAGAAACAAGGATGGCAATACTGCATAGGAAAGCAGAATTAGTGAACCAGGAGATTCCTGATGATGTGGCTTATTACCTAGCAAAAAATGTTTACTCTAACGTAAGAGAACTAGAAGGAAGTTTGCGGCGAGTTCTAGCTACCGCACATTTCAAAAGAACAGCTGTAACATTGCCGTTCACTAAAGAAACGCTTAAAGACCTTGTTTCATTGCAAGAGAGACTAATGACAATAGAACAAATACAAAAAACAGTTGCCGCATATTATAATGTTAGAGTGGCTGATATGTTGTCAGCTAAGAGAGACAGAAAGATAACCACTCCGAGACATGTTGCAATGGCGATGGCAAAGGAATTGACCAGTCATAGTCTTCCAACAATAGGGGATGCATTTGGTGGCAGAGATCACACAACTGTCCTCCACGCCTGCAAGAAAATCAAAAACCTCAAATCCTCATCTGCCGTGCTGAATCAAGACTACCAAAACATCCTACACACATTGAACAACTAGATGTGGACAACAAGTTAATAAAAAACAAGTTTCATATTATCCACACTTAATTAACACTAAACCAACTACAGCCGAAACTTAAATTCAGTAGTGGCTCACCCTGCGATAAAGCGACATATAGACCGCAGACAAAAATAGTAAAACATAATAATAAAAATAATATATAATTTTAAATATGATTATAAATATAGATCGTGAAAAACTAATCACGCCTCTTAAACAAATGGTAGGGGTTTCTGAAAAGAAACAGACAATGCCTATTCTTGGTAATGTGCTTTTTAGGGGCTGCGGAGATTCACTTTTGCTCGTTTCTAGTGACCTTGAGGTGGAAGTATCAACAAAAATTGACTACTCTGTTGAGGGTGAAATAAACACAACTATGCCTGCCCGCAAATTGTTAGACATTCTGAAATCTCTACCAGGTACAAAACCAATTGAAATAGACGTAGGAGAGAACAAAGCGACTATTAAATCAGGAAAGAGTCGTTTTACTCTAGCTACATTGCCCGGAGCAGATTTTCCATACAAAGATGAACCTGTAAGTTTTAATTTTTCTTCGACTGCCGAAGAATTTGATAAGTTAATCGGGCAGACGGGTTTCTCGATGGCAACGCAGGACGCAAGGCATTTTTTGAATGGGATGTTTTTGGAAACATCGAGCACAAATCTAACTGTTGTAGCAACAGACGGACACAGGCTCTCGATGTCATCCTGCCCCGCAAAAAACAATACGCCAGAACCCGTAACATGCATCATACCAAGGAAGTGTATTATTGAAGTAAAGCGGATTTTAGCTTCTTTTAAAGACAATAAGGAGAATATAATAGAATTTAGTGTCAGTAATAAGGAGATACTGTTAAAAATTGATAAATTTTTAATAAAAAGTAAATTAATAGAAGGAAATTATCCAGATTACAATAAAGTTTTTCCAGAATCGCTACCGCATAAACTCAACGTTGATAAAGATGACCTAAGGTCAGCCTTGCAACGCATGTCTATATTATCTAACGAACAATTTAAAGGTGTTAAACTCTCCCTCAACAACTCAGAAATGATGCTGTCCACAAACAACCCGTCACAAGAGGAAGGAGAAGATAGTATTCCTTGCACTTATACTGGCGACAGTTTTGACATTGGCTTCAATCTTAGTTACCTGTTAGAAGTTATTGATGTGATCTCATCCGACAACATAGAAATACAACTTAACAACGCAGACTCAGGCTGCCTTATATCTTCTGACGATAAAACACTATCTAACAAATATATAATAATGCCAATGCGGGTTTAGTTTGTACATCGTAAAGTACACCGCTTCAAAACTCCGCAGTATTAACTTACTTACAATCCACCCCTCTCAGAATGTCAATATAATTGTCGGGAACAACAATGCGGGGAAAACATCTTTGATAGAAGGTATATATTACTGTTCAACACAAAAAAGCTTTAAACCAGTACTTGCCGATACACTCATTCAAAACAATGAAAATACACTCAAACTTCTTCTAAATGTATCTAAAAGCAATGAAAATATTAAAATATACGCAGAAAAGAATCTAAATGCTCCTAACATTGTTAAAATCAATGATAAACGTGTTTCAACAAAAATATTAATGCTATCGCTGCCTTGCACCGCATTATCTTTTGGTTCAGAGAATATTATTAATCAGCCATCTGACCAACGACGATCGTTTCTTGATTGGGGAACGTTTCACGTGGAACCTACACACCTAATTAATTACAAAAACTATGTTAAAACTTTAAAACAAAGGAATAGCGTTCTAAAAAAAGGTGCTGATCAAAATTTAGACTATTGGTCTGAACTTGTGGCAAATCATGGAATGTTAGTTCATGAGTCTCGGCTTAATTATTTTAATGCTTTAAAAAAACAGTTTTCATCATACATAGACAAGTTATCTGAATATGACAGCAGTGTTTATTCTGACATAAAGAATACAGAGATAGACTACAAACAAGGCTGGGATATAAACCAGTCATTGAAGATGTCGATAGACCAGTCTTTATCAAAAGACCTAGCTCTCAAATACACATCAAAAGGACCTCATAGAGCAGACATAATGTTAACCATTAAATCACTTGAACTAAAAAACATATCGTCTATGTCTACACAAATTATTATTAGTCTCTTGTTAGTACTAAGCCAAGCAGAAGTGTTTCACGTGAAACACGGGTTTAAGCCAATAATCTTGATAGATGATTTATTTTTTGGAATAGATGATAAGAACCTGAGGCTTGTGATAAACTTACTGGTAGGATCAAAGGCACAATGTTTTATAACGGCTCCAGACCTATACAAAGAAAAAATTAAAAGCTTGGGCAGAGCCGCTGCCGAGGTAAAGATGTACGAGTTTGTAGATGGAGAACTAAGAGAGGATTAGCATGACAGACAAGATATATGATTCATCAAACATCAAAGTATTAAAAGGATTGGAGGCCGTGCAAAAAAGGCCTGGGATGTATATTGGTGATACAGATGACGGTAGCGGATTACACCAAATGATTTTTGAGGTCATGGATAATTCTATAGACGAAGCGCTGGCCGGACATTGTGACACAATAGATGTAGTGATACACGAAGATCAGTCTGTTACTGTGACAGACAATGGCAGAGGGATTCCAGTAGACATGCATCAAGGAGAAAATAAATCTGCGGCTGAAGTAATACTTACAGTATTACATGCAGGCGGTAAGTTTGATGACGATTCTTACAAGGTATCTGGAGGTTTGCATGGAGTTGGCGTATCAGTTGTAAATGCACTATCCGAATCTTTGGAGTTAACTGTATACAAAGATGGGAAAATCTATAGCCAGGAATACAAAGATAGCAAGCCTGTGTCGCCGCTGAAAATAACCGGAGACACAGAGATAAAAGGAACAAAGATATCTTTTAAACCAAGCAAGAAATATTTTACGCTAACGATGTACAACGTAGATACAATTAGAAAACGTTTTAAAGAACTTGCTTTTCTTAACAGTGGCATCACCATAAAGTTTACCGATGAGGCAAAATCATCTAGTGATATTTTCAAATATGAAGGAGGAATTATAGAGTACATTAAAGAACTTTCTCGCAAGAAAACACTTATCCAAGATGAAATAATTTATTTTAAAACAGAGTCAAAAAACATATCAGTTGAAATGGCAATGTTATGGAGTACAGCTTATAACGAGGATGTACTTTGTTTTACAAATAATATTCCGCAAAAAGATGGCGGAACTCATCTTTCAGGATTTAAAGCTTCTCTAACCAAGACAATAAACACTGTTTTTGATAAATTGCCTGGTATAAAGAAAGACAAAGTAGATATTACAGGTGAAGATGCAAGAGAAGGAATAACCGCTATCATCTCTGTAAAAATGTCTGACCCAAAGTTTTCCTCACAAACAAAAGACAAGCTTGTTTCATCTGAAGTCAAAGGGATAGTTGAGTCAAGCCTAAATAAAAAATTACATGAATTCTTTGAGGAGAACCCTAAAGAGTTAAAATCAATTATTTCTAAAGTTGTGCAAGCAGCCAGAGCTAGAGAAGAGGCAAGAAAAGCTAAAGACCTTATCAGACGTAAAGACCCGCTTAGTATAGGTAATTTGCCCGGCAAGCTCGCTGACTGTCAAGAGAAAGACCCTACAAAAACTGAGTTATTTATTGTCGAGGGTGACTCTGCTGGTGGCTCTGCGAAGCAAGCAAGAGACAGGAAAACTCAAGCAATTCTTCCCTTGAAAGGCAAGATTCTTAATACACAGAGAGCTCAAGATCATAAAGTTTTATCATCATCTGAAATTGCCACATTAATCACGGCATTGGGATGTGGATTTGGCGCAGACATAGTACTTGATAATTTAAGATATGGTAAAATTATTATAATGACAGATGCAGACGTTGATGGAGCACACATCAGAACATTGCTTCTGACTCTTTTTGAAACAAAAATGAAACTCTTAATTGACAACGGTCATATCTTTATCGCGCAACCACCACTGTACAAAATGAAAAAGGGCAAATCCGAAAAATATTTGAAAGATGATAGTGAACTTTCAGATTTTATCTGTAATGATGTCTCATCAAATTATAAGTTGTCTATTGATAAGAAGGAAGTTAATCAAGAAGACGCCTTAAGTCTCTATAAAACATATTCGTCTATACACAGTATTATCGATCAGTTCTCCTCAAAAAGGGATAAACTTATTTTACACAACCTTGCTTTCTTTGAGGCACTTAGTATTGACACTCTTAAGTCACTTAAGGACGTAAGCTCCTGGTGCACATCATTTACAGATTATATTAACAGGAATACTCCTATCAACCTTTCTTTTAATTTGTCTGCGTCTAGCACTACTTCTGATGACAAGTATCACAGTATCAATATTACAAAAACATCAAATGGAGTGTCAGCTCCGCAAGAACCATTAGACAGACATTTTTTTGGTTCTGATGCATATATTGAATTAATGTCGTTAGGGCTAGGTGCTTATACTAGCTCGTCTTTTACTTACACTGATAGCAATTCTACTGTATCAGAAGTTTATAACTTGACCGATTGTCTTGATAAACTTTTCTCACTCTCAAGAAGCTCTATCACTCTACAACGTTATAAAGGGCTCGGCGAAATGAATCCTCATCAGCTCGAAGAGACCACTATGAATGTTAAAAGTAGGTCATTACTTAAAGTCTTGCCCCTTGAAGATGGCAACCCTGTTGTTGTTGAACTAATGGGCGATGATGTCGAAATGCGCAAACAGTTTATTAAACAAAAATATTCTTCTGTTAAAAATCTAGATATATGATTATAGCCACATGGAATGTTAATTCTATCAAAGTTAGATTGCATGCTGTTTTGCAGTATTTGTCTGAAGAATCACCAGATGTTCTAGTTTTACAAGAAACAAAAAGTATTGACGATAATTTTCCTCTAGAGGCATTTACTGATATTGGCTATCATGTAATTTTCTGTGGTCAAAAAACTTACAATGGAGTAGCAATAATTTCTGTTCTCCCTGCAGAAGATATTCATTACAATCCTGTAAAAACCAACGAAAATGAAATGAGGTCCATCTCTGCAGTTTACGCTGGCATCCGTATTGTTAACCTATATGTTGTTAATGGTCAGAATGTTGATACACCTAAATACGATTATAAGATTAAGTGGCTTAAAAAACTTTTAGCTTACTCAAAAAAAGAATTATCTCTTAATCAAAATATGCTTCTGCTTGGTGATTTTAATATTGCGCCAACGGACGATGACGTTTTTGACGCCGATGTTACTAAGGATGAAATTCTATGTTCTGATAAAGAACGTGATATGTTGTCAAAATTACTCGCATTAGGCTTTCATGATTTATTTTATGACTATGATTTTCCATCACAAACTTTTACCTGGTGGGATTATAGAGGAGGCGCTTTTCAAAGAAACATAGGTTACAGAATTGATTTATTATTAGCGTCTGATCAAGTTCGGTCGAGATGCACTAATTATTTTATTGATAAAAAAACAAGACACAAGTCTTGGTGTGTAAATGAACCTCGGACATCTGACCATGTTCCAGTAAGGGTTCTATTAGACTAATTTTATTATGGCAGTTTCAAATTGTCTTTGTTATGATTAGAAAACACTAGGAGATATACCATGAAATCGATTATGGTCATCAATTCAAAAGGAGGGTCCGGTAAGACCACAGTATCTGTCAATCTAGCTGCTTATTGTGCTCAAAAAGGCTTTCAAACTACTTTAGTTGACCTAGACCCTCAGCAATCAAGTTCGCAGTGGTTAGAAGTACGACCAGCATCTAAATCAAAAATTAGAGGCACAAAAAACTTTAATAAACCTTTAAAGCAAGACAAGAATTCTATTGTAATTTATGATGTCCCAGCAGCAATTTATGGCGCAAAGCTCGTCACTTATATTAAAAAAGCTAATATGATAATTGTTCCGGTTTTACCCTCGCCTATAGATATGAAAGCGGCAAAAGCGTTCATTCAACAATTAAGATCAATGGGGCCCGTAATTAGAAATAAAATTAAAGTAGGTCTTGTGGCAAATCGCTGTAGAGCTAATACTAATATCTTTTTAGAACTAGACACATACTTGCTTCGTGAAAAGGGGATGAAGTATATAACTGCTTTCAGGGACAATACAAACTATATTAAATCTGCAAGAACTGGTTTGGGTATATTTGAAATGGGTGAAAGTGCGACAGCTCAAGACAGAGAAGAGTGGAAGCCACTTGTAAAATGGCTTGAACTAAACAAGTAGAGACTCCCTTATACCATCCTTGGCGTCACTATATTTTATGCACTTAGGAAATAGCATATTCATCTTTTCAACATTCAATATTCTCGACTCCTTCAAGAAGCTAATCCTTTTTTTTGAATAATCTTTTAATGCCTGGCTGAATGTTATATATTCTGGCAGTTTTTGATTGGTAGCTTGATAAATATATTCATAATAAGCTGTAGTTTTTAAAGGACTACCGTCACTAACATTTATAATCTCCATGCTTGTCTCTAGATAGACTGAAGAGATACATATTCTTGCAAGATCCATAACATGTATTATGTTCGTTATTCTGCTTTCACCTGTCTTTATCAATGGCTCTCTCAACCGGACTCTTTCTAAGGGCAGTCTACCAGGACCATAAATACCAGGAACTCTTAGAATGATTAGTTTAATTTTATTCTTTTTTGCAAATGCTATTAGCTGTTTTTCTGCACTAACTCTTCGTATTGCTCTTTCTGTTATGGGAGCAACTGGCGTACTTTCATCAACTAATTTCCCATCACAGTTACCATATACTCCGCTAGTGCTTATGTATATTATTTTTTTTATGATCAAAGAGGATATATCTTTAAGAAAATTATTTATTCTATCATCTGATAAACTATTTGTGCTCGGCGGCGCCATGTATATAACGGTTCCATTGTTCATAAACTCTAAATCATTGTTTTTATTATCAAAATCTCTGATAATGTTTATTACCCCGCCCTTTGTTGTTTTGTTTGTTCTACAAACATCAATCACTGATAAATCTGTAACGTCACATATCTGCTCAAGAATATATTCTCCCAAATATCCGCTACCTGCTAAAATAACCTTATTCATCATTATGCTTTTTTATCACCCTCATGTACTCTTCGGCACTAGCGTCATTTTTTACCACCAATACTTGGCTTATTTTCTTAGTATTCAGACCATCTACTATCCTAATATTTGGCACTATAATAATATTTTTAGCGCTACCTTCGATTAATTGTATATGAGTGAGCATATTATTTAATGCCGTTTTGCTCGATACAATAAAGTAGTTATTCATATCATCCCTTATACTGTCTTTTAGTGTTCCTAGATTCTTGGGAATCCTTTCATAAACACTTATAACTTCTACAATACAATTCATTTCTCTTAACTTTTTTTCTAAATACTTTCTTCCATCCTCGCCTTTAATGATTATGACATAGTCGTTCTTATCCAAACTATCTGATGCTAGTTTAAAAAGACTCTCGCTTGAATAATCTTCCAATGGGAATACTGCTTCTCGCCCTAACATTGTATTAATTTTTTTTGCACTATACTTGCCAATACAATAAATCTCCTTGTCAGGATATTTATTGATGTCCTCATGAATATCAATTGAATGTGCAATAGCATTTTTACTTTGAAAAATTATACTTACACCTTTGCTTATGAAGTTTTTAATTTTCTTAACATCATATTTTATTGGCACAATATCAACCGCAATAACTTGTTTTATTTTTATGCCATGTTTGTCACAAATACTTTCTAGGTTCTCGTATACAGACATTTCAGACAATATTATGAGATTCATTTTTTATTGCTACCTAACAGTTTTTTTGCACCTTGTTTGATAAATAAGTTAGCCATATATGTACCTGCATGACCAATGCTTTTTTTACTATCTACGATATATGAGCTCTTAATATGTTGATCGCCAGCAATATTTGAAACATATGCTTCTATCTTCATTGTTTGTCTCTTAATAACAGCATGAACACCTATTGGGGACATACAATCCCCTCCTATTTTTTTAACAAAGCTCCTTTCTTCTCTAGCACAGTCTTCTACGCTTTCAATTTTAAATTTATTTAGTATTTCCTCCATCCTCCTGTTTCCTTTTAGATATTCAATGCATAATACCCCCTGTCCTGCAGACGGAGTAAAGTTATCTGTAGAAATATATTCTGCAATATGTTCTTTTAGTGACATTCTGTGTAAACCAGCAGCAGCTAAAATAATCCCATCTATTTTTTCTTCATTCATTTTTTTTAGTCTTGTTTGAATATTCCCCCTGATTTCAACTATTTTAAAATCTTTTGAAATATTTTTTAACATTGCGATTCTTCTAGGGCTCGAAGTACCAATAGTTGCATTTTTTGGCATACTCTCTAATGTCTTATATTTTTTTGACACTAATGCATCACAAGGGTTTTCTCTATTTGATATTGTAATTATAGAGAATTTTTTATCCAAATCTGCTGGTACATCTTTCAATGAATGTACGGCAATATCTGTTTTCTTTGATAACAATGACTCTTCTAACTCTTTCAAAAAAAGCCCTTTCCCTCCATGAGCTTTAAATTTTTTAGGTGAGACTTTGTCACCACTAGATGACATAGATATTATTTCTACTTTATTATGCTTTGAAAGTACTTTTGTAACCATCTTGGCCTGTTCTAACGCTAAAGGACTGTTTCTTGTTGCAATTCTAATTATATTATTCATATTTATAATTTTTTGTTTTTATTTATACTATACTTACTGATAAATAATGTAATTAAAAATTAGTAAATATAATGAAAAATGTGACATGGTCCAGTAGGTTTACGAAACAAATTGATTCAGAGGTTCTAGACTTTAGTCAAAGCCTCAGTGTTGATATTGTATTATACGAGGCTGACATCAGAGTGACTATTGCTCATGTACAAATGTTGTCTAGTTGTGGGCATATTAAATCTTCTGAATCAAAAAAAATTATCAAAGGTCTAAAGTCTGTCAGAAAACTAGTAGAAACAGATAAATTACCATGGTCAATAGAATATGAAGATGTCCATATGAATATTGAGAATGCCCTGGTTGGCCTTATAGGTGATCTCGGGAAAAAAATACATTTGGGCAGGTCTAGAAATGACCTTGTTACAACAGATTTGAGATTATATCTTAGAGACTTTATTGATATCTATCTTTTTAAAATAAGAGAAACTAGCCTTGTTTTAGCTAATATGGCAATCAAATATTCAGATGCACTATTTCCTGGCTTTACACATATGCAGGTTGCTCAGCCTGTTACCTTTGGGCATCACTTGTTAGCTTGGAATGAGATGTTAGTAAGAGATGAAAAAAGGTTATTAGATGCTAGAAATAACATCAACCATATGCCTTTGGGGTCAGCAGCATTGTCTGGGACTTCTTTAAAAATTGATAGAAAAATGGTGGCGAAAGAACTTGGGTTTGACAGTGTAACAGCAAACTCTATGGATGCAGTAAGCGACAGAGACTATGTATGTGACTTTGCTTATGCAAACAGTATGATTATGATGCACCTATCAAGGATTTCCGAAGAACTTGTGTTATGGATGAATCCTCAATTTGGGCTTGTCGATTTAGATGAGAGTTTTTGCACTGGCTCATCAATTATGCCACAAAAGAAAAACCCAGATGTGCCAGAACTTATCAGAGGCAAAACAGGATCAGTTTATGGTTCTCTAATTGGGCTTCTTACTTTAATGAAAGGACTGCCCCTGACTTATAATAGAGACATGCAAGAAGATAAGACTCTAATATTAGAATCTGTTGACACTACACTGAGCTGCCTGAGTTTATTGCCAAGATTAATTTCAACAATGCAGCTTAAGAGGCAAAGAGCGAAGGATGTTGCATCTAGTTTCTATTCAACAGCAACTGACCTAGCCGAATACTTATCAAAAAAAGGTATGCCATTTAGAACATCTCATCATGTTGTTGGAGATATTGTCAAATTTTGTGAAAAGAAGTCTTTACAGTTAACTGATTTATCAATATTAGAACTAAAAAAATTCTCTCCTTTGATATCTGAAGATATATATAAGGTGTTAGACCCTGCTATATCAGTTAAGACGAGAAAAGGAATAGGTGAAACATCGCCAGCATCTGTGGTTAAGCAAGCTAAAATTGTAATTATGAGGCTTAAAAAACATGGCTTTACAAAATGATTATAAAAAATTAGTATTTATTTTTTTATTATTTACTAATTTTGCTCATTCTGCTGTTCCGACCATAGAAGATTATCAAAGTGCTGATGACCCAATAGCTCATGAGGCATATATTTATGGATTAGAGCGCGGTCTTGAGTGGGCAAATGAGTATACTTTTCAAAAACATTCTTTTGAAATTTACTGTAAACCCAGGGACCTCTCACTATCTTCCAAACAGCTTCGGAAAATTATAGACCAAGAAATTAAGAATAATATTCGTTTTTATACAAAGTATAAGGATGCCCCATTGCTTGGACTAGCATTGAGAAATGGCTATATAACAAATTATCCCTGCAATAAGTAAGGTCAATTTAATTATTTTTCTCTAGAGCCTGGCAGATTAAACCTTTTCCCCATATAATAAAAGTTAACGATAAATAAGGAGGAGTAATCATGGCAGAACATCCAGTGCCAAATGGCGACGATATTATATTGCCCGATGGATCAGTGGTTGGTTCATGGAACGGTGAAGACGTTAAAGATCTTCAAGTTGAAGTTCAACGAATAATAGCTGAACAAAAAGCAAGTGGAGCAGATCGTAATAATCTATTAATAAGATTCGGTATCCCACATTTTGACCAAACGCCTGATCATTTAAAGCCTTTTATAGCCTATGCACTCTGGGGCGTAGATAAAAAAGGTAATTGCTTAACTCATAGAAGAGCAGACCACTTTGAAACGGTTGAAAAAATCAATGAGAAGTATGGTAGTGAAACTGCAATGGCAGCTGCACAAAGGCATAGAGAGTAAATAACATTAATGAGCTCTCATCTGAGGGCTCATTATATTTTCCTTAACCACTCAATAAAATCATCTGTCACCTCGTGAGTGATAGTATGCCCAAAGCTACCTACATTCTTTACAATTCTTTTTGACTTTTTTTCTAAAAACTCTAGTGTTTTTTGAAAATCCTGATAACTAATAGCTTTATCTTCATAACCATGAGCAATAAATATCTCATGGCTTTTTAGTTGTTGCGATTCAAAGTCATTTGCAGACGGCATATACCCTGATAGTGCAATACATCCATCGATTTTATGCTTAGACTTAAACAACAAACTCAACGATAAGGCCGCTCCTTGGGAAAAGCCCCCGACTATAAGTTTCTTATTTTTTTCTAAGTTTAGCAATTCTATAAAATTATCAATAGCATTTATAGAATTGGTTAGACCATTATAGTCTTCTTTAAGCTTGCCTTTATTATTCGTTGTTGGAAGTGGATACCATGATCTTTTATTATCTACTGATGGTGCATTAGGGATAATAATATGCATCTCTTCATTTAATCGCATATTTACTAGTTTCATAGTTGGTTCAAAAGACCAGTTATTAGACCCATAACCATGAAACCATATAATATTGACATTAGAGTCCTTTTTGTCCCCAATAGTAATATAATCGTTATTATTTAAATCCATTATCGGCCTAGTAGCAATCTAATATTATGACTATAATGTATCATATGTCAGATAAAATTAACCATGCTCATAGCAAGAAACTTTTGTTCATCTTTGCTATTCCGTTGATGATATTGGTATCATCCTGCGGCAATAAAGGCCCTTTAACCGTGCCAGAAGACAGAATGGAAGCTCCGGCAGAACAGCAAGAGACGACAAGTAATAGTTATTGAGACTAATTAATGAGCACAATTTATAATGATGACATATTATTTTTTGATGGTATAAATGTTCTAGATTTTGCCTTAATAAATCAAACACCTTTCTATTTATATTCTGAGAAAATTATCACTGATAATTTTTTAGATTATCAAAATAGTTTTGGCGATAATGCGCATTTAATTTGTTATTCAGTTAAGGCTAATTCTAATCTTTCCGTGTTATCTTTGCTAGCCAAACTAGGCTCAGGTTTTGATATCGTATCTGGTGGAGAATTATCTAGAGTTATTATGGCTGGAGGAGATCCTAAAAAAACTGTATTTTCTGGTGTTGGTAAAACAGAGGAAGAGATACGGTTTGCCTTAGCCAGTAATATTATGTGTTTTAATGTTGAATCATATGATGAACTTATGACTATAAACGCAATTGCTTTAGAAGAGAAAGTGATAGCTAGTATTTCAATACGTATTAATCCTGAGATAGATGTGAATACTCACCCTTACATCACTACCGGCATGAAAGATAATAAATTTGGAATCGAGCAATCTGATATTTTAGAAATTTACACCATGGCATCGAAATTAAATGGAATTAAAATCACCGGTATTGATTGCCATATCGGATCACAAATTACAGACCTAAAACCATTTGAGGAATCTGTGTCAAAAATTATATCTATAATTAATCTTCTAAAAAATAATAATATACAGTTGAATCATATTGATATTGGTGGAGGACTAGGAATATCATATAATAATGAAGAGAGCCCCAATAAAAGCGAATTTATTTCTAGAATTATAGATTTATTAAAACCTCTGGCAACTACTATCTTAATAGAACCTGGCAGATCAATTGTTGGTGAAGCAGGTATTTTAGTATCAAAAGTAGTCAATACAAAAAGTACGCCCTCAAAAAAATTTATAATAGTAGATGCTGGCATGAGTGACTTATTGAGACCGCCGCTCTACAATGCTTTTCATGCTATAAAGGAAGTCTTTCATAATAATGAGAGTAAATTCTTATGTGATGTAGTTGGACCTATATGTGAGACAGCTGATTTTTTAGGCAAAGACAGAACTCTTTCTTTATCAAAAGGTGATTATATTGCGATTGAGTGTGTAGGCGCTTATGGTTTTACCTTGTCCTCTAATTATAATACTAGATTAAAACCAGCAGAGTATATAATCAATAAAGATACAAAGAGTATCAGAGAAATTAGAAAAAGAGACACGATTGACCAGATACTTGATAATGAAATAGAATATTTATAATAAATATTAATTGAGAATAGTATTATGCAAATCCCTTTTACAAAAATGAATAGCCAGGGAAATGATTTTATTGTCATAGATAATACAAAACTACTCTACAAATTTACTAACGATCAAATTAAATCAATTTGTTCGCGTACAGTAATTGGTTGTGATCAGCTCTTGCTACTGACTATTATCGACTCTAATCATATTAACTGTATGATATTTAATCAGGATGGTTCTTCAGCAGAACAATGCGGTAATGGTATGAGAGCAATTATGTTGTTTTTGTATAAAACATATGATTACGCCGCCTGCAAAGTTTTTGTAAACGATAAACAGTATTCTATACAGTATGTTAACAGCGAGGTCATAAAGGTTGACATGGGCATTGCATCTTTTGATGAGAAGATACCCGCTCTTTTGCCGAAAGGAACTTCAATCAGTATCAAAAACATTTTTTTTGATGTTAAAGTTACTAATGAAGGAAGCTCACTGTCTTTTTCATATGCATACATAACTATAGGCAACCCACACTGTATAGTTTTCTCTAATAATTCTTTTATTCATAAAAAGGAGATATCGTCAATTATTAATTCAATTTATGAGAATGGCGTTAATATATCTTTTGTTTTAAATTTAGATAATTTTATAAATGGAAGTGAAAAAAATCTTTTACTACGCGTAAATGAACGTGGTTCAGGATGGACTAAATCCTGTGGGAGTGGTGCAACTGCAACAGGAGCATTTATCTTAAAATTAATTTCTATGCCAGAATATGGTGGCAGAAATATTAATCAAATATTTATTGAACAAGAGGGTGGGATTCTTGAGGTCAGTATGACAGTTGTACAAAATTCTGTTTTAAATAATTCACCGCAACTTTTTCTTTCTGGCCCAACTACTTTAGAATATGATGGCGTTTGGCATGACTGAGTTCATCGAAAAAATTGAGTCTTTTCTAAGTTATCTTAAGTATGAAAAACAGTATAGTGACGATACAATAAAAAATTATAAGATAGACTTGATTAAATTTACCGACTATCTACAAGACAATGATGTCCAATTAATATCAAATGTCACCAGCAGTCATATTCAAAGCCATGTTAATTATTTAAATAGGTCAGGTCATTTAGCTACATCAGTTGCACGGAAAACTTCGACAATCAGGTCATTTTTTAATTTTCTGATTAGAAAAAAAATTATCAAATCAAACCCTTCAAAAAAGATAATTGTGCCAAAAAAATTACAAAAATTACCATATATATTATCTATAGAACAGATAGATTTATTGTGTAATATTCCTGAAACATCATTTGCATCTGTAAGAGATAAAGCAATGATAGAATTAATGTATAGTTCTGGACTTAGGCTCAGCGAAATTACTTCTTTAAATACTGAGTCAGTTAGCACTGAAAATAAAATGCTTTCTGTAATCGGTAAAGGTAACAAGCAAAGATATTTGCCAGTAGGCTCAAAAGCTCTTACTGCGTTAAATGCATGGACTAATATACGTTCAAATCATATAAAAAATAACGAACAAGCACTATTTCTCAATAAGTTCGGTAATAGGTTATCAAACAGATCCGTACAAATTAGACTTAATTACTGGTGTAAATACGTAGGTTTACAGTGTAAGATTAGCCCTCATACATTGCGACACTCTTGTGCAACGCATTTGTTAGAGTCCTCGGGAGATTTACGTGCTGTTCAGGAATTTCTAGGGCATGAAGATATTACTACGACCCAGATTTACACTAATGTTGATTTTGAACACTTGAAAAATATATATAGCAAATCACATCCAAGAGCCAAAGAAACCAAAGGTTAAACCCAGATATAATAGTCAGTGAAATAATTACAATAAAAATATATACTTACTTAATGATTAAGCCCACAGAAATCAGATATATTAAAAAAACTAATACTCTTTTATTAAGTTTTGAGGATGGTATTAGTGCAAATTTAACTACCGAATATCTTAGGTGTTTTTCTCCATCAGCTGAAGTCAAGGGACATGGGCCAGGACAAGAGGTTCTTCAAAAAGGAAAAGAAAACGTCAGTATCGATGCAATTGAGCCAGTTGGGAATTATGCAATTAAGATTATATTTGATGATGGTCATAATACAGGACTTTTTTCATGGGAGTATCTTTATGATCTATCGATAAACTATAAACCATATTGGCATGATTATTTAGAAAAATTAGTAGAGGCAGGATATGTTAGGAAAAAGCCATGACTAGAATCAAACCTATTAAAACAAAAAATGCACCAGCAGCAATAGGCCCGTATAGTCAAGCCATGAAGGCGGGCGGGTTTGTTTATATTTCTGGTCAAATACCTCTTGTACCAGAGACCATGGAACTCATCTCCGGTGATTTTGATAAACAAGCAACTCAGGTGTTTAAAAACTTATCAGCAATTGTTGAAGAAGCAGGATGTAGCTTATCAGATACTGTAAAGGTTAATATATATCTTAAAGACTTATCAAATTTCCAAAAAGTTAATAGCATAATGGAAAACTTTTTTATAGAAAAACCATTTCCTGCCAGAGCTGCTGTTGAAGTAAGTAGGTTGCCTAAAGATGTTGAAATTGAATTAGACGCAGTATTATTTTCTGATGATTAGTTTAAATGGCTATTACAAAAAGGTTAGATGATAAAGATTTAGAGGGATTGCCCGGCATTGGCCCCGCAACCAGGACACAGCTTAATAAAATTGGTATTAACAGAATTAGTGATTTAATATTATTTCTTCCAACTTTTCTTATCAATAAAACTAAGTTAACTGATATAGCCACAGTGTCTAATGGTGACAGCTGCCTATTCTTAGGCACAATCATCAAAATACTTCAGACAAGAAACTATAAACCAAACCTGATATTAACTGTGGATATTGGTGACGCAAAAATACAAATAAGATTTTTGCATAAAATTATCATCTATTCAAAGTACAAGCTCAATATGAAAATACGTATATCAGGTATATTGCGGATCAAGGGCAAGCTTATTGAAATGATACATCCTGAAGTTGAGATCATAGACCCAGACAAAAAAATTGAAAATGTGGTCCCATATTATAAGACCAAAAAAATTGTATCTCAAAATAAAATAAGATCCTTTATTAGGCATGCATTCAATTATATATCACAAAAAAATAGCACTGATATATTCCCAAATAATATATTAGACAATCTTGGAATACCAAATCATATTGATGCACTGAGATTTTGTCATTACCCATCATCAGAAAATTATGATGTATCTAATGTAAATTTTGAGTTAGGTAGAAAAAGATTTGTTATCGAAGAATTATTAGCCTATAAGCTATTATTACTTGATGCAAAAAAAGCATATGAATCAAAAAAGTCTCATCTTTTCCAGATAAGAGAATCTATTGTTGATGATTTTATATCAACACTTCCTTTTTCTCTAACTACAGCTCAAATTAATGCAGTTTCTGAAATCAAAAACAGTTTTTTAAAACCATATCCAACTAAACGTCTCATACAAGGTGATGTTGGTTCTGGTAAAACAATCATTGCTATTCTCGCAGCATATTTTGCTAAGCTATCAAGACTGCAAACTGCAATCCTTGTCCCAACAGAAATATTAGCAGACCAACACACTAAGACTTTTAAAAAAACATTTTTGAATCTGCCTATAAAAATTGAATGCCTTAAAAGTAACCTATCATCTAAAGAGAAAACTAGGATCATAGAATCTGTTGTTTCAGGAGATACTGATATATTAATTGGGACACACTCTATAATTCAAAATGATGTTAACTTTTATAAACTTGGCCTCATTATTGTTGACGAACAACATAAGTTTGGGATTAAGCAGAGATTGTCTTTAACTAAAAAAATTAGCAAAGATCTTATGTCTCCTCATGAGATATATTTATCAGCTACTCCTATACCAAGATCGCTATCTCTAGTTTTATATGAAGGCTTAGATTATACAGTTATTAATGAGTCACCAAAAAATAGAATGGCTATTCAAACAAAAATAATTAGCCATGATGATAGAGCATCGTTATATAAAGATATATCTAAAGTCCTTAAAAAAAATGAACAAGTTTATTGGGTATGTTCTTGTATTGATTATACTGAATCAATAGAAAGTGAGTATGTCCAAGGAATATATGAAGATTTATCTAATAGGTTTGCAACAAAGGCCATTGGCATGCTTCATGGAAGAGCTAACTCCAAAGACAATAGTAATACTATGAAAAAATTCGTTGAAGGTTCTATTCAAATTTTAGTATGTACAACAATGATTGAGGTCGGGGTTGATGTTGGCAATGCTACCTGTATTGTTATAGAAGACCCTGAAAGGTTTGGGTTATCTCAGCTTCATCAGCTCAGAGGTAGAGTTGGAAGAAGCAATAAGCAAAGTCAGTGCTATCTTGTCTGTAAGAATAAAATAAGTGACCATGCATTTGAAAGACTAAAGGCCCTAGAAGTATATTCGAGTGGTTTTAAAATTGCAGAAGAAGATTTAAAATTAAGAGGCGCTGGTGATTATATGGGACATAAGCAATCTGGTGCGAATCATAATTTTAAATTAGCTACACCTGAAGATGCACTTCATAATTATGATCTTGTTAGAGAATCTATGAGCTATGTTGATAAAATAGATGATAAAAATAAAAATAAACTAATCAAAAGATGGGGCAAAGACACATCTGAAATAATACAGTTATAAAAATATGCCAAATAATTATTTATCAAAGTGGAAAAATGAAAAAAAACTTATTGGAATAAGTAAAAAAACAAAACTTAGTGTCATAGACCAAAATTCTTTAACTAACAGGCTTATGTCAAAAAGAAATCATGGATTTAATGTAAATGTAATAAAACAAGAATCCAAATTATTTAATAAGTCAATGTATTGCAATCTACCATATAAAATTAAAGGCATCGGTATCTATAGAAAAGTTGTTTTAACAACAAACTATTATCCAAAAATTGAAGCATATACTTTTATGTTGAGCAAACATATTTCAGGAAAGGAAAGATTTATAAAGATTTTAGGAGATAGGTCTTTAGGTACATATATATTAAATGCAAATCGCTTTAAAAAAAGAAATACTATTTATAGAAAAATTAATAATATGATACATAGAATATCTATATATAAGTATCAGCATAAAAAAATCTATGTTAATGAAATATTCCCAGACACTATTCAGTTAGAGAAAATATCTTATTTAAATGCTAGAGGAAAGTTCACTAAATGATCCTAGAGTTAGTGCTGAGATTCGACTATTTGAAACATTTTTATCTGATATATGTACAAAATTTGAAATCCCTGCATGATAGGCCGAATTAATATTATCAAATGTATCTTCAATGAGAACCGTATATTTATAATCAAGTTGTAACTTTGTTCTTAGGATATGCCATAATTGTATATCTTCTTTAACATAACCCAGTTCATGGGAACAAACTATGTCATCAAAGTATTTAGAGATATTAAACTTTTTTAATTTTATATTAAGTGTAGTACGATGCGCATTCGTAATCAGGAAAAGTTTTCTCCCACTTTTTTTAATATCATTAAGTGTTTTAATAGAACCTTTTATGAGTTTTATCCTATCCATATTTTCTTTTTTTAATTTTTCTTTAGCAATATCTATACCAAGAATATTAGACCAGTAAATTATGTCATACCACTCTCGTGTCTTTTTTTTGTAATGGAAAAGTGTATGAGTTATATTGATTGCATCCTCTAGAGACATTTTATTTAGTTCAGCATAAATATTTGGTATATGTATCTGCCAGAAGTAATTATCATATTTAGTATCTAAAATTACCCCATCTAGATCTATTAGAAAAAATTTGTTGTCTTTCAATTCCATATTAATTACTGTATCATTATTTTAGTAAATATTATTACTCATTTTACAATGCCTACCATAAAAAATAAAACACCCATAATTACTACTAAACTTTTTAAGCTTGATAAATTGCTTATAGATTTTGGCGATACAGTTTCGAGAGAATATGAAGTCATATCTGGCACAGGTAATGGAGCAGTTATGATAATCCCTATCCTGGGTGATGATTTCTTATTTATTAGAGAATATGCTGCTGCAATTGATGATTATTCCCTTACTTTTCCTAAAGGTAAAATAGATGATAAAGAGTCAATTCTCGTTGCAGCAAACCGAGAGTTACAAGAGGAAGTAGGGTTTAAGGCAGAACAATTAAAACATATTTACACATTAGATTTAGCTCCAGGTTATATGAATCATAAAACACATATTGTCCTGGCTCAAAACCTTGTTGCTTCTAAGCTGGATGGCGATGAACCTGAAGACCTTGAAATTGTAAAGTATAGTAAGAATGATATGGATAGGGTTTTACTAGAGTCAAATAATATTG
Organism: Gammaproteobacteria bacterium; assembly: GCA_018667355.1. Classification (GTDB taxonomy): domain Bacteria; phylum Pseudomonadota; class Gammaproteobacteria. Next base: position 104,513 of record JABIVC010000016.1, on the reverse strand, counting down.
ATTCACGTGCACTTGCATCACTTTTTATTTATGGACAAATGAGAAATAAGCATGAAGCATAAGAAATTTCTGGAATTACTACCTGAATTATATGACATATGCAAGATTACAGGAACTTTACAGGTCAAACATCATAAAACTGATATTCTTTTTAAAAATAAATCTAATCAAACACCGGTTACAGAAGTAGATATACAGTCTAGTTTAATTATTATTAATGGCCTAAAAAAGATTACTCCTGGAATAGCAATTGTATCTGAAGAGGACTATGATGACTCTCTTTCTTATGATTACTTTTGGCTAATTGACCCTTTAGATGGTACCAGGAATTATATCAATAAAGGCGATAACTTTTGTATATGTATATCACTTATAGCTGATGAAAAACCTGTTTTAGGTATCATATATTCTCCAATATCTGGAGATTTTTATTATTCTTTCAAAGATCATGGCTCTTATCTTTTAAAAAAAGATACAGAACCCCTAAAGATTTTTACAAAAAAAATGTCTATTACAGAGCCCAACAAGGTGTTTACTAGTACTTCTATAAGGGAAAGCGTGCTAAATACATTATCAGATAGTATTGAGAATTATGAATTTATTAAGAAATCTAGTGCTTTGAAATTTGGTAATATTGCGTCTGGAGACGGATGTTTTTATCCAAGATTAGGGCCTACTCATGAGTGGGACACCGCAGCTGGCCAGATTCTTGTCGAGGAGGCTGGCGGCATTGTGGTAGACAAATTTATGAAGCCTTTACGATACAATAAAAATAGAACATTTATTAATGAGGAGTTTTTCGTGATAGCTGACCAAGATTATGACTGGAAATCCATAATAAACACTATTTTTGAGTAGCGTTTAATGAACGCTTAAACGCTTTTTTATTAATTTTTCTCAAAAGCTGATACTTGCCGAGTCTCCCTTTATTCCATGTAGTCAAAGATAACTCATAGTTTTTCAGCGGTTTTTTATTTGGTGTGTCTTTCATTAGTTTTAAATAATAATTATGATATCATGAAATACAAATTATTAACTATGTTTAAATTATTATTCGAAAAGATATCACCTAAGAAGTTTTACTATTTTGCAACTTCTTTAATCCCATGGGCATTTATATTTGCGTTATTTTTTATTATATATGGCTTATATTTAGGTCTATTTAGGGCTCCATCTGATTATCAACAAGGTGATGCATTTAGAATTATGTATGTCCATGTGCCTAGTGCGTGGTTATCACTATTTGCTTACACTTCTGTTTTTGTATGTTCACTGATATCTATAATCTGGAAAATAAAAGTTTTTGAGATATTATCTATTTCCTCTGCAAAGGTTGGCGCTATGTTTACTTTTCTTACACTTGTTACTGGTGCTATTTGGGGGAAGCCAATGTGGGGAACATGGTGGGTGTGGGATGCTAGACTTACATCTGAATTAATTCTATTTTTTATATATCTATCAATTATATTTCTATATTATTCTTATGATGATTACAGAAAAGGAGCCAGGGCATCGAATATACTTGCTATAGTTGGTTTTATTAATATCCCAATAATACACTTCTCTGTTGAGTGGTGGAACACACTACATCAAGGGCCATCTGTGATGAAATTTAGCTCACCTTCAATATCATCAGAAATGTTATATCCATTAATATATACAACCATAGGCTTTACATCTTATTTTATTTTGGCTGTACTTCTCTCATCAAGAAATACACTACTCATGCGTGAAAAGAATTCTAGCTGGGCTAAGTTAATCTAAACTGATTTTCAATGCTTTACTGCATGCTAACGGCGTGATAATTAAAAAAATAAAAAATAAAAAGGTCATTAGCAACAGTTCTGTATCATAGTTCATATTAAAAAATGAATTATTAACCGCACTAGTACCAAATATCAATATTGGCACATATAATGGTAGGACTATTATGGATACTAATATTTTATTTTTCTTAAGACTAATCGTCAATGCAGCAGCAATTGAACCAATCAAACTCATGGTTGGAGTACCTATAAGCAAAGTAACAAATAAAGTTAATGTTGTAGTTAGATCTAGTCCTAGAATCATTGCAACTAATGGAGCAACAAATACTATTGGTAAATTCGATAATATCCAATGAGATAAGATTTTAGCCAATATCTCAATCTCTATACCTTCTTTCTTAATTAAAAACATTTCTAATGTACCATCATCATAGTCTTCCTTGAATATAGTTTCTATATTCAATATGCATATTAATAGACATGATATCCAAATCATCAAAGGTAGTAATTCTAAGATTATATCATTTGAAACATAGCTAATTGAAATATTAAAAAATATCATAATTATTACTAAATAAACTACTGGCATGAAAATCTCATAACCAGATCTAGATGCTAGTAAAAACTCTTTATTAATAATATTAAATATCTTCATTATTTATTAATTTCATAGTTAGCAATAGAAAACAACGACTTTTTTATTTCAGCATGACTAGTCATTACTAAAGATCCCCCATGATTTAAAAAACTATTTACAGTATTGTTAAAGATTGTTATTGAATCATTATCCAGCGCACTATAGGGCTCATCTATTATCCATAATAAGGAATCAGACACCAGAGTCTTCATCAATGAGACTTTTTTCTGCTGGCCATGCGAAAGATTTTTTGTTAATACTTCTCTAAGGTTATTCATATTATATACTTTTAGTGCTTTATCAATTCGAGATATTTTATCTTTAGAATCATCAGCTGAGTATAATAAGTTTTCTAGCACTGTTAAATTAGCTTTAATTCCATATTTATGTCCAACATAAATTATTTTTTCAAATAGTCTATCGTCTCCACTAAAGTTATGTATATTACCGGCGGTGGGCTCAGTCATTCCAGTGATTATTCCTAGAAGCGATGTTTTACCTGAACCATTCGTGCCATATAAGTTTAATGCTTTTGATGTCTCTATATTAAATGATATATCTTTTAAGATATTATTATCATTTCTTGATAAGGAGATATTTTCTAATTCAATTAGAGAATTGATCATATTAGTAAATCTTAGTAAAAGTTATTGTTTTATATGGTACTAAATCATTACTAGATGCATCATCATTTTTCTGCAACAAATCTTTTAATATGATGATTCCATCAAGATCAGAGTATAAATACTCTCCTTCTCTGAAATCAGTATTGGCAAAGCTTATAGTTTTTTTGTACTCACCAATATTGTTTTTATTACTTTTTATTGGCATTGTATTAATAGCTTTAATGCCTATTGGTATTTCATTAATAATTTCAGCATCCCTTATGCAGCCATTTATCACAAAACCTGACCATCCATTTTCAAATGCTTTCATTGCTAAATTGTCTCCCAAAAGAGCACATTTTAACGACCCTCCGCCATCAATAACCATTACATCTCCGCTTACCTTTTCATCTACTAATTTTTTGACATATGAATTGTCTTCAATGGCTATTACTGTTCTTATCTTCCCGCTAAACTTTTTATTATTACCATATGCTTTAAAAATTGGATCTACAATCTGCATATCATCAGTTTCATCACAGATATCTGCAGTATTAAACAAATTCATATATTTATTCTCCTTCTTAATTTTACAAGTATTATTAAAGCAGGAAAAGCAATTAGTGAACAGAAAATAAAATATAATTCCCAGTCTAACATTTCAACAAGAAAACCTGAGTATGATGAGAAAAGAGTTCTAGGTAAAGACATCAATGCTGTCATTAGAGCAAATTGTGTGGCAGTAAATTTTTTACTTGTCATGTTAGCTATAAAAGCCAAATATGCTGTATAACCCATTCCTGCAGCTAAATTTTCTAATGAGACAATAGTCATAAGTAAATAAATATTATTGCCAACAAATGCTAGCACGGAGAAACCAAGAGTAGCTAAAGCTTGAAAAACTCCAAATATTATCAATGATTTATATAGTCCTATCCTTAAAGATATTAAGCCGCCTAAGAAAGCACCTATTAATGTGGCAATTAATCCAAAAAATTTAACTACAGCCCCAATCTCTGTTTTTGTAAAACCAATATCTAGATAAAAATTAGTGCTTAAAGAGTGCGCCATTGTGTCACCAATTTTATATAAGAGAATAAATACTAAAATTAGGACTGGTACAAGCAATACATTTCCTAAAATCTGACGCCTTGCAATTTTAGTTCTGGTCTTTAAATTTATTAATCTATCAGAAGCTATATTTATAGAAACATATCTATTGAAAAATTCTACGAATGGATTATAAACAGCTGAAATAAATCCAGATGGTTGATAATAACGTTTTGGCTCATCCGCAATTAGTGTAATAAATATACCATATAACATCACTATTGACATTAGTGCATATACCATTTGATAAGACATATGATCAGCTAAAATTAAACCACCTGCACCTGCAGCTAAAGCACCAATTCTGTAACCCAAAACATATGCAGATGCACCAATTGTCTGCTCTTCATCTGTCAGTGATTCTCGCCTATATGCATCTATTACGATATCTTGGGATGCTGATGATATTGCTACAAGTGTAGCTAATAGCGCTACATTCCACGCATTCATACTAGGGTTGCCCATTCCAAGGGCAATAATCGATATTATTAATAATACTTGGGTCAATAATAACCAACCACGCCTTCGGCCTAATCTAGAAATAGTAAAGTAATCAAATAATGGAGCCCATAGAAATTTCAAAGAATATGGGAGACCAACTAGTGCAAATAAACCTATGGTAGATTTTGTAACCCCTTCATCTGTGAGCCATGCTTGTAATAATGTAATTGTTAATAGCAACGGAACACCAGATACAAAGCCCATTGACAATGTTATCAATATTTTTTTTTCTAAATATGGTGAAATATTTTTTAACATATTACATATCATAATCTATTATTAGAGGGCTATGGTCTGAAAATCTTTCTTTTTTATAAATGTCAGCTGATAATATTTTAATTTTCTTTGGTGATGACAGCATTTGATAATCTATCCTCCATCCTACATTATTATCCCATGCTCTACCCCTATTAGACCACCATGTATAGTGGTGCGGATCTTTATTTATAGACCTAAACGTATCAATGCATCCATAATGATTTAGTATTTTGTCAATCCATTTTCTCTCATCAGGTAGGAAACCAGAATTTTTTTGATTAGCCTTCCAGTTTTTAATATCAATTTCCTTATGTGCTATGTTCCAGTCACCACAAATTAATATTGGCTTGACTTTTTTTTGTATTTTTTTTAAATATGATTCAAATTTTGACATAAATTGATATTTTAGCTTTTGCCTTGTTTCCCCAGATGACCCTGATGGGAAATATATAGAAATAATATCTAGTTTTTCTAGCTCTAATTCTATGAATCTACCTTCACTTGTAAATAGTTTAGATCCAAAGTTAATATTTACAGATTTTGGCGATTCTTTACAATATATACAGACGCCGCTGTACCCTTTTTTATCAGCAACTGCCATATGCCTCATATACCCATCTATTTCAAAATCATCAGTGCTAATTTGTTCTTTTAAGGCCCTGACTTCTTGTAAGCATATTAAATCAGGCTTTATTTTCTTCAGCCAACGGAACAATCCTTTTTTCTGGCTAGCCCTAATGCCGCATACATTTAATGTTAAAACTTTCATACTCTTTATTTACACTATGTTAAAATATATGATAACTACTCACAATATTAATGAACAAACTTAAAAAACAATTTATAGAGTTTACATTAGAGCATCAAATACTTCGTTTTGGTAATTTTTCTCTTAATTCTGGTAGAGAAAGCCCTTATTTCTTCAATACTGGTTTATGTAATACAGGCGAATTGCTTGCAAAGTTAGCTAATTTTTATTCAGAGTCTATAATTAATAATAATATTGAATATGATTTTATATTTGGGCCAGCCTACAAAGGTATAACTTTAGCGACATCTATTAGTAACAGTTTATATAATGCTCATAATATTATTAAACCATTCTGTTTTAATAGAAAAGAAATCAAAAAACATGGAGAGTCCGGTATATTTGTTGGTTCTCAACCAAAAGGCAGAGCACTCATTGTTGATGATGTTATTTCATCAGGTAAATCTATAATTGAGTCAATAGATCTCTTATCAAATAATAATGCTACACCCTCAACAGTCCTGGTAGCTTTTGATAGAATGGAGCGTGGCGCAAATGAGAAAGCATCTCTTGAAATTTCATCCAAATACAGCATTCCTGTATTTTCAATAATAACGCTTGATGACATCATTGAGTTCCTTACAAGTGAAAAGATGATGGCTGTTGAACTGAATTCAATGATTAAATATATGAAAATATATAAAGGTTAGTTATTACAAAATCAAGCTTATACCTACTATTATAGTTATAATCTGATAGAAATTTTTAATTGTTCTATTACTCTTTGATAGTGAAATTTTTGCTCCCAAATACCCACCCATTAATGAGCCAATAATAAGAGCCGGTAAAAGCAGCCATTGTATTTGAGCTAATAATCCTAAAGTAATGGCACCCATAGCATTATAAAAGATTCCAACAATTATCAATGTATATGCAATAGCTTTTCTATAGTTCATGCCATAACAGGATATTAATATTATAGTAAAGACTAAACCTGTTCCTGCTGATAGAGAACCATTCAAGAAACCTGTAAAAAATACTAATGTATACCCTATTAGATTATTAATAATAGTATTAGGATATTTATATTCATTTTCCCCATAGTTCTTTTTCTTATAAGAATATAAACTAATAGTAATTATTAGTCCGCCTAAGAGCAATCTAGCTATTTTGTCATCTATGATTGATATCATTTGAGCCCCAATGTAAACACCAGGGAGGCCTATTAATAATAATTTACTAACTAATTCTTTTTCAAAATTAATTATTTTTGAGAATTTACTTGTTGCCCCAATTCCCAATGCAACAGTTGCTATTTTATGTATAGCTAGCGCATCTATAAAAGGAATATTAAATAATAATAGTATTGCAGGTAACTGAATTACTCCAGCACCCCCGCCAGAAAATGCTGAAAATATATTTGAAATAAGCGATATCAATAGTAAGCTAATTTGCTCTAACAAATTATAGCCTTCTAATCATTGTTCCTATACCAGCATCTGTGAATAGTTCTAACAAAACAGCATGATCAACCGTTCCATCAATTATCTGAACATGTTCAACTCCAGATGAAACAGCTTCTAACGCCGACTCCACTTTAGGTAACATTCCATCAGATATTATGTTGTCTTTAATTAATTCTTTAACTTTCACTGCATTTATAGATTTAATTAAATTATCATCACCATCAAGAATTCCAGTTGTATTCGTAAGCATTAAATATTTACGCGCTTGAAGTATATAAGCTATCTTGCCTGCAACTATATCAGCATTAATATTATATGTTGTACCATCATCACCTATTCCAATGGGGGCAATAACCGGTATAAAAGGGGATCCATCTAGTAGACTAACTACTTCGGGATCAATACTTTGTACAGTCCCAGTATTTTTAAAGTCAATATTTTTAAACTTACCTTGTCCAATCACTTTTTTAGCTCTAATCAAACCGCCATCTTTACCAGACAAACCAACAGCTTTACCTCCATGCGAGGAAATGCAACTAACTATTTCTTTATTTATGAGACCGCCTAAGACCATTTCTATTATATGTATAGACTCAGGGTCAGTAATTCTCATTCCATCAGCAAAGTCTGACTCAATACCAAGTTTTTTTAGATATGATGTTATTTGTGGCCCGCCACCATGTATTATCACAGGATGAAGGCCTACTTGTTTTAACAAAACGACATCCCTTGCAAAGTTATTTTTAAGAGTTTCATCAGTCATTGCATGTCCGCCAAACTTTATAACAATCACTTTGCCTGATAATTGCTGAATATATGGCAGAGCTTCAATTAATATTTTAGCTATAGTAGGCGAATTTTTCTTATCACTTCTATATATTACTTCTTCTTTTTTCATATTCCCTCAGAAAGGTATCTTTATGTTTTTATCAACCATCAGTATATTTTTTTTCACTACGCTTTGAATTCTGCTCAAAACATTCTTATTATCTGCTTCAAATCTTAATACTAAGTTAGATGAAGTATTCGAGCACCTTATTAGAGCCCAGCCATCAGGATATATTATCTTTAAGCCATCAATATCAATAATACTAGCATTATCGAATTTGGTTAGTTTTGCAAATAATTTCATGAAAGTAAAATGATTATTTCCAGAAAATGGTATATTGATTTCTGGCGTAGTTACAGATATTGGTAGATCGTTAAGTATTTCTTCATAGGTTTCATGGTCAGATAGCATTTCTAATAATCTTATTGAAGCATATATACCATCATCGAAGCCATCCCATTTATCAGCAAAAAATATATGACCACTCATCTCACCGCCTAATAGTGCTTTTTGATTAATCATCGCTTTTTTTATAAATGAATGACCCGTTCTAGAAAGGACGGGAATTCCATCATTTTTAAGAATCTCTTCCTCAAGATATTTGGTGCATTTGATGTCGTAAACAATTTTTGCATTTTTATTGTCTCTGAGGATATTTCTACTAAATAGTATCATTAGTTGGTCTGGCCAAATTACATCTCCATTGTTCTTCAGTACAACGATTCTATCTCCGTCACCATCATATGCAAAGCCAATGCGGGATCGATTTTTCTTAATTTCGTTTTTTAATTGGAGCAGGTTTTCCTCATTTGAAGTATCTGGAGGATGGTTTGGGAAATTTCCATCAACATCCTCATTTATAATTCGTGTATTAACTTTTAGTGTAGAGAAAATCTTTTTAACAACAGCACCCGTAACACCATTTCCGCAATCAATTGAAACAACATCTTTAAAATTCACATTAACGCTTCTTGTAATTTTATCAATATATGAATCAAGGATATTATCATTAATTATAATATTTCCATGTTTACCGGCATACTTGAAATCTTTTGAAATTATCAATTCATAAAGTTCTAAAATATATTCATCAAAAAGTGTTACTCCATTAATAATCATTTTTATACCGTTATAATCTTTTGGATTATGACTTCCAGTGATCATTAAACCATTATTAATACCAAGACTATATAATGAAAAATTTAAAATAGGAGTAGGCAGCATTCCAATATCTATTACATCTACGCCAGTAGCAAGGATTCCCTCTATTAAACTAGTCTTTAAAGATTGTCCGGACGTTCTCCCATCCATACACACACTAACTTTTTTATCTTTTGAGTTTAGTAATATCTTTGTACCTAATGCTTTACCTAGAAGGACATATAGTTCTTCATTAATTTCTTCTGGATATCGGCCACGAATATCATAAGCTCTAAATATATCTTTTGAAATATCCAATTTTATTGCTTACCGGAGGATCCAAAGCCATCTTCGCCTCTTTCTGACTCATTAAAACCTTGTACTATTTCAAACTGTGGCCTATCGACTGATATAAATAATAATTGTGCGATTCTATCATAAGGTTTTATTATAAATTCTGCGTCACTTCGATTCCAGCAGGAGACATATAGCTGTCCTTGATAATCCGAGTCAATCAACCCTACTAGATTTCCCAAGACTATCCCATGTTTATGTCCTAGACCTGATCTGGGTAATATCAAAGCTGCATGAGAATTATCATCTATAAATATAGCAACACCAGTAGCAATAAGTTCTGTCTTATTAGACTTCAAAATCAGATCACTTGTAATTGATGCTCTTAGGTCAAGACCAGCAGAACCTCCAGTAGAAAAAGATGGTAGGTCTCTAAGTTTTTCATCTAAGATTTTAATTTGAACTTTATTTAACATCTTTTTTAATCAACTCTAATTTACTTGAATATTCCTTGGCAATAAAATCTAAAATCCTAGCAGCTATATTTGATTTTTTATCAAGACTAATATTTTCTGAACCTGTATTTGATAATATTATTACTTCATTATAGTCAGACTCAAAACCTAACTTTAATTCATGATTTGCAATATTACCTACTATTACATCAAGATTTTTTTTCTGCAATTTATCTTTTGTATTTTCACTTAAACTATTAGTTTCAGCAGCAAAACCTACAGTGAATAGATTTTCATACTTTTTAGATATTGTTTGCAATATATCAATCCCTCTTGTGAACTCTATAAATATATTATTTTCATCTTTTTTATACTTTATATCAGAATAATTTGCAGGTTTATAATCAGCAATAGCGGCTGTAGAAATAAAAATATCATAATGATCTACTTTACTTTTTACAACATCATACATTTCTGATGATGTTTCTACATAAGTAGTTTTTATGTCAGGAATTGGTTTTAAGGTTACTGGCCCAGATATTAATTCAACACTAGCACCTTTTGATTTAGCTGCGATAGCCATTTCATATCCCATTTTTCCAGAACTATAGTTACTCATAAATCTTACTGGGTCTATAGGCTCTCTAGTGGGACCTGCAGTTATAAGAATTTTGCATCCAGATAGCTGGGATGTTTTGCTATTATCTTTGATTTTTTCTATTATTTCTTCAGGATGAGTCATTCTGCCATAGCCAATGTCGCCACATGCATGGCTCCCATAATTTGGGCCTATCATTTTTATTTCTGCAGCATCAAGTTTTTCAATACTGGCTTGTGTAATTTTGTTATTCCACATATCAGGATTCATTGCAGGTGCAATAAATAAGGATTTAGTAAATGCTAGACATATTGTAGACAATAAACCGTCACCATGCCCATTTGCAAGCTTGTTCATAAAATTTGCAGTGCATGGCGCTATCAATATAATATCAGCCCATTTAGCAAGATCTAGATGTGCAAAGTTTGATAGGGCATTTGATTCTTCATCCTCTAAAATTACTTTATTGCCAGAGAGAGACTCTAATGTAGTCTCAGTTATGAATAGCTCAGAACTTTTTGTCATAACAACTTTAACATTACAGCCTTCTTTTTTTAATCGACTAGCAATATCAGCTGCTTTATATGCAGCAATACTTCCCGTGATACCCAGTAAAACATTTTTGTTAGATAATATATTCATCTTAATCAATCTTAAAAATCATTTATTAGATTTTATGTAAAAATTCTACTAATGATTGTATTTGTTTTTTGGTGTGACCGCTAGTTAAATTAATTCTAATAAGGTCATGATTTTTTGGAACAGTTGGATATCTTATGCCTTGTATGAGGATATTTGACTCTTTTGCTTTTTTATAAATCTTCATTACATCTTTTGGGTTTCCAATGGTTATAGTTTGAATTGGTGTATCAGAATAATTTATATTAATCTTAAACTCACGTACAAGCTTTTTAAAATATGTAATATTATGATATAGATTCTCTATTATTTTTTTATCATCCATTATCATATTAATACTATCCAGTGTTGTTTGAACTATTGCAGGGGGTACTGCTGTAGAATAAATATATGGTTTGGATCGTTGTACAAGTATATCAACTAATTCTCTAGAGCTACTTACAAATGCACCAAACGTACCTACTGCTTTACCAAAAGTTCCAACATATGCATCTATTTTTATTTTGTTTAAATTTAGGTCATTTATAGAGCTAGGAAATTTTTTATCATTACCTCTGATAACTCCAAAACCATGTGCATCATCTACAAATAATAAAGATTTATTTTTTTTTGCAATTGCTGATATTTTTGATAAGTCTGCTTTTTCTCCAGTCATACTAAATATAGTATCTGTAAAAATAATCTTTACTATTGATTTATCTTTTTTAATCTTTAGCTCAAGGTCATTATAGTCTAAATGTTTATATCTTATGAGCTTAGTGTTAGATAGCCTAGAGCTTTCAATAATAGAGTTATGATTACCTTTGTCTTGAAAAACACTTACTCCGTTTTCTGATATTGCATTGACAAGACCAACATTTGTTAAGTATCCAGAATTTGTAACTAGCGTAGACTCAAAACCTAGTAACTCGGTTATTCGTTTTTCAAGATTTTCATGGGCTTTACTATAGCCACTGATTAGCGGAGAAGCGCCTGAACCAATGCCATAATTATTTATATTATTTTTTAATTTTGCTTTTAATTTTCTATTATTCGAAAGATTTAAATAATTATTACTAGAGAAATTATTGAATACTTTTCCCGAAACCTGTATGACTGTATCTTGTGGCGATTCTACAGGTATCCTGCGCCTATAGTTTTTTGATTTTTTTAAATTTGATATTATTTTTTTGAAATCTGACACTTATTATGCATATGGTTTTTGGGTGTTATTAATACTGACTGGTATATCTTTTAATTTCTTTGTTTTCTTATCGACATCTACATCAGTAGAATCTCTCATTGTATTAATTTTTAGTTTTTTGAGCAGTTCTCTATCATGGGCTATCGTTGAGTTTTTTGTTGTCAGTAATTCTTCACCATAAAAAATTGAATTGGCACCTGCAAAAAAACATAATGCTTGCATTTGCTCATTCATTGTATCGCGACCTGCTGATAGTCTTACATATGATTTCGGCATAGCTATTCTAGCTAGAGCTATAACCCTTATGAAATCAAATTCATCTACCTCAAAGTTATCAAAATATGGAGTCCCCTCAACTTTTACTAACCTATTTATTGGGACAGATTCAGGGTGATCGTTTAGATTTGCTAAAACTTGTATAAGCTTTATCCTGTCTATATTTCCTTCACCTAACCCTAAAATTCCTCCGCTACAAACCTTTACGCCAGCATCCCTAACATGTTGAAGTGTGTCAAGCCTATCTTGATACGTTCGTGTTGTAACAACTTTTTTATAATACTCTTCTGATGTATCTAGGTTGTGATTATAATAATCTAGACCAACCTCTTTGAGTTCTTGTGCTTGGGTATCCGATAGCATTCCTAGTGTGACGCATGTTTCTAGCCCTAAGCTTTTCACTTCTTTAACCATTTCTTTGACTTTTTTCAAATTGCTCTGAGTTAGATTTCTCCAAGCAGCACCCATGCAGAATCTTGTTGCACCACTTTCTTTTGCATCCTTGGCTTGCTTGATAATATCTATCAATGGTAATGTCTTTTCTAGATTTATATCAGTATCATAACGTATGCTTTGAGAACAATATTTGCAGTCTTCTGGGCAACCACCTGTTTTTATAGACATTAGTGTCGATATTTGGATTTCATTAGGATTATGATATTTTCTGTGTAGTTCATGAGATTTCCATAACAAATCATTGAAAGGCAAATCATACAGGTTCTGCAACTCAAGAACTGTCCAGTCATTTTTAATATTAAGATCTTTCATATTATTTAAATATAGTTAAATATTAGACCAAAAGTTATTATTAATCCAAAGATATTATTATTTTCGAAAGCTGATATGCACTGATAAGGTTTCCTGGATCTAACTAAAATATTTTGGTAGATTATGCATAAAACAGATATTCCCACAAATAAGTAGTATATAAAAGTATATGAATTCATCAGTCCTAGGAGTATGAATCCGATTATAACAACAAAATGTAAATTTAGTGAATAAGCTATGTCATTCTTACCAAAAAATATAGCAGATGATTTTATCCCAATCTTTTTATCATCATCTTTATCTGCCATTGCATAATAAGTGTCATAAACAATGGCCCAAATTATCGTCAAAATATATAAAAGTATGCAATTAGAGTCTATGAAACCTTTCTCTAGTACAAAAACCATTGGTATGCTCGAGCCAAAAGCCATCCCTAGAATTAGTTGCGGTACCTTAAAATAGCGTTTGGTTAGAGGATATAATATTAATAACGCAAGTGAAAAAACTGTTAGCAGTATAATTTTAAAACCCAACATTAGTAATAATATAAAGCATATGCTAATGAGAAATCCAAATAAAATTAGTGCTTCTTGATTAGAGACTTTTTTAGAGGCAAGAACTCTATTTTTTGTCCTTTCTACTTTAATATCAAAGTCTTGATCAAAATAGTCATTGATAATACACCCAGCTGATCTTGTTGCGACAATGCCAACAGCAAATATTATTAAATATATAATATTAGGGTTGCCTTGCGTGGACACGATAAACGCCCATATTACTGGCCACATCAACAAGAAAAAACCAATTGGTTTATCTACCCTCATTAATTGAAGATATAATCTAAATCTTTCCATCTAATCCCATTTGAAAATATTTATGAATTATAGACTCTTGATTGTCAAGCAACCAGTCTATGTCAGGCTTATTGTTCATTGCCTTATTGATTGCCTGGCTAGTTGCCTTCCTATGAATATCAAAAAGAATTTTATGATCAAGTTTGTCATCAGTAGCAACAGATGGGTTTAGCCAAACTGACACAATTACTCCAAGTTCATTGGCTTTTTCCTTAGGTATATCTCCATTCCTTACAGAATCTAGCACGCCATTTGCAATAGCAGCCTGGACAGTGCCCATTAAAATATTTGTATACCTATTTTCCTTAACAGTTACCTTGCTGACCATAAGTGTTGCAGGCTTAACCATTATATCTGTATTCATTATTGCTAGCACCTTGGAGTGCCCTTTTGATTGATTTCCCATTAAATTAGCAAAAGCAGTACCAAATGGTCCGTCAAGTTCACCAATTACGACCTCTGGCTCTGCCGCAGTTCCAGCAGGACCACCCGCAACTAAAGACTCACCGATTTTCATTCCAAATTTTTCATTCATATATTTATCCTACCTTTGTAATTTTATGACTATAATATATGTTAAGTTTATGAAAAGGAATAGACAATGATTAGAAGCTTCAATAACAAAAAACCCAATATTCATTCCAGCGCTTATATTGATGAGCAAGCAACAGTAATAGGAAATGTAAAAATAGGTAAAGATAGCGCATTATGGCCACAGGCTGTAGCAAGAGGAGACATTAATAGTATTACTATTGGTGAAAGAACTAATGTGCAAGATGGTTCTATTTTACATGTCACACATGCTGGAAAATTCTGTAAAGATGGATATCCATTAGCTATTGGTAATGATGTGACGATAGGACATTCAGCAATTATTCATGCATGTACAATAGAAAATACTGTACTCGTTGGCATGGGAAGTATTATTCTAGACGGAGCGATTATAAAATCTGAATGTATGATTGCTGCTGGAGCTTTAGTAGGACCTGGGAAGATTATGGAGAGCGGATACCTTTATGTAGGCAGTCCCGCAAAAAAGTTAAGAAAACTATCAGACAAAGAGTTGGAATTTTTAAAATATTCAGCAGCAGGATATGTTGATTTAAAGAATAGTTATTTATAATCAAAAACCTAATATTTTTTCGACTCCTTTAGTATTGGGTTCAAAGTCATTCCATATCTTATAAGATAATGCTGCTTGCTCTATAAGCATCCCTAGGCCATTATATGCCTCCAAAGCATTGTTATTTTTAGACCAGGTTTGAAAATGCGTTGTGGACTTAGAATAAAATAAATCATAAGCAATACTAGAAGACTTAAAGATATCTTCAGGAAATTTTATCTCATCATTCATTAAACTAACAGGCGTAGTATTAATGATCAAATCATATTGTTTATTTTTTTCATAACTATCGATATTTGAATAAGTTTTATATTTGTCTATCAATTTATCTACTTTTTGTTGAGTTCTACTTAGGATATCAATTTTTTTTATGCTGACTTTGCTGAGAGAATTAATAATACTACTTGCAGAACCTCCCGCTCCTAAGACTAATATTTCTCTGTCTATAATAGATATATTTTTATTTTGGAGGTCCTTTATAAATCCTTCCCCATCTGTATTATAAGCCTTAATTTTTCCATCTTTAGATATCAAAGTATTTGCACATTGGCACTCAATAGCAGATAAATCATGATCATTTGCAAAATCAAACGCTAATTCTTTGAATGGTATAGTAATATTAGCACCATAACCTTTTTTAGAAAAAAAACTTTGCGTATGTGTTTCAAAATGACCTTCTGACTCTGGTTCAATCATTTTGTACTGAATGCTGATTCCTTGCTGTTTAGCAAATTCTTTATGTATTATTGGAGAAAGACTATGTCCAACTGGGTTCCCTATAACAGTAAATTTTTTTACTTCATCCATTGCAGAACATCCTTTGCATAGTAAGTAATAATAGCATTCGCACCAGACCTTTTCATGCAAATAAGAGTTTCTAAGACAGCTTTCTTTTCATCTAAGCATTTATTCTTTGCAGCTGCTTTGATCATTGCATACTCTCCACTAACCTGATAAATAAAGATGGGAATATTAAACTTATCATTTATTTTAGAGACGATATCTAGGTAAGGAAGACCTGGCTTTACCATTATGATATCCGCGCCTTCAGAAATATCCATTTCTACTTCTCGGACGGCATCTTTTTTATTTGAAAAATCCATTTGATATGTATCTTTATTGGATTCTCCTAAATTTTTAACCGAGCCTACAGCATCTCTGAAAGGACCATAAAAGTTTGATGAATATTTTGCTGAGTAAGATAAAATCTTTGTATCAAAGAATTTATTTTTTTCTAGTGATTTTCTAATGGCTCTTATCCTACCATCCATCATATCTGATGGAGCAATAATATCTACACCACATTCAGCATGACTAAGTGATTGCTTAACTAACACTTCTATGGTTTCGTCATTTAAGATTTGTTTGTTATTACCAAGAATTCCATCTTGACCATGATCAGTATAGGGGTCTAAAGCAATATCGCTTATAATTGCCACATTGCTAATTGTTTTTTTAATACTCCTAATTGCCCTTTGCATTAACCCATCTTCATTAAATGATTCAGTACCTGCATTATTTTTATATTTCTTTTCAATTGATGGGAATAAAGCTACTCCCTGAATACCAAGTTTTTTCAAAAGTTTTATCTCTTTTATTGCAACATCTATGCTCATTCTCAGTATCCCAGGCATTGATTTAATTTTTTCAGTTTTATTTTTTCCTTCTATTATAAAAATTGGTTGTATTAAATCATGCGGGGACAATATATTCTCCCTAATTAGGTTTCTGATCGGACTATTGTTACGTAGCCTTCTTAATCTTATATTTGGAAAATTTTTTTTCATTTTACTAGTCTAACACTTTTTATTTTAAGAGAAGATGCTATATTAATCTATCTACAATTATAACAATGGAGGTTATATGGCTATTTGGCATGAAAAATTTACTTTAGAGCATGTAATTTCTCTAAGAAATAATAACTTAAATAAACATTTAGGCATTGAATTCACTGAGTTAGGCGAGGATTATATAGTTGCTAAAATGCCAGTTGAAGATCATACAAGACAATCCAGGGGTATTTTGCATGGCGGAGCATCCTGTGTACTTGCAGAAGCTCTTGGCAGTATCGCGTCAAATATGTGCATAGACATGAGAAAGCAGAAAGCTGTAGGCCTAGAAATAAACGCAAATCATGTTAGACCTGTATCGAGCGGCTACGTTACAGGTAAGACTACTGTTGCAAGCTTAGGTAGATCTGTTCATGTATGGAATATAGATATTAGAAATGATGCGGGCAAGATGAACTGTGTTTCTCGTCTAACTACAGCAATAGTTAACCTTAAAGAGGATGAAATTATAAAAAACTGTGAGCTCTTGGATAGTTTGTTATAAAATAGCCTTCACAAATATTTTTTTAAGTTTTTTTCAAACTTAGCTAATTCAATATTTTTTTTGCCAGTCCATATTACACTAGGAGGCATTGACATCAGTATAGACTCTGCTCTCCCACCAGATTGTAATCCAAATAAAGTACCTCTGTCATAAACTAAATTGAATTCCACGTAACGGCCACGTCTTATTTGTTGAAAAGTCTTATGTATTTTATTATATTTTTTATTTTTGCGTTTTTTAATTATTTGCGAATAAGTTTGTAAGTATGTTTTTCCTGTATCTAGAACAAAGTTCTTATGAAAATCTTTTTCCCGATTATTTAGGTTATCAAAAAAGAGACCACCGACACCCCTTTTTTCATTTCTATGTTTATTAAAAAAATATTCATCACACTGTTTGCTAAAATCTTTATAATAAGAAGCGCTATAATTATCACAAATTTGTCTGGCCGAATCATGCCATAATGATACGTCTTTTGGATATACAAAATATGGAGTCAGGTCAAAACCGCCACCGAACCACCAATTTTTTTTTGATTTACTATCAGTTTCAAAATATCTTATATTAAAATGTGAGCATGGCACAAATGGATTTTCAGGATGAATTACAATAGAGACACCTGTGGCATGAAATTTTTTTACATTACCTTTTATTTTTTTTGCTAATGCACTATTTGGCAAAACAAGTCCTTCAATTGATGAAAAGTTAATCATTCCTTTTTCGATTACTTTACCATCTATAAATTCACAACTTAGACCACCTCCACCAGACTTATATTTCCAGTTTGTTTTTTTAATATCTACTTTTGTATCTAATGACATAAAGCCATTAATAATAGTTTTTTGTAATTTCTTGAAGAGTGATTCTATCTCTACAAAGTCATTAGATTTTTTCATTATCTTATATTCTCATTAGTTTCCATATTAATTATTACACTTGGATTGTCATGATTACCTATATTTCCTTCTACTAGATAATCCACTTTATTCTCAAATTTAGATATAAAAATGTGTTGGTCCTTAATATTTACTTCTCCACTGAGATTAGCACTAGTTGATATTATAGGACCATTAAAGCCATTACATATTCTTTTAATCACAGGATGATCTGAAACTCTTATGCCTATTAGTTTTGTTTCTTCATCTAGCAACCAAACAGGCACATTTTTTTTTGATGGAATCAACCAAGTAGTATGCCCAGGCCAACTTAATTTTGCTTTTTCGGTGACAATATCTGTGTCTATAAGATTTGTTAACTGATTTATATTAGATGCCACTAAAAGAAAAGGTTTTCCTATATGTCTTTTTTTAATATTAGCTATTTTCGTTACAGCTTTTTTGTTCCATGGGTCACAACCTAACCCGAACACTGCTTCTGTTGGATAGCCTATAACATGTCCAGCACTAAGTAACTCAACAGCATTCTCTGGAGAACCAACTATCATTTTTTTCTAGCTCTAAATTTCCTTCTAAATTTCTTTTTTGGAGCATTTTTTATCATTTCAATACATGTTTCCTCATCCAGATCTTTAGGCTCAATATCTTTTGGTATTTTAGCATTTACTTTCCCATTAGTTATGTAGGGTCCAAAGCGACCATTCAATACTTTTATTCCCGAGTCTTCGAAGAAATTTATATTTGCATTTGCATCAGCCTCTATTTTTTCTTCGATTAATTCAATAGCTTCTTTTTCTTCAATACTGAATATATCCCTTCCTCTAACAGATACATTGGTTTTACCACATTTTAGATATGGTCCAAACGGACCTATGTTTATTAAAATATCTTCTTCTTTAAATATCCCAATTTTTTCGGGCAATCCAAACATTCTAATCGCATCATCCATAGTAATAGAGTCAATGTTTTTTTTCTGTTCATAGGTAAGTGCAGCCCATTTAGGTTTTTCTTCATCTTCTTTGGTTCCCATCTGAATAGTTGGACCATATTTTGTTAGCCTAACTGTCACAGGTCTTCCTGTTTCAGGATGAATACCTAAATTTTTTAATTCCCTTGTTTCTGATATATCTACAGTGACTAATTTATCTTCGAGATTAACCCTAAAAGGTTCATAAGTAGATTTGATACATGTCATAGGGTCTTGGTCACCATTTGCAATTTTATCTAGGTTATCTTCTAGCTTTGCTGTGAAGTCAAAATCTACTAAATCATTACTGAAGTGCTTGGTAAGCGTGTCACATACAACTTTAGCTAATGCAGTAGGTTGGAAATTACTTGCTTCAGGATCTACATAGTTACTCTCAAGTATTTTTGATATTATCGTAACATAAGTCGATGGGCGTCCTATACCAAGTTCTTCGAGAGCTTGAATTAAGCTGGCCTGGTTATATCTAGCCGGCGGTTGAGTAAATTTTTGGTCAACATTAATCTCTTTAATTGAAAGTTCATCACCTTTTTTTAAATCATCTAGTATCCTTTTATTTATTTTTTCTTTCTCATCATTTTCAGATAAGTCATATATTTCTTTAAACCCATTATCTTTTAAGAAAGAACCACTATATTTATATAAAAATTTTTCTCCTAAAATAAACTCTATTCCAACTTGCTTATAGGTGGCATCTATCATTTGGGATGCAACTGTTCGTTTCCAGATTAACTCATACAATTTAAAATCTGCATCATCAAGGTATTTCTTAACCTTCATAGGGGTGTTAAATATTGATGTCGGCCTTATTGCTTCATGTGCTTCTTGAGCATTTTTTACTTTTTTTGAATATTTTCTTGTCTCTTTTGACTCAAACTCTTTATGATTCTTGCTTAGATAACTAGATATATCTTTAAGGCATTCATCAGATAAATTAGTAGAATCTGTTCTCATATACGATATTAAACCGACCGTCTCTTTATCACCTAATGGCATTCCCTGGTATAATCTTTGAGCAATTGCCGATGTCTGCTTAACAGAAAAACTCAATGTTGAATATGCTGCTTGTTGGAGAGAAGCAGTTGTAAATGGTGCCCGAGGTTTCAATTTTCTTTCAGAAGTTTTAATATTATCTATCTTAATAGTCTTAAATTTATTTAATTCTTTTTTTATTTTATTCGCATCGTTCTCATTCACAATACTGGTAATGTTTCCTTTCTTTATTTTCTCTCCATCAATTGATACTAGATCTAAATCAATACAATCATCTTTACTGCAGGCAACTAATGAGCTGACCCAATACTCGACTGGGTCAAATGCACTTATTTCATTTTCTTTTTCAACTATGAGTCTTAAAGCAGGACTCTGTACTCTTCCCCCCCTTGCTAGTCTACTGACTTTTTTCCATAAAAACTCTGTTATATCATAGCCCATAAGGTAGTCTAATGTCCTTCTTGCTAAATAGGCGTTCCAGAGGTTGTCAGATATTTGTCTTGGATTTTCTAGAGCTGTTGTTACTGCGTTTTCCGTAATCTCATTAAATGCAACCCTGTAAGCCTTCTTCCCTTTTAAAAGTTTTGCTTTATCTAAAATATCATATATATGTTTTGAAATTGCTTCTCCTTCCCTGTCAGGGTCAGTTGCAAAGTATACTGTATCTGCATCTTTAGAGTATTTTTTGATATCATTTATTATATCTTTCTTATCTTTCGATATACTCCATTTAGGTGAATAATTGTTTTCTACGTCGATGCCTTTTCTTGAGCTAGACATTAAGTCCCTCACATGGCCGACAGATGCTACAACTTTATAGTCATTGCCAAGAAACTTTTGTATTGATTTCACTTTTGTGGGTGATTCTACTATTAACAAATTTTTCATTTTTAACTCTAACTCTTATTAATATATATTTTTTACTTTATACTATTAAAATGATTACATTTACAACTATTTTCGAGAATCTTTAGTTATGAAGTTACTAAACATATTACATTACCCAGATAATAGATTAAGAAAAAAAGGCCAAAACGTTGCTATATATGACGATAATCTTAATATAATTGCAATGAACATGCTTCATACAATGTATGAATCTAAAGGTATAGGATTGGCTGCAGTTCAAGTTGATATTCAAATAAGATTGATTGTTATAGATATAAGCGAAGATAGAAATCAGCCTTTAATTCTTGTTAATCCCGTAATTATATCAAAAGAAGAAGAAATTAAGTTTGATGAAGGCTGCTTGTCAGTACCGGGATTTTATGAGCCAGTAGATAGATTTAATCAAATAAAATATAGTTTTTTTGACATAAATGGTTTGAAGCATGAGGATAGCGCAGAAGGACTTCTTGCAGTTTGCATTCAACATGAGATTGACCATCTTGATGGAAAATTATTTGTTGATTATATATCTGATATCAAGAGAGACAGAATAGCCAAAAAACTCAAGAAACAAGAATCTCAAGGAGTGGCATCTGTTAGGAAAAAAGTTCCTTACTCAATATGATGGCCTGGGTACAATAAATTGAAGATTATATTTTTTGGTAGCCCCTCATATTCATGTAGAGTTTTAGAATCACTATTATCTAGTACAAATATTGTTCAAGCGGTAATTACTCAAAATTTTAAGAATAATAGAGTAGCAAAAACCCCCGTGGGATTGTTTGGTGAAAGTAAAAATATAAATACTTTGTATCCGGAAGATCTTTCTGACATAAAATTGTTTGACATACTACAATCATATAACGCTGACTTATATATCATATATGCTTATGGGAAAATACTGCCAAGTGAAATAATAGCATTACCAAAGTATGGAGTTATAAATATCCATTGTTCTATATTACCAAAATGGAGAGGCGCAGCTCCTATACAAAGAGCTTTACAAAATGGTGATTCAAAGACAGGGGTTACATTTTTCAAAGTAGATGAGTCACTAGATACAGGCGCAATTATATCTTCACACGAGTATCAAATTAAGGATACAGATGATTCGTTAGCATTGCAGGATAAACTTACTCAGATTGCAATAAATAAGCTTGAAGACGCTATTGAATTGAATTTGAAAGCATCAAACTTTATTGATCAAAAAAATTTAAATGCAAGCTATGCAAAAAAAATACAGAAAAGTGAAGCAATAATCAATTGGCATGATTCTGCAGAACAAATCATACGTAATATTAAGGCTCTAACTGGATGGCCTGTTGCAGAAACTGAATTATTTGAAGTTAGATTAAAAATATGGAAAGGAACTGCTGTAGAATATAATGGAAGTGATTCTCCAGGGTCAATAATTAAATTTAATCGAGATGAGTTATGTATTGTTGCAGGTGATGGTGCCGTAAGTATTGAGAAATTACAACTACCAGGTAAAAAAGTAATCACAGCAAGAGATCTATTTAACTCTAATAGCTCTTTTGTCCATAAAATCAAGCAGTATTTAGGTAAATAATGTGTATATATCTATTATAATTAGCCTAAGATGGTGTAGAATAAACTCGTAAAAATAACCTAGTAAAAGAAATGAAAAAAATCATAGTCTTTGGTGGTGGTCAGGTTGGTTCATCAGTAGCCAAAATACTTTCAGATGACGGTAATGACATTACGCTTGTTGATTATGATAAGGATGTCTTATCTGGTCTCCAAGAAAAAATGGATATCAAGACAATTCATGGTCTTGCATCTTATCCTTCGGTTCAAAAACTAGCAGATGTCGAAAACTGTGACATGGTTATTGCAGTGACTGGTAGTGATGAAGTTAATATGGCAGCATGTCATATTGCTAAATCACTTTACAATGTACCAAAAAGAATTTCTAGATTAAGAGCAAATGAATACCTAAGAGTCGAAGAAGGTTTTGATAAAACACATTTTTCAATTAATGAAGTAATAAGCCCAAACATATTAATAACAGAATATGTAAAAAATATATTAGACCACCCTGGTGCTTTTCAAGTTTTTCAATTCTCTTCTGGTTTAGTACAAGTTGTAGCTGTAACAGTTTTAACAGAAGGACCATTATCTGGTAAGAAGTTATCAGAGTTTAGAAAACATATGCCTAATGTTGATGTTAAGGTAGTTACTATTTATAGGAATAAAAAACACATGATTCCTACTGGTGACACAGTAATTCTGCCGGGCGATGATGTATACTTTCTTGCTACAGAAAAAAATATGCGATTCATGAGTGAATTAAGGAAAACAGCAGAAAAACCTCATAATGTTATGATTGCGGGCGCAGGGAGAGTTGGGCTCTCGTTAGCTAAAAAATTAGAAACTATTTATAATTTAAAATTAATTGAAAAAGATAAGCATACTGCTAAACAAGCTGCACAAGCATTAACATCTGCAGTAGTATTAAATAATGATATAGCTGATGAAACATTACTCACCAATGAAAATATTGATGATGTCGATTATTTTTGTGCTGTTACAAATAATGATCAAATGAATATATTATCAGCAAAGCTTGCAAAGGATATGGGCGCTAAAAGAACAATAGCTATTGTAAATAAATCTTCATATAGAAACCTTGTGTCTAAAGAAATAGACATTGTTGTTTCTCCAGAAGATGTAACTATTGGTTCGTTATTAGCATCTGTCAGAACAAGTGACATTTTAAACGTTCATCAACTTGCTGCAGGTGATGCTGAGGCAATGGAAATTATAGTTCATGGTGATGAAAATACATCCAAGTTAGTTGGTAAAAAGATATCACAATTGAAATTACCTGCTGATGTTGTGATTGGGGCTATTGTTAGAAAAGATGTTGTCATGCTGGCCAATGATGATTTGGTTATAGAGACAGATGATCATGTGATAATATTTGTTTTAGATAAAAAAGATATATCTAAAATTGAAAAAATGTTTCAAGTTAGCGTGGGTTTTTTCTAGAAAATGAATTATTCTCTAATTTCAAAAATTATAGGGATAATGCTTATTCTTTTTAGTTTAATGCTTGTAATACCAATTACTGTCTCACTATTATATGATGATGGAAATGTTATAACTTTTATATATTCATTTATTATAATTTTATTATTTGGAATAATTTTGTATTTCCCTAACAATCGTTCTAGAAGTGATATTAAAACTAAAGAGGGGTTTCTTATAGTTGTAGCATTCTGGCTAGTACTAAGCCTCTTTGGTTCTATACCCTTCATGTTTGATAAACAACTATCCTTTGGTTTTGCAGATGCTTTTTTTGAGTCAATATCTGGCTGGACAACCACCGGAGCAACAGTTATTGAGAATATTGATATTTTGTCACCATCACTTTTAATTTATAGGCAAGAGTTACAGTGGTTAGGCGGAATGGGAATCGTTATATTGGCTCTAGCAATTTTACCCATGCTTGGCGTTGGTGGAATGCATTTATATAAAGCAGAGTCTACTGGACCCATTAAAGATAATAAAATCACACCTAGAATTGCAGTGACAGCAAAAAGTTTATGGGCAATTTATCTTGGTTTAACAGTAATATGTGCATTTGCATACTATTTGGCAGGAATGACTTTATTCGATGCTATTGCGCATAGTTTTTCGACAATTGCTATTGGTGGGTTCTCAACACATAACCTAAGTATTGGATATTTTAATAGTAGTCTTATAGAGTTGATATGTATATTTTTTATGCTTATTTCTGCTCTAAATTTTATTTTGCATTTTATGGCGATTAAAACAAAAGACATAAAGACTTATTTAAAGGATACCGAGTTTAACTCTTATATGTTTATTATTTTATTTGTATTAACAACATTATTTTTTTATGGAGTTTTAACAGATTATAAGGAGTTAACTATAAGGCAAGTTCTATTTCAATCTGTTTCATTTATTACGACATCAGGATTTACAAGTGCTACATATTACACTTGGCCATCATTCGTAGTATCAATGCTTATTGCAATAAGTTTTATTGGTGCCTGCGCTGGATCAACTGGTGGTGGGTTAAAAGTTCTCAGAGTGGTATTACTTTTTAAGTTACTAAAAAGAGAATTACTTAAGATTTTACATCCAACAGCTGAAATTCCAATACGAATAAATCACTCTCCGGTGAATGATAAAATATCTTCAACATTATATAATTTCTTTATCTTTTATATTTTGTCTTATTTGGCATTATCCTTCTTGCTCCTTTTATCTGGCCTAGATATGATTACATCATTTTCTGCTGTAGCATCTTGTATAAATAATCTTGGACCAGCTCTCGGCGATGCTGTTCTAAATTATGGAACTATAAACATATTTTCTAAGTATGTATTATCTTTCGCAATGATATTAGGTAGGCTGGAAATCTTTACGCTTCTAATTGTATTAACACCTTATTTCTGGAAGTATTAGTATTATTATGGAACACCGCTCTAAACCATTTCTTTCTAAGAATAATCCTTTGGGTTTAAGTCAGAATAATGCTGAGTCTTTTACGCTGTTATATTTACTTCCTAATTATTGGTTTACATGGTTACTCATACTCCTTTCTTTTTTCTTGACCTTTATGCCACATAAATTTAGAAAAATATTAGGCAGTATTACTGGAATACTCATAATGCATAGTAATAATAAAAGAAAAAATATAGTGATTACTAACTTAACCCTATGCTTCAAGAATAAATCAAAAAAATATATCAATAATATTTGTAAATCTTATTTCAGATATTTAGGTCAAGCATTTATAGATTTACCATTACTATGGTGGAGAAGTAATCAATCTTTACAAAAAAGCTGTGAAGTTATTAATAAGGATTATATTGAAGATGAGCTATCTAAAAATAAAGGCGTAATATTATTGGCGGCACATTCAGTATCCCTAGACTTTGGAGGGCGATCATTATCAAAGTACCCGATTATAAGCATGTATAAGCCATTTAGAAATAAACTGTTAAATTGGTTTGTTGGGAGTTCAAGAAGTAAAATATCAGATAATGTTGTTGTATATCCTAGAGATAATTTCCCTTTCAGAAAAGTTATTAAGGCGTTAAAAAGTGGAACTGTTTTCTATTATCTGGCTGATGAAGATCTTGGCAGAGAAAACTCTGTTTTTCAAAACTTCTTTGATGAAAAAAAATCAACATTAATCTCTATAAGTAAAATATCATCACTATCTAACGCAAAAGTTTTCCCATGCATTAATCATTATTGTCCAGTATCAAAAAAATATATAACATATATTGGGAAACCATTACATAACTTACCGTCAAATAACCCGCTTGAAGATGCTAAGATAATTAATAGTGCTTTGGAAGAAATAATTTCTCGTGATCTTGAACAATATATGTGGAGTCTTAGGTTATTTCAAACTAGACCTAGTGAAAAGAAATATCCATATTAGTAATTATTATAATTATCAATGATGCACTATTAACTTTATTTAATATTCTCTATAATTAGTAGAATGAGTTTATTTCCTAAAATAAAAGAATTCAAAACTGAATATTTATCTGTTGATGAAACCCATCAGTTATATATTGAGCAGTCCGGAAATCCTAAAGGGATACCTGTGATTTTTTTACATGGAGGACCAGGAGCTGGAACTGGTGAAATATATAGACGATTTTTTAATCCAGAAGTTTATAGAATAATCCTATTTGATCAGCGTGGGTCAGGAAAATCCATACCCTTTGCTTCTATTATTAATAACACATCTCAAGACTTAATTGAGGATATCAAGAAAATACTGAATCATCTCAAGATTAAAAAGACTATAGTATATGGTGGTTCTTGGGGGTCAACTCTAGGGTTATTATTTGCTCAAAAATATCCTGATTTAGTTTTCTCTCTAGTTCTGCGTGGTATTTTCTTATGCAGAGAGTTAGATATAAACTGGTTTTATCAAAAGGGTGCAGATGAAATCTATCCAGATTATTGGGATAACTTTATCTCAAATATTCCTCATTCTGAAAGAGACAATATTTTAAAAGCATTTTATAATAGAATTCATGGCTCAAATCAAAAAGAGAGCCTTTTCTTTTGTAAAAAGTGGGCAGAGTGGGAAGGAATGTGCTCAACCTTGCTACCATCTAAAAATGTTATAAATAACTTTTCTGACTGCTCTGAATCACTTTCTAAAATTGAGACTCATTATTTTTTTAACCATTGTTTTATAGAAGAAAATCAAATCTTAAAGAATATTAATAATATTTTAGATATAAAATGTCATATTATACATGGAAGATATGATATTGTTTGTCCTCTGAATCAAGCATATGACCTTCATGAAGTTTACATTGGTTCCACACTTAATATTATTAATGATGCTGGCCATTCTTTATTAGAGACTGGTATTACAAATAAAGTTATTGAAATATTTTCTGACCCTGATGCGCTCATATCTTAAAATTATTTTTATTCCCTTCTTAATAATCTTTATTGCATTAGATTTATATGCGGATATTATCCCAAGTAAAGAACGTGAAACAAATATAAATGAACAAATTATAGAGTATATTATTGATGGAGATGTAATAAATCTTTCATCTAATTTAGAGAAGGAGTTTAATATAGTTGTTAATGAATATGATGAGTCAAAATATTCAATTTTATTATTACATGGGAGAGGACTATATCCCACTGAGCCAAATGTTATTGAACCACTTAGAACAAGATTTTCCAATCAGAAA
This sequence comes from Gammaproteobacteria bacterium, assembly GCA_018667355.1. Lineage (GTDB taxonomy): Bacteria > Pseudomonadota > Gammaproteobacteria. The sequence continues at coordinate 76,433 of JABIVC010000016.1, read as the reverse complement.
ATTAATACTTATTCTCTACAGCTTCCTGTCTTAGACAAAGGCAAGACTTATTATGACTATAAAAAAATATTTAACTATTCGAACTCAAGAATATCTTCGGCAGTAGAATTTATAGCATCAGATAAACTTATTATAATTGCGCATAGTTGTGGAACTCACATGTTAACCTCTTGGATAAACAATACGAAAGATTTCTCAAATATATCAGGGTTAGTATTAATAGGTGCTGGAGCAATAGATAAAAATCAGTTTTTAGATGATATAATTGACTATGAGATAATTAACATGCCAATTCTCAATATTTATGGTGAAAATGACCATGACTCTGTGAAGGATCATTCTTTAGTTTTTAATAAGAAAATAAAAAAAAATCTTGAAACAAAATCTCAAAATATTCAAATTGATAATTCTGACCATAATTATTTAGATCATAGTAATTCTTTAGTCAATATAGTAAATTCATGGCTTAAATCTTTATAATATGTTATAGATATCATATGAAAAATCGTATTGCAAAAATAGAAAGAATAACTAAGGAAACAAAAATAAATGCTGAGATAAATCTAGATGGCCAGGGAGTTTCATCGATTAAAGCTGATTTGCCTTTCTTAGAACACATGTTGGAGCAAGTTGCGCGACATGGCATGTTTGACTTAACAATTGCAGCTAAAGGTGACTTAGAAATAGATGCTCATCATACAGTTGAAGACATAGGTATAGTACTTGGTCAAGCTCTAGACAAAGCTCTTGGAAATAAAATAGGTATAACTAGATTTGGTTCAGCATATGTACCATTAGACGAATCCTTATCAAGAGTTGTATTAGATTTTTCAGGCAGACCCGGTTTAGAATTCAATGCAACATTTCCAAGGTCACGTGTTGGAGAATTTGATATAGATCTGTTGCAAGAATTTTTTCATGGTTTTGTAAATCATGCAAAAGCAACTATCCATATAGATAATTTGAGAGGTGGTAATTCACATCACATAGCAGAAACAATTTTTAAAGCATTTGGGAAAGCTTTAAAAATGGCTGTTACAATAGACCCTAGGCAATCAGACAAAATTCCGTCTACAAAAGAATTAATCTAATGGCAGATATTGCAATCATTGATTATGGCATGGGCAATGTACATAGTGTATTTAAAGCACTAAAGAAAGTCATAGATAAAAATTCAAAAGTTAAGGTTACAAACTCTATCAAAGATATATTGAATTGTACTCATATAGTTTTCCCTGGGCAAGGAGCAGCAGCAGAATGTATGAGCAATATAAAAAATAATCTAGACATTGTAGAATTTAAAAAAATAATTGTACAAAAACCTTTTCTTGGAATATGTATGGGTTTACAAGTATTAATGACACATAGTGATGAAAATGATGGTGCTGAATGTTTAAATATCTTGGGCGGTGATGTTTTAAGTTTAAAAAATAAGGTTAAATCAAGTATTAAAGTTCCGCATATGGGATGGAATAAGATAGACCAAAAATATAGACACCCTCTTTGGGCTAATATTCCTAATAATTCATTTTTTTATTTTGTACATAGTTATTATGTACAACCTATTAATAATGAAAATATACTATCAACCACTACTTACGGGACTACATTTGCATCAGGACTTTTTAGGGATAATATCGTTGCCGTTCAATTTCATCCTGAAAAAAGTTCTAAAATAGGACTCAAGATGTTGGAGAACTTTATTCTATGGGATGGAGAGGTCCAATGAAAATATTGCCTGCCATTGATATTAAGGATGGGAAATGCGTGAGACTCGCTAAAGGTGATTATGCAAAAGTAACGCATTATTATGATAACCCTTTAGAGGTAGCAAAAAAATGGATTGATGAAGGTTCTGATAACCTGCATATAGTAGATCTAGATGGGGCTAAATCAGGCAAAACTATTAATTATGATGCTATTGCCGAAATTAGAGAGACTTACCCTAAAACCTATATTCAGATTGGCGGAGGCATTAGAGATATTGAGACTATGGAAAAGTATCTCAATATCGGAATTAACAAAATTATTATTGGGACACGTATTGTATCGGACCCAGATTTTCTAGATAAAATACCAACAACTATTAAATCAAGGCTGATAGTAGACCTAGCAATTAAAGATGGCAATCTAGCAGTTCATGGTTGGAATAATAAATCTAATTTCACTCTACAAAGTTTTATCAAAGTCTTGGAAAGTCATAACATTAGAGAAATAGTTTTTACAGATATAAACAAGGATGGAATGCTTAATGGAATGAATTTTCCAGAAATATCCAATCTATTGAGATTTTCAAACATTCCTTTAATTGCATCTGGAGGGGTAACCTCGATAGATGATATAAAACAACTCTCAGACATGAATGAGAATAAAATATCAGGCGTAATTATAGGTAAAGCCTTATATGAAAATAAGATTAGTCTTAAAGAAGCAATTGAAATATCAGGCAAACAATAATGTCTTTATATAAGCGAATAATACCATGTCTAGATGTTGATAATGGACGTGTTGTCAAGGGGACTAATTTCATAAATATTGTTGACGCCGGAGATCCAGTTGAAGTCGCTAAGCGATATGATGCAGAGGGAGCTGATGAAATTGCTTTCTTGGATATTACAGCTACTCATGAAGGCAGAACGACTATAATTGAAACAGTCGAAAAAGTAGCCTCTGAAGTTTTTATACCTCTGACTGTTGGGGGTGGTGTTTCAAACTATAATGATGTGCTAAACCTATTAAGTGCAGGTGCAGATAAAGTTGCAATTAATAGTGCTGCTGTAAAAAATCCAACCTTAATTAATCAAGTCACAGATAAAATTGGAAGACAATGTATAGTTGCAGCTATAGATGTCAAAACAGAGAACAAAGGTTCTTGGTCTGTTTATACGCATGGAGGTAGAAATCCAACAGGGATAGATGCTTTCAAGTGGGCAAAAGAATTATCTGACAGAGGAGCAGGTGAGATTTTATTAACAAGCATGGATAGAGATGGTACTAAAAATGGCTTTGATCTTGAGCTTTTGAATCTTATTGCAAAAGAAGTGACTATCCCAGTTATAGCATCAGGAGGAGCAGGTACCTTGGAACATCTCAAAGATGCAGTTTTAATAGGTAAAGCTGATGCTGTACTAGCTGCAAGCATATTTCATTATTCTATACATTCTATTCAAGAGGCGAAAGAATATATGAAAAAACATGGAGTTTTAGTAAGAAATTAATAATTCATGCTAACCTAGTAATATGGTTGATACTAAAGCAAATATACTTAAGAAGCTAGAAGATGTATTAAACGATAGAAAAGTTAATATGTCTGACGCATCTTATGTCTCACAGCTATATAATAAGGGTAATGAGGCAATAGATGCAAAGATAATAGAAGAAGCGAATGAATATATTGATGCTGTTAAAAATTCTGGTCGCGAACATATTATACATGAAGCAGCAGATTTGTGGTTTCATATATTAGTATCATTAACTTTGAATGAAATATCATCAGATGATATCCTAAAGGAGCTTGAAAGTAGATTTGGTCTGTCAGGATTAGAAGAAAAAAGGTTAAGAAATAAATGAGGTATAAAAAATGTTAAGCGGTATATCACCATGGTCAATATTATTAATATTAATTATAGTTGTTGTTTTATTTGGAACTAAAAAACTAAGAAATGTTGGGGCAGATTTAGGCTCAGCAATTAAAAGTTTTAAAAAGTCTTCAAGAGAAGATGATTCTAAAAACAAAACTGTCTCAACAAAATCATCTGCAAAAGAAGATAGCAAGTAAGCCCTATGTTTGATATAGGATTCTGGGAATTATTTTTAATTTTTTTACTACTCTTGTTTGTTGTTGGACCAGAAAGACTCCCAGCAATAGCAGGTTATTTTGGAAAATGGTTTGGAAAGTTCCAAAGGTATTTCTTTGAACTAAAAGATTCTATACAGCGTGAGACTGAGGAGCCAACTAATGAGATTAATAAGCTATTAGATGACCAGCAATCTTCTATGGATAGGTTAAAAAAGGAAATCGATGACAAGAAAGAGGATAAAAATAAATAATGGGTTCAAGAGATGAGATAAATAATTCTTTTAAATCTTTGGTCCCTCATTTTCAAGAATTAAAAACTAGAATCTCAAAATGTTTACTTTTTGTACTCATATTTTTTATAATACTTTTCCCATTCTCAGATGTAATATATACGCAACTAGCAGAACCTTTGATATCAAGATTACCAGAAGGTAGTAACATGATAGCAATTGATGTTGCATCACCTTTTTTTATTCCATTCAAATTGGTAATGATTCTATCTATATTTATATCTATTCCATTTTTACTTTATCATCTATGGATGTTTACAGCTCCAGGGCTATATGAGAAAGAAAGAAAACTTGTATTACCTATTCTTATATCTAGTAGCATATTATTTTATTTAGGAGCAGCATTTGCATATTTTGTTGTATTTCCATTAATATTTGCTTTTTTTATAAGCATAGCTCCTGATGGAATTGCTGTTATGACAGATATAAGCAGATATTTAGATTTTGTCATCACTCTTTTTTTTGCATTTGGTTTTGCATTTGAAGTACCAGTTATTACTGTATTACTAGTTTTAACTAATGTTAGTACTCCCATGAGTTTGTCTAAAAAGAGACCTTATGTTATTGTGGGTGCATTCATAATAGGGATGTTATTAACGCCGCCGGATGTTATTTCACAAACATTATTGGCAATCCCAATTTGGTTGTTATTTGAAGTTGGAATTATCTTTGCGAAAATTCTAATAAAAAATCGCAGCAGTGATGTCATTTTATATGATGACATAGATAATGGTAATGAAAAAAAGGATGATAATTAACTATGGCAAGAACTATATGGTTTGCAAGACATGCTCAATCAGAATATAACAAAAAGAAACTTTTTACAGGTTGGCATGATCCTGAATTAACTCAACATGGAATACATAAAGCGCATGATTTAAAAGAAGAACTATATGGGATTATATTCGATAATATTTATTCTTCACCATTAAAAAGAGCTTTGTCAACCGCACAAATACTTGCTGATAATAACGAAATCATAATAGATGATAGGCTTAAAGAAAGAAGCTATGGTGACTGGTCAGCCTTGAATAAAGAAGAAGTAAAATTGTCAGAAGGTGTAGATAATTATTATGCGGCTCGAAGAGGTTGGGAGACAAGTCCTCCTAATGGTGAAAGCCTTAAAGATGTAAGCATTAGAGTTAAGCCATTTATCGATGATCTGCCTAAATCCGGTAATATCCTTGTCGTATCTCATGGCAACACCATACGTGCTATTTCTGTGTTATTTGGTGTAAACACAGAAAGCAATGTCAATGCATTTGAGATTAAGGTTGGGACTGTTTTTAAAGTAAAAAGCTAGGATTTCTGCTAGCTCTTATCATACGGAGGAGTATAATAAGTATATTAATATATAGTTATATAATAGTCCAGACAATTATCTCATAAGGCCATGAATAAATCTTTTAAAATTTTCCCCTGCATATGTTGGTTTTTTATATAAATATCTTTCAAGTAATTTATCTGAACTATCTTTATGCTTAGATAAATACTCATTTGTATTAGCAATAATATTACCGAGCTTTTCAACAAAATCAGTATAATTAAAAACTTCATCGCCAGGAATTAGATTCCTATAATAATCTAAAAATAGAATTCCTGATTTGATTTTATCAGGGTTATCAGGCTCAGAGTATATATTTCCATTTGGGAAAAAAAATATTTGTGGTTTATTTAAGATAGAGATATCAACAGAGGTTGTTGAGTAATCATTAAGAAGAATATCAATCTCCATCATTAAGCTATTTGTGTCTAACAAATGATGATGACCTCTATCGATCATTTTAATCCTTTTGTAGCTGTTATTGACTCCTTTCATAGTTATATTTAAATGCGATGTAAACAAAAAATAAATATTTCTATCATCTAACCATTTATTAAATTTTTCATAATTAAAGCCTTGCATCCCTAAAAGCGGAAAAGTGTTATTATTTTTTCTCCATGTTGGAGTGTAAAATATATATTTTGATTTTATATCAAAGTCATCTTTTAAAATAGATTTTAAAATATATTTATCCTTAGAACTATTCGAAATAAGATTGGAATCGAAATATCCATCACATCTTGGATAACCAAGAGATATAATTTTGTTTTTAGGCAGCTTATAGAGCTCTTTGCCAAGCTTATTTACAGTATATATTGATGGATAATTAAGATAATCAAATTTTTTAAGCGCTTTTAAAAGTTTTGAGGTCATGATTTCTGCTTCTAATTTTGGACCAGAACCATGATTAGTACATATCTTGTATGTAAATGGATTATCTATAATACCGAATAAATTTATATAAGAAGTTCCTGAATTAATCATAATCTTCGTTCGTAATAGAATAATTATCAGTCTTAATATATTAGTTTTGCTAATATATAAATGATTAATTGATTTGAGATGTTTCTTTACAGCAGTACTATCTGTATACCAATAGACTCTTATAGATTTATCGGTCGATAGATGTTCATATAAGTGTCTGCAATTATCACAATATGAATAAGAATCTGGCCCGCTAAGAACTATTATATTTCCCTTCTTCACTAAATATTTTATCGGGAATAGAATGCTAGTAAAAAAAATCTTTATAATTACTTTTAATGTTTTTGATAAAGTCATAATTATATTATATCAATTTTCTTTATAGATATTATTATTAATATATAAGCATATATTGGCAATAAAGCCATGAGTCGATAAACTCATGGCTCATTCTTATTTTGGTATACGATATTAATATCACATTACTCAGTTAAATATTATTTTTATTAGAATTTATATATCATTGATAAATCAATTCCATAATTAGCACTTGGCATTGGAACATGATCTTTCACCAGTGATGTATGGTTTCTAATTGCTTGATTTAATAGATTATTCCCATAAATATTTATAATTACGTCCTGATTTGAATTATAAATAAATTTCTTAGAGTAACCTAAATCAAGATCAACATACGAATTTGTCTTTGTCTCAATTGATGACATATCACCCTGAGATTCTGCATAGACAATATCTGCATAAAATGTATCATTTGTAGTATTTTCATACTTTAAAGATAATATATTTTTAGCAGGAGATATTCTGGGTATATATGTATTATCATCAAATATACCTGAGATATCATCTCTACTTAATGTTACCAAGAGATTGCCATCGCCTATCGAATATGTGCTAGACAATGATATTTCATATCCTTGCATTACTGCATTATTCTGGTTCCAAGATGCATCAGTTTTACCACTTGTAGTCGTTGTTTCATCTTGTAAAAAAATATAATCATTAATGCTATTTCTATATAAGTTTAGACTCATATCAATATCATTTAGACTGTATTGCATGTTCAATTCGATATTTCTTGAAACTTCTCTATTCAATTTATTATTTCCACGCTCAAATCTTGACGTTGCACCATGCACACCATTTGCAAATAATTCTGCTATGGTCGGACTTCTGGATACATGCGTATAATTAAGAGTATAATAGAAAGATTCTCCTAGTTTGCTAGCAAAACTTGTACCAAAACTTAAAGATGTATCTCCATATCTTTGATTATTGTTATCTCTAGAATTAGAATCATACCTCGTAGAAAAATCTATTTCATAAGGTTTATTTTTTGTTCTCAGGAAATAGGCAATAGACCTTTCATATGCCTCAGAAGTTGGAAGATAAGCTCCAGTCATTGGTGATTTAGTATGATTATACTGAAGGAGTAATCTTTTCTCATATGAGTCATCATCTAAATTAAATTTAAATACAAATGTATTGCTATTGCTATCCAAAGATGCCGTCCCATCTTCTTCATGCTCTTTCAAAAAAGAGTTTGAATTTCTATATGAATAATTAATAGAATTAAAAAATGGAACTGATTTGAAACTTCCCTTAAAAGTATAGGTTTCTGTTTCAGTCCTTGTAAACAACCTATGCTCTTCCTCTTCATGGGCGTCCTCTTCTTCAGCATGATATGGAATTCCATATATACCATCAGTATTTTCAAAAGATAGTCCAAAATAGCCATAAATATTGTTATAATTGTAATAGTGAGGTTTGAAACAATATCATGAAAGCATCTGATTTATTTATTAAGTGTTTAGAGCATGAAGGAATAGAATATATTTTTGGAGTTCCAGGTGAAGAGAATGCTGATTTTTTATTGTCTTTAAAACGTTCAAAAAAAATTAAATTTATCTTAACTCGTCATGAACAAAGCGCCGCTTTTATGGCTGAGGCTCATGGAAAATTATCAGGTAAGCCGGCTTGTTGTTTAGGTACACTTGGTCCAGGTGCAAGTAATCTACTCACGGGTGTAGCTGATGCTAATATGGACCATGCACCCATTCTTGTTATTACAGGGCAAGGTTCAACACACAGACTTCATAAGGAATCACACCAAATTATGAATGTTTGTGAAATGTTTAAACCAGTGACAAAATGGACAACTTCAATAAAAAATCCTTATACAATACCTGAAATTATTAGGAAAGCAGTTAGGCTTGCTACATATGAAAAGCCTGGCGCAGCTCATATAGAACTTCCAGAAGATATTGCGAAAATGGAGGTTAACCAGATATCTTTAAATCCAAAAAAAATTAGACGGCCAGTACCTGGTGATAAAATAGTAAAACAGGCATTTGACCTTATTAAGAAATCAAGTTCTCCAATTATAATCGCTGGTAACGGGGCAATTAGACTAAGATCTTCTAAACAATTGAGAAAACTATGTAAAAGAACAAATATTCCTGTTGTTTCAACTTTCATGGGTAAGGGGGCAGTTGACTATAAATCCGAGTTCTTTATTGGAACCATTGGTCTTGGGGCAACTGACTATGGTGATTATGCTGTAATGCACTCAGATTTAGTTATTACCTTAGGTTTTGATATGGTCGAATACCATCCTAAACTATGGAATCAAGATAACACTGCAAAAATTATTCATATTGATTTTGAACCTGCAGAGATTGATGAGTACTATATGCCCGAAGTTGAAATAGTTGGTGATATTGCACATGCTTTGTGGCGACTAAATAGTTATATAAATTATCATGGTATAGAAAAATTTGATGACAAGTATTATGAAAAAATCCGTAAGAACAATATGTCTGATATTAACGAGTATGGTGCCGATAAAAGCAGCGGTTTGATAAAACCACAAAAATTCTTATATGACCTAAGGGAATCTTTAGAAAAAAATGACATATTAATTTCAGATGTAGGTGCGCACAAGATGTGGGTAGCTAGAAATTTTAATTGTTATGAACCAAATACATGCATAATTCCAAATGGATTTTGTTCAATGGGTTTTGCTCTTCCAGCATCAATTGCTGCTGATTTATTAGACACTGGAAATAAAATTTATGCTATTGCTGGTGATGCAGGATTTTTAATGAACCTCCAAGAAATGGAAACAGCGAAACGTCTTGAAACAAATATTGTTGTAATCATATGGGAAGATAAGTCTTATGGTCTGATAAAATGGAAGCAGCAGATTCAATTTGGCGAGAATACTGATTTAGATTTCACTAATCCTGATTGGGAATTATTAGCTAAATCTTTTGGCTGGAATTATATATTTGAAGATGAAAGCTCTCAACTAATTTTAACACTAAAAAAAATAAAAAAATTAAAAGGGCCAACTTTGCTCATCATTCCAATTGATTACAGTGAAAACTTAAAACTTACTCAAAAACTAAATGATTTGGAAGTAGAATAATATGTATCCTAAAATAAATAATCTTACTCCTGTGAAAATAAGTAATCCTATAATCAAGAAAGTGTTTTCACCATGGGATGGGTCTCAAATAGGGTCTGTAGAATGTATTAGAAAAAATAATGTAGATGATGTTGTTAAGGTTTCACTAAATGCATTTGAAAACTTAAGTAATAATTTTAATAAAAATATTAGAATTAAGATTCTTGATGACGCCAGAAAAAAACTGAAAAAGAAAGCTGATTTTTTTGCTTTATTAATTGCCCAAGAAGGAGGAAAGCCTCTAAAAGATGCAAAGGTTGAAGTAAATAGAGCTATAAATGGCCTGGAATTATGCAGAGATGAAATTAAATCTAGGCGTGGTTCTGAAATACCAATGAATTTAAATGCTGCCTCGATGAATAAAATAGCTGTAGAGAGAGAATTCCCCGCTGGAGTAGTTCTAGCACTGTGTGCTTTTAATCACCCCCTCAATTTAATTGTACATCAAGTTGGCCCTGCCATCGCATCTGGTTGCCCAATAATTATTAAACCTTCCATAGATACTCCTTATTCTTGCTATGAATTTATAAAACTTTTATATGAAGTTAATTTGCCAATTGAATTTTGCCAAATGATAAATACTGCTAATCATGAAGTTAATAGCATGTTTGTAAAAAATAAAAACATATCCTTTTTTTCATTTATTGGAAGTGCAGATGTTGGGTGGAAATTAAAATCACAACTACCTCCAGGGGCAAAATGTGCACTCGAACATGGAGGGGTTGCTCCTGTAATTATTGATGAAGATGTTAATTTAAGAAAAATTATCTCCTCAGTCGTCAAGGGAGGCTTTTATCATGCAGGACAGGTCTGCGTATCAATTCAAAATGTTATTGTGCATAATAATATTATTGATGAATTCACTGATTTAATTAAAAAAGAAGTGCTTAAACTACGAATTGGTGATCCAATTAATATAAAAACTGATGTAGGTCCACTTATACGGTCATCAGAAGTTGATAGAGTTCATGCAATGGTTAAAATGGCAGTTAAAGATGGAGCTGTTTTAGTTTGCGGAGGAAATAAACTTTCAAACACAACCTATGAATGCACGATTCTCAAGAACCCTTCTTTAGAATCTGAAGTATCACAGAAAGAGATTTTTGGTCCAGTAATTAATATCTTTGGCTTCAACGATATTGATGAAGCAATTTCGATGGCAAATCATAATAAGTTTGCTTTTCAATCCTCTGTTTTTACCAATAATCTGAATAAAGCAATGTATTGTTATGAAAAATTAATAGCTAAAACAGTTTTAATAAATGAGCAGACCGCTTTTAGAGTCGATTGGATGCCCTTTGGAGGCATCAAACATTCTGGAGAAGGTATAGGAGGAATACCCTATACTTACTCAGATATGGTCTATAAAAAAACCTTGATTATTGATACTTCTACTAATGAATAAAATACTTCCCATAATAGAAGTGAGTGTGTGTAGGTAGGTCTTTTAATCAAATGAAGATTAGCTGAAACTGTTGAATTTAAACAAGAATCATTATTTATAGGATTAATTAAATTTCTCTATAGTTTAGACTTATTATTTTTCATCTCAGAGTGAGAGCCAATGGTGATCAAATCCCAAATAAGAATAATTAATCCAAGCGCCATTATCCAACCAAAAGTCATTCTCCAATCCATTGCTGACAGAAAGCTAGGGTCAGATTGTGCTTTAAAATAACCACTCCATGTAGAGCCTTCAACCGCCCGTTCAATAAATGCTTGTGTATAGCCGGCGATTAACATCGCAATAGTCATTCCGACAACACCAATATTTAGTAGAGCTAATGATGTTTTCCATTTCCAACCATTATCAATCAAGCTAGAATCCATGCGAATATTTCCTCTCCAGGCTTGGATTGCCATATAAAACATTGCAATATTGATTGTTGCATAAGCACCAAAAAAAGCTAAATGTCCATGAGATGCTGTCCACTGTGTTCCATGTGTGTAGAGATTAATTTGAGGTAAGGTTTGAAAAAACCCCCATACTCCAGCACCAAAAAAATTACCAAAGGCATGCGCAATTAACCATGCAAGCGCGGGATTATTGCTTGATTTAAAATTTTTAACACCTGAATCGTAAATAGCATGAACCAACATAGCCACTAAAGGAATTGGTTCAAGAGCAGAAAAAAAACCGCCAATGGTCAACCAATATTCTGGTGTTCCAATCCAAAAATAGTGATGTCCTAAACCTAAAATCCCTGATCCAAACATTAGGGTTACCTCAATATATAACCAAGTAGTTACAATACGCCGATCGGCATTAATTGTCTTTATTAACATCCAAGCCATAATACAACCAACAAGGACTTCCCAAGTTGCCTCAACCCAAAGATGTATGACCCACCACCACCAGAACTGATCCATTGAAATATTATTGCTATAAAACATTCCAGCAGTATAGATACCTGCAAGTGCAGCTAAATCCAAAACAAGGACGCCAGATATCCCACTCCATTTACCTTTAATAAAAGTAGCGTATATGTTATAGAAAAAAATCAACATTACAAAAACAATTCCAATATCGGCCCATCTAGGAGCCTCAATGTATTCTCTTCCTTCATTAATTAGCCAAATTGAAGCCTGACTACCTTCCCCGCTTTGAATAAATAAGAACACAAGAACTACAATCAATACAGCAATAGTTAAGACCCAAAAACCAAAATTTGCTAGTTTTTTACCGACCAATTCTGTTTTAGCCTCGTCTTCAACCAACCAATAAACTGACCCAATAAAACCATATAATAACCAAATAATCATGGCATTTATGTGCACCATACGATTCACATTAAAATCTATGATTTGGTAGAGAAATTCAGGATTGTTAAATTGTATGCCTGCTAATATACCAAAAACAATCTGAACCACAAATATTACAACAGCCATAGAAAAATATTTTATTGCGATTTTTTGACCCGAATTCAAATGTATCGTATTAAGAGCGTGCAGGTTAATCATTGTTTTATTGTCTGGAAATTAGTAGGAAAGCCATTGGTGTCAATTGATGACATCCATTTCAAATATGCAATGATTGATTTGGCTTCAGCTTCTGTGAGTCCTAGATTTGGCATTTTTCTATTCGTTCCAAACGTCCTTGCATTGTTTTCAGGGTCCATTAGGAAATTTAGCATCAATGTCTCTCTGACAGATTTCGCACCCCAACCTGGATCTAACCAAGCTTTAGTTAAATCTGGAGCGTAGTAAGCACCGTTGCCTAGCAACGTATGACAATTCATACAGTTTTTAGCCTGAATCGTTAACTTACCAAGATTTATGAGATTTTCTGCTTCCTCTGCAGTTAGCATATTTCCAAATAGAGGAGACTCAGAGCCAATTACCGGTTCAAACATATTTCTTGTTTTATTGTATTTATAGTCAATCTGATTATTGATGACTGTGTATGCAGGAACTCTTTTGGAACCAGCTGTTATTTTATTGATCGTATCAAAAGTTAGAAGTACTAGAACTAAAATCATCGACCCAGTTACAAATATAGCTGATTTTTTCCAAAAATTTTCTGAGGCCCACCAAACAATTTTGTCTTTTTTTATCACTTATTTTTATTTTCCTCTTTACCAATTATTTTATTGTTAACTTCAACACTCAGATACCAAATCATTTTAGGTATAGCCCAATAGCCGAGAAGCATTACTAGCATAATGACCTCCCACCTTCCTGAGAGATTTAATAAATTGATTAAAAATATTGTGGAAATTATCAAACAACCAAAACACATATGGCCAAGATACAAAAATCCTTGATTTTCTTTTATTTTACTTAATGCATAAAAGACAGCATAGCCTGCGGCAAAAATCACAATAAATCCAGCTGATATACTAGATAATATCATCTCATTTAAAGACATCAGATGTACTCCGTTCAATGATAATTTCCTATTAAATATAATATGCGCATCATTTTTTTCCAAAGCATTGATTTGTGTCAATAAAGCCAATTATTCCCCATAAAACAGAATTATTTTTTAAAATAGCAGTTAAGCCAATTATATATCCAGGCAAAAATAGCACCAGCAATTCCCCAGTCTATAAATCCCCAAAACGCACCTATGAGGCTACCCATTGGAGTAATAGTAAAACCTGGATAGATTCTTTCAAATATAATTTGTGGCCCTTGTGTATCTCCAATTAATATTAACCACCATGCAAGAAAAAACATGGTTAAAGCCCCAAAAATTCCAGTAGTTAAAGCCAATGCTCGTACATTTATCATATATCCTCCTAAATGTTATTATAAAATGATAACCTTATTATGTGATCCTCGCAAAGCTCGGCTCATGATATATCTGAAAAGAAAAGTGTGTGGCTAGAGTAGTCTTCTAATCCCAAATATTATCAAAATAGCCATGGATATTGTTATGATTAATACTATGAATAAGAATAAAGATGAAAAAAAAGAGAAGAAAAAAGAATAGATGAAAAAGATAAAAGTTTAAAAGACTATGTAGATTCAGTTAAGAAGAAAGCTAAAGGCATAAATGCTCATAATTCCTGTTAATAGCCCAACAATCCATGAAAGCGTCACTGGTGTATCCCAGGTGCCTAGCATTAATCGTAAATTTTTTATAGCACGGCATAAATGAAAAATGGAAACAAGTCCAAATATTATCCCTGATATAATTAAATATAACTCAATGATCATGCTTAATTATACTAGGATATATAGCGTATAAAATCTAATATTGAATCACATCAGCTAAAGGCGTGCTCGGTTGGCTATGAAACTTCTTGTAACTTACTACTATTTATAACAGATATTTCATTGCCTTCTAATTCAATATTTATATATTTCTTATTTTTAAATTCGTTACTCAACATTTTTTTTGAAATTTTATTTTCAATTAATGCTTGAATTTTTCTTTTAATTGGTCGTGCGCCAAAAATAGGACTATAACCTTGCTTTGCAATAAATTGTATAACTTTCTTATCGACACTAACTTTTAGGTTAGTCACTTCACATATTCTATCTTTTAATAAATTTATTTGTAATTCTGTAATTTTTTCAATATCAGTTATATTAAGAGAATTGAACGCGACAATATCATCTATGCGATTTAGAAATTCAGGTCTAAAGTAATTCTCAAGTTCATCTTTGGTATTTTTTCTTATGTCATCTAGCCTATCATTTGTATTTGAAGATTTATGACCTATATTTGAAGTCATAATAATAATTGTATTTTTAAAGTCTACAATATGGCCTTGCCCATCTGTTAGTCGTCCATCATCAAAAATTTGTAGTAATAAATTCAAGACTTCTGGATGAGCTTTCTCAATTTCATCTAAGAGAATTACTGAATAAGGTTTTCTTCTGATTGTTTCCGTTAAACAGCCACCTTGTTCATAACCAACATAACCAGGAGGAGCCCCCACTAATCTAGATGCATTATGTTTTTCGGTATATTCAGACATATCAATTCGTATCAAGGAATCTTTAGAATCAAAAAGAAAATTGGACAATTGCTTGGTTAGTTCGGTTTTCCCCACTCCCGTAGGACCTAAAAACAGAAATACGCCAATTGGTTTACTAGGGTCTGCTATACCTGACCTAGATCTTCTAATAGCATTTGCTATTGAAGATATTGCTTTTTCTTGACCTATTACAAATTTAGACAGACTTTCTTCGATTTTTAATAATTTATCTTTCTCACTTTGTAAAATTGTATTAACAGGTATACCGGTCCATCTTGAAACAATATCCGCTACTATATCATCAGTTACTTTATTTCTTAATAATTTTAATTCTCCAGAATTGTTTTTATCAGATAATTTAATTTTATTTTCTATTTCTGGTATAAGTCCATATTGAAGTTCTGACATTTTTGCGAAATCATTATTTCTTCTGGCATTTTCTAAATCTTGTTTTGTTTTTTCTAATTTACTTTTTAGATTTTTAGCTCCCGTTACCATAGATTTTTCTGAGGTCCATACTTTTTCAAGAGTTTGATATTTTTTTGTCAATTCAGATAGATTTTTTTCTAACCCCAATTTTCTTTTGTTAGATTCTGTATCTGAGTCCTTTTTGAGAGCTTCTATCTCAATTTTAAACTGTATTATTTTTCGATCTAATCTATCCATTTTTTCAGGCTTAGAATCAATTTCCATCCGTATTAGACTTGCTGCTTCATCAATTAAATCTATTGCTTTGTCTGGCAAATTCCTATCTGTTATATATCTGGATGAGAGATTTACAGCTGCAATAAGAGCAGTATCAGTTACCGTTACACCATGATGTATTTCATACCTTTCTTTTAAACCTCTGAGTATTGCGATTGTATCTTCAGTACTTGGTTCATTGATTAAAACTTTTTGAAACCTTCTCTCAAGAGCTGCATCTTTTTCAACATATTCTCTATATTCATCTAATGTTGTAGCTCCGATACAATGTAATTCTCCTCGTGCTAATGCTGGTTTTAGCATATTGCCTGCATCCATAGATCCTTCTGCTTTTCCAGCGCCAACCATTGTGTGTAGCTCATCGATAAATATAATAAATTTATCTTGGTGTTTGGTTATTTCTTTTAAGATATTCTTAAGCCTTTCTTCAAATTCCCCTCTGAATTTAGAACCAGCTACTATTGCGCTAAGATCCAACTGTAGTAATTTTTTATTTTTTAATCCCTCTGGAACTTCATTGTTAATAATTCTTTGTGCAAGACCTTCAGCAATTGCAGTTTTTCCTACTCCAGGGTCACCAATCAAAACAGGATTATTCTTGGTCCTTCTTTGTAATACTTGAATTACTCTTCTTATCTCTGTATCCCTCCCAATGACTGGATCTAACTTTCCGGTTTCTGCAAGTTGTGTTAAATCAATTGTGTATTTTTTTAAAACCTCACTCTCTCCCTCAAAATCCTCAGAATCTACTTTCATGTTTTTTCTAGATTCTTTAATTGATGATTTAATTTTTCCTAAGTTATATCCAGAATTGCTTAAAATATTGCTGATATGCTCATTTTCTAAACTAGCTGCCAAGCCTATATCCGTAGCAATATATTGGTCAAATAATTCTTTCATTAAAATCTCAGATTTTTGTAGGATGTCCGCTATAGATTTTGACATTTCCATCGCAGCATTATCCCCTTCAACAGTTGGTAATTTTTTAATTTCTGAATTTACTTGATGTTGTAGTTCATAAAAATTTCCAGGGTGTTTTAACAATATTCTTTTAGCTAAACAGTCATCACTGATAAATGCCTGCAATAAATGTAATCCCTCAACAAACTGCTGATTATTATTATGGGCAATATGTTGCGCTTCTGCTAACATATCTCTAAATTTTTTGGTTAATTTATTTATATTCATACTATATAACATATGTCCAATTTTATTAATTACAAGAGTAGATGAAATTAAATATTAAAAAATTTGATTGGGACTAAAATGAAACAAATTTTATTAGTCTCTAAAATTATCAAATTGGATTGGGATATTGTACTTTTTATCTTTTATAAGCCGAATGGTCTGCTGTAATTCATCTCTTTTTTTACCAGAAACCCTAATATTATCTCCTTGAATTGCAGCTTGAACTTTTATTTTAGATTGTTTAAGTCAAGTCAAATAAGGGTTATAATGGTGTTTGAGGTGGTCAATTTCTCTTGTGAGAATGTCTGAAAGTGCTTTTACTTGGGCCCGGGAGGACTCGAACCTCCGACCAATGGATTATGAGTCCACTGCTCTAACCAACTGAGCTACAGGCCCGATTATTTAATAAAAAAATTAAATTTCTTCTTTTTTAAATACTTTTGATGATATTCTTCAGCTATCCAAAAATCATCATTAAGTTCAATTGTGGTAACTATCTTATTGTTAAATTTGCTTCTATTCAATTCTTTTATTTTATTTTCACTAGAAAGCATTTCAAAGTCATTTTGACAGAATATTGCTGACCTATACTGTGTGCCAAAATCTGGTCCTTGACTATTCAGCGTTGTTGGATCATGTATTTCAAAAAATAAGTCCAAGAGCTGATCATAAGTAATTATTTCTTTATTATAAAAAACTCTAACTGCTTCGGCATGAAATGTGTCACCTCGGCATATTTCCTCATATGTTGGATTCTTAGTCTTACCACCAATATACCCAACTTCTGTTTCTACAACACCTTTTACTGTAGAAAACTTATCTTCAATACCCCAAAAACATCCAGCTGCAAATATTGCTTTATCAGTCATTGTCTAAAAAACTTTTCAAGTTATGAGCTCTCGATGGATGTCGAAGTTTTCTTAATGCTTTTGCTTCTATCTGTCTTATGCGTTCCCTTGTAACATCAAATTGTTTACCTACTTCTTCAAGAGTATGATCAGTATTCATATCAATTCCAAATCTCATCCTCAGTACTTTGGCCTCTCTTGGTGTCAAACTCCCAAGTATATCTCTTGTTGAATCTGCTAGCCCAGTATTAATAGTTTCATCGAGTGGTTTTTGTGCGTGTTCATCCTCGATAAAATCACCTAAATGAGAGTCTTCATCATCACCTACAGGTGATTCCATTGAGATCGGCTCTTTTGCAATTTTTAAGACTCTTCTCACCTTATCTTCTGGCATCTCCATATGTTCAGCTAACTCTTCTGGTGTTGCTTCTTTCCCATTCTCTTGTAACAGTTTTCGTTGGATTCTATTTAGTTTATTTATTGTTTCAATCATATGCACAGGGATTCTTATTGTTCTTGCTTGGTCAGCAATAGATCTAGTAATTGCTTGTCTAATCCACCATGTTGCATATGTAGAAAACTTATAACCCCTTCTATATTCAAATTTATCAACAGCTTTCATTAAACCTATATTTCCCTCTTGAATTAAATCTAAGAACTGCAATCCTCTATTTGTATATTTTTTAGCAATAGAAATTACTAGTCTCAAATTAGCTTCAACCATTTCTTTTTTAGCATTTTTTTCTTTTATTTCACCAATTCTTCTATCTTTATTTATGATTTTAATTTCATTTATAGACACATCTTGATTTTCTTCGATCGCATGAAGTTTCTTTTGGAATTTCTTCAGCTGATTTCTAGTCAATTCCCTTTCATTATCATCCATTTTAGATTCATTGATGTATTCTTCGGTAAATTCAAGATTGCTAAAGTTACTATCTTTAAATTTTGTTATTAATACTTTCTTGGGTATCTTTAGAGTTTCTATACAAATCTTTCTAATTTCTTTTTCGTATTTCGCAATTAAAGCAGTGATACTTTCAATTCTTGAAGTAAGCTTTTCTTTAAACAAAGTTGAAAATTTAAAACACGAAGTTTTATCTCTAATAGAATCAAATATTTCTTTATATCTATCATCTTTTTTACTTTTGTATGTACTATATTCTAGGTATAAACCATTAATCTCATTCACTGCGGTAATAACTAATTCTTTATCTGGCGAATTATCTATTACTTCCTCTTCTTCATCTTCATTATCATCCGTTACCTGACCATCATCAGTTATTTGAGCAACCTCAACTTCTTTACCATCTTTTTCTTCTGCTTGCTTGAGAATATTTGGGCTATTAGGTGGCAACTGTTCCGTTTTAAACTCTTCGGAGGCATCTGATTTTATATCTAAAATATAATCAGATATTAGAGAGTCTATTTTTTCCTCATCTTCTATTTCAGTAAATACTTGTGTAAAAAATGATGCTGATTCAGGGAATCTCTGGATTGCTTGATTTATTAATTTTTGACCTGCTTCAATTTTTTTTGCAATTACTATTTCTCCAGCTCTATTGAGTAATTCCACTGTCCCCATTTCACGCATGTACATTCTAACTGGGTCTGATGTTCTTCCAAACTCTTCATCTAGACTAGATAAGACTTCTACGGCTTCTTCTTCGCTTATATCCGTATCTTCATCATCTGTTACTTCTTCATCATTGAGAGTGGTTTCTTCCTCAGCATCTTTAGCTGACTCAACTACTTTTATTTTAAGATCGGTGATTAATTTCGTAATTTGACCAATCTGGTCAGTGTCAAATAGATTATCTGGTAATAAATCATTGATGGCAGAAACAGTTAAATAACCCTGTTTCCTCCCAATTTCGATTAATTCTTTAATCTCTTTTTGTTTACTCTTTGATAAATTTGAATTGGCCATAAGATACTAAGTTGCCTGAAAATGATGTATTATATCATCAATATTCTCGTATTAAACAAATAAATAGACTAACTATTTATATAATAAGGTTACATTAGAGGTTATTCAATTAATTATCATGACAGAATTATCTACTCCAGTATGTGATTTCAACCAAAAAGCCTATGATTTTAGCCTGAAAGGGACAGATGATAAAACCTGGAGTCTGGAAAATTGTGCTGGCCCTAAAGGATTGCTGGTGATGTTTATTTGCAACCATTGTCCGTATGTTAAAGTTATTTTGGAAAAATTGGTTGTAGAAACTGATGTTTTGGCTATGAAGGGGATTGGTTGTGTTGCCATAAACCCAAACGATTTTATATCTTTTCCTGATGATTCATTTGATAACATGAAAGTAGTTTCAAAAAAGAACGGTTTTGGTTTTCCATACCTCATTGATACTGATCAATCAGTAGCTAAAAAATACAACTCGGTATGTACACCTGATTTCTTTGGTTATAATGCTAATCTTGAGTTACAATACCGTGGCAGATTTGATGATAGAGGGCGGGAAGCATCAAATAATCCAAATCAAAGCGACCTTTTTAAAGCAATGTTTTTGATTTCTAGAACTGGTAAAGGCCCACTGGAACAGACACCAAGCATTGGCTGTTCAATTAAATGGAGAAGCTGAGTAACTATAAAATATGAATAAAAAAGAATTTTCAAATGCTATAAGATTTTTAAGTTTAGATGCCGTAGAAAAAGCTAAATCTGGTCATCCAGGTGCTCCAATGGGCATGGCAGATATAGCATATGTTTTATGGAAAAAATTCTTAAAACATAACCCTAGTAATCCAAACTGGATAAACCGAGATAGGTTTGTATTATCAAATGGTCATGGCTCGATGCTCCTATATTCTTTATTACATTTAACTGGATATAAGTTATCTATAGATGATATAAAAAATTTTAGACAATTAAAGTCTATTACTCCAGGACACCCAGAATGTGATATTACTCCAGGTGTTGAGACTACAACCGGCCCTTTAGGACAAGGCTTAGCAAATGCAGTTGGAATGGCAATAGCTGAAAAATCTCTGGCTAGCGAATTTAATAAAAAAGGCCATAACTTGATTGACCACTATACTTATGTATTTAGCGGTGATGGTTGTTTGATGGAGGGTATTTCTCATGAGGTATGTTCACTTGCAGGTACTTTAGGACTCAATAAACTAATCTTAATTTATGATATGAATAATATCTCTATAGATGGAGATATTTCAATTGCCTTCACAGAAAATATTGAAAAGAGGTTCGAATCATATGGCTGGAATGTTATAAATAATATTGATGGTCATGATTTTGGCTCGATAGAGCAATCTATATCTAGAGCTAAACGAGAATTATCAAAACCAACCATAATTTGTATGAAAACAACTATTGGGTGTGGTTCACCTAATAAGCAAGGTACAAGTGGCATACATGGAGCACCTCTAGGAGAATCAGAGGTGTTATTAACGAGGAAAAATCTAGGATGGGAATTTAAGCCATTCCATATACCTAAATATATTTATAAAGAATGGGATGCAAAAAAATCTGGCAAAACTTTAGAACAAAATTGGAATAAACAATTAAATTCTTATAAAAAATCATACCCAAAACTATATACTGAGTTACAAAGAAGACTAAAAAATAAACTCCCATCTAGTTTTACGAAGAAAATAGATTCCTTAATAGAAAAAAATGATAAATCTATGGCCACGAGAAAGTCTTCTCAAGTGGTCTTGGAACATATTGGACCATCTTTACCTGAACTCATTGGAGGATCAGCAGACCTTAAAGAATCAAATTTAGTTTTTTGGCCAGAATCAAAACCATTTAGCAAGAAAGATGCATCTGGGAAATATATTCATTATGGTGTAAGAGAATTTGGTATGTGTGCAATAAATAACGGTATCTTCTTACATGGAGGTTTTAGACCTTATGGAAGTACCTTTTTAATATTTTCTGAATATGCTAAAAATGCCATTAGAATGTCTGCTTTGATGCACCTACCTATAATTAATGTGTTTACACATGACTCTATTGGTCTAGGTGAAGATGGTCCAACACATCAGGCTGTAGAACAATTAACTTCACTGCGGATAATACCTGGAATGAGTGTCTGGAGACCTGCAGACGTTACAGAGACAGCTATATCCTGGAAATCTAGTTTAGAAAAATTACATGGACCTTCCTCACTAGTTTTAACAAGACAAACTTTACCAGAGTTAAAAAGGACAAATGCTCAAATTACATCTATTAAAAAAGGTGGTTATATTTTACAAGATTGTAGTCATAAGATTGATGCGATACTTCTGTCATCTGGGTCTGAGACTCATTTATGTCTTGAAGCTGCAAATAAATTAACAAAAGATGGTTTGAATATCAGAGTAGTATCTGTTCCTTGTTTGGAAGAATTTTTATCTCAACCTAAGTCATATCAAAATAAATTGATCCCTGATGACTTTGATAACATTCTAGCAGTTGAAGCTGGTATCGGTGTATGTTGGGATAAACTAATAGGCAAGAAAGGTGTAAAAATAACAATGGATACTTTTGGCGTATCTGCTCCTGGAGATAAAGCATTGAAACACTTTGGATTTACAATATCTAATGTTATAAAACAAACTAAAAAATTAATTAAAAAAAACGGGTGACACTATGACTATAAATGTAGCAATAAATGGGTTCGGAAGAATTGGCAGAAATGTTTTTAGAGCCAACTATGAGAGTGGCAATAATAGTGAAATAAATATTGTTGCAATAAATGATTTAGGCGATACAGAAATTAACGCACATCTTTTAAAATACGATACGGCACATGGCCCTTTTGGGAAAAGCGTTCAAATAAAGAATAATAAAATAATTATCGACGATAAAGACGAGGTACTTGTTCTCAGTGAAAGAGATCCTTCTAAGTTACCATGGAAGGAATTGAATATTGACGTAGTAATGGAATGCACTGGTTTTTTTGCATCTAAAGAAAAGTCAATGAGCCATATAGATGCTGGTGCTAAAAAGGTATTAATATCCGCTCCAGCCTCAAATGTAGATGCAACAATTGTATATGGCGTTAATCATGAAATATTAAATGATTCTCATAAGATTGTCTCGAATGCTTCTTGTACAACTAATTGTTTAGCTCCGTTAATTAAAAACATTCATGCAGAATTAACCGTTGAAAGTGGAATAATGACAACTATTCATTCTTATACAAATGATCAAGTATTGACAGACGTCTATCATTCAGATTTAAGAAGAGCAAGATCAGCTACTCAATCAATGATACCAGCAAAGACTGGTGCAGCGTCTGCAGTTGGCTTAGTGCTTCCAGAACTAAATGGTAAGCTAGACGGTTTTGCTATCAGAGTTCCGACTATTAATGTGTCTCTTGTTGATCTATGTATTAATGTAAAACAAGAATCATCTCTGGATGAAATTAATTCTATAATTAAAAAAGCATCAGAAAATGAACTTTCAGGAATACTTGGTTATAATTCAGAACCATTGGTGTCAATTGACTTTAATCATTCATCTTATTCATCTGTTTATGATGAAAGTCTATCTAGGGTTATGAATAATAAGTTTTTCAAAATCTGTTCTTGGTATGACAATGAGTGGGGTTTCTCAAATAGAATGCTAGATGTAGCTAAGATTTTAGCTAACAATTAATGATAAAAGAGTCTAATCAGTCTGAAATAAAGAATAAAAATGTATTATTGCGTTTAGATTTAAATGTGCCAGTATTCAAAGGAAAAATTCTGAGCGATTTTAGAATATTGAAATCTATTCCCACAATTAAAAATCTTTTAAAAAATAATAATAAAATCATAATATTATCCCACTTTGGAAGACCTAAAGAAGGTCTTTATGACGAATCTTTTAGTCTTAAAATAATTATCAATAATTTAGAAAATTTATTAGGGGAAAAAGTTACTTTTTCCAAAGATTGGGTTAATGGTGTTAATTTTAACGGCAATAATATTGTACTCTGCGAAAATGTGAGATTTCAAAAGGGTGAAAAAGAAAATTTACCATCATTAGCTAAACAAATATCTTGCCTGGGAGATGTTTTTGTCTTTGATGCTTTTGGTGTTTCTCATCGCAAAGAGGCATCAACATATGGAATTTCTGATTATCTCCAAACATTCTCTGGTGATTTATTAAAAAACGAAGTCATGAATGCAAATAAACTTTTATCTTCTGAAAAAAGACCAATGACTACGATTATATCTGGGGCCAAGATATCCACAAAACTAACCCTTATTAGAAAGCTATTATCTAAGTCTGATAATATTATTCTCGGAGGAGGGATACTCAATACATTCCTAATGGCAATGAGTCATGAGATTGGAGATTCACTTGTTGAGAAAAGTTTTATTGAAGAAGCACAGGAAATATTGAACTGCGCTGATTCTAAAAAAATTATAATGCCATTAGATGTAATGGTATCTTCTGACACAAGTCTTGATAACCCTGAAATCAGGGACATTTCTATGGTACAATCTAATGATAAAATATTAGACATAGGTGAAAAAACAATAAATCGTTATATTAAAGTAATTTCAGAATCATCAACAATTTTTTGGAATGGCCCTTTAGGTTATGTAGAAAAGTCACCATTTGATAACGGTACCATTAAGATTTCTAAAGCCATAGCGTCGTCTGGTGCATATTCTGTTGTAGGTGGTGGAGATACAATACCAATCATTGAAGCGTTAAACCTCCAAGATAAATTCTCATGTCTTTCTACTGGCGGCGGGTCACTATTAAAATTTATTGAAGGTGAAGATTTGCCAATTTTAGATAAACTCGGAATGTATAGGATATGAGAAAAAGAACAAAAATAATAGCAACGCTAGGGCCGGCCTCATCATCTCCTAAAACAATATCCAATTTAATCAAAGAGGGAACTGATGTTTTTAGAATAAATTTATCTCATGCCAATGTTGCAGAAATAGAAAAAATTATCACTATACTGAAAGATGCTTCATTGAAACTAAAAAGACCAGTCGCTACTTTAATCGATCTCCAGGGTCAAAAAATAAGAATTAAGGGTTTTGGTAGTAAAGAATATATTTTACTAAAAACGAAAAGCGAGTTTATTTTAGATGCAGCTCTTGGAGATAATAAAGGCACTGATACATCCGTAGGATTAACATATAAAGATTTACCTAAACAACTAGATATTGGAGATGAATTACTATTAAGTGATGCACTAATAAAATTAGAAGTTACAAATATTGTAAAATCCAAAATATATACCAAGGTTATTCGTGGCGGTAAACTTAAACCCTATCAAGGTGTAAATAAAAAAGGTGGAGGTTTATCGTTAAAAGGTATAACAGATAAAGATAAAAAAGATTTGGCTAATGCTGTAAAGCTAGATATTGATTATATAGCTGTTTCTTTTGTTAAAGATGCTAATGATATTAAATCAGTTAAAAAAGTTATTGGTAAAAAACAAATAGGCATTATTGCTAAAATTGAAAGAAGCGAGGCGCTTGAAAATATAGATGAGATTGCAAAAGCAAGCGATGGTTTACTTGTTGCTAGAGGTGATCTTGGCGTTGAGATTGGCATTGAACAGTTACCAGCCGTTCAAGATATGTTGATAAGGAAAGCAATTTCATTTGATAAAATTGTGATAGTGGCAACCCAAATGATGGAATCGATGATAAGTAATAGAGTCCCTACAAGGGCTGAAGTATTTGATGTTGCAAATGCTGTCACGTCTGGTGTAGACGCAGTTATGTTATCTGCTGAGACTGCCATAGGAAGTTATCCCGTAGATGTTATTCAAGAGGTTAGCAGGATTTGTGAAGTTGCTGAAAAAACTAATAGAAAAAACCTAAAAATTTCCAGAAAAGATAATAGCTTTGCCAAAACAGATCAGACAATTGCTATGGCAGCAGTTTATTGCGCAGATAAGTCAAACATTAAAGCAATTGCAACACTCACTGAAACAGGATCTACTCCACTATGGATGTCTAGAATTGAGTCTACTATCCCAATATATGCAATGACTAAAAATGATAGAACAAGCCGGAGAATATGTCTCTTGAAAGGGGTTTATTCTATGAAACTAGATGATATTGAGTATGTTCATGCAAAAGCAAATAAACAGGTTATAGATCTTATGTTGGAGAAAGGGGCAGTTAAAAAAGGGGACCATGTAATAATCACTAAAGGAGACCTAATGGGAACTAGTGGTGGCACAAATGCATTAAAGATTGTTGAGGTTGGCAATTTAATAGAGGTGTAATATTATATACACTATTTTGAATAAACTGATTGAAAAATGGAGTGAAAATGAACAAAGAGAAACTTAAGTCAATAGCGGAAGCAATGATGCAAAAACCCAAAGGGTTATTAGCAATGGATGAAAGTTCGCCGACTTGTGCTAAAAGGTTCGCAGCTTTAAGTATTCCAGAAACAGAAGAAAATAGAATTAGATATAGAGAGTTAATTATTTCTACTCCAAATCTTTCAAGCTATATTAGTGGCGCAATATTGTTTGATGAAACTTTTCATCAAAAAATGAGTACAGGTATTTTATTTAGAGACCATTTGAAGAATATTGGTATCCTACCAGGTATTAAAGTAGATGCAGGCGCCAAAGATTTTTCTAATCATCCTAATGAAAAAATAACAGAAGGCCTGGATGGATTAAGAGATAGATTAGTCAAATATGAATCACTGGGTGCAAAATTTTGTAAATGGCGAGCAGTTATTACAATTGGGGAAGGCATACCTACTAACTCATGTATTCGTTCTAATTGTAATGCTCTTGCTAGATATGCATCTTTATGTCAAGAAAATAATCTAGTTCCAATTGTAGAACCTGAAGTATTAATTAATGGTGAACACTCCATCGAAGAGTGCGATAAGATAACAAGGTCTACTCTAAAATGTTTATTTGATGAATTGAGTTCAATTGATATATATTTTCCAGGCGTGATTTTGAAACCTAGTATGGTAATTTCTGGAGATAAAAATACAAATCGTGCAAATTACGATAGAGTTGCAGATATGACTGCTAAATGTTTAAAAGATGTATGTCCTAAAGATTTGGGTGGAGTAGCATTTTTATCTGGCGGTCAGTCGAATGATGAAGCTACTAATCATTTAAATATCATGAACTCAGGCACATATGATTTACCATGGAGAGTAACATTCTCGTATGCAAGGGCCATCCAGCAATCTGCTCTTAATGCATGGTCTGGTAAAGATGAAAATCACGAGAAAGCACAAACCATTTTAGCTGAAAGAGCAAAATTATGTTCTGAGGCTTCAATTGGTAATATTTAAGCAGTAATTAATTTAATTAACTTATTAAATTCTTTCTGATTATTGTGTTTCTTATTCAAAATCTGGATTAATGGAGTCTTGGTTAGAGACTTGATTTCTTTATAGTTATTCATTCCAACTGGCTGACTATTGGCTTTTCTATTCAACACTATAGCAAGTATCTTTATTTTATATTTATTGAGCATATTTATACTTAACATCACATTATTAATCACTCCTATTTCATCTTTAGCAACTAATATAGTTGGGGCATTTATTCTTTTTATTAAGTCTATATTGTATCCATCAGGAGCTAAAGGAGAACATAGTCCCCCTGCACCTTCAATAAGTGTAATGTCTCCACTTGGTAAATCTTCTAGTTTTTTCCTATAATCTTTTATATATATTTTTTTTCTTGATCTTTTGATTGCTGCTGCTGGAGAAATTGGTTCTAGAAATCTATATGGGTTTATTTGGTTAAGACTTATCCTCTTATTGATAGCTTTATAAAAAAGCATTGAATCATGAGGTATTAGCTCAGATAATTGCTCTTTACACCCAGTTTCTATAGGTTTATAAGGATTAACTTTAGTTCCCTTAAACACCAGTAATTTAATAATATTTAGAGTAACAAAGGTTTTCCCTACTTCAGTATTAGTGCCACTTATAAATATATTTTTACGTTTCATATGTAATTAAATCATATGCAGTTCTATACTTAGAAATAATTTTTTCCTTAATATTATCGGGTATCATAATTTGTTCCTTATTCCAATTACTAGCAATCAAGTAATCTCTAAAAAACTGTTTATCAAAAGCCTCATGATTTAATTCTTTAAGTTTTTTGTCATATAGCCAAAATCTCGAACAATCTGGTGTGAATATTTCGTCTATTAATATTAAATTATTATCTGGGTCTAAACCAAATTCAAATTTTGTATCAGCTATAATAACACCTCTTTCTTTTGCAAAACTATATGCAAAATCATATAATTTGATACTCATATTTTGTATTTCTTCTGTTAGCTCTCCCCCAATAATTTTTCGCATTTCTGCAATGCTAATATTTATATCCTTTCCACCTATTTCAGCTTTTGTTGACGGTGTAAAAATAGGCTTATCAAACTTATCATATTTTTTATATATTTTTTTAGACACTAATCCATTTATTTTTTGAGAGCTCTTATACGCACTCCATGCGGACCCTGCTATATGTCCTCTTACAATCGCTTCTATTGGCAAAACTTTGGTTTTTTTTACTAACATACAGCTATCTTTAATATGAGATGGTAAATCTATTAATTCTTCTGAAATATGATTTGTAATTATATTACTCGTTTTTTTGAACCAGAATTTGGCCATTTTAGTTAATAGTAAACCTTTGCCTTTAATTTCATCCTCAAAGACATAATCGAATGCAGAAATTCTATCTGATGTATATATTAATAATTTATCATTACTATAGTTATAAATATTTCTAACTTTACCTTTGAATAAAAGACTATATTTATTTAATACATCAGATGAATTATCCATATTATTTTATTAATGAAAAATACTCTGAAAACCTATCTTTATTTGTTGCAAATTTAGATTGTTCCTCATTTGCAAAGGCTTTAGTTTTTTCAAGGTTCGAGTCTGCGTTGCCAACTACAACGAGGCCTACCATGCCTAAAATATAATGCGGTGTGCACTTATACCCGTAAACACCTTCTTTCGTAAATTCTACAACAAGTTCCTCATTCATTTTACCGTCCCAGCCTTTAGCTCCACTGGGCAACATGCCATCAATTGATGCGGTATTATGACCAGGATTAGCATTTAACCATCTAACACTATCACCTGGTTGAATATTAATAACTGGTGGCTCAAATACCATCATTTGACCATTATGGGAACTTAACATTTTTACTTCATATTGAGCTGAATATACATTCCCTGTCAGAAATAAACATATAGAAAAGGTTAATATCTTAAATTTATTCATTATTCTTACTCCATTAATTATCACTATATAATATCATGAAAATTATAATTTAATTAATAACTCTGTTAACATATAGTCATCTAATAGATATATTAAAAATTTAATATGAAAGATTATAAAATTGCTCCTTCCATACTATCAGCTGATTTTTCAAGATTAGGTGAGGATGTTAAAAAAGTCATAGATGCCGGTGCAGATATGATTCACTTTGATGTAATGGATAATCATTATGTGCCCAACCTAACATTTGGTCCAATGATATGTGAGTCCCTCAGAAAATATGGAATTACTAGTATGATTGATGTGCATCTAATGATTAAACCTGTAGATAGAATAATTCCTGATTTTGCTAAAGCAGGGGCTAATTATATTACTTTTCACCCTGAAGCTACCGATCACTTGGATCGTACGATAAATCTTATAAAAGATAATGGCTGCAAACCAGGAATTGTCTTGAACCCTGCGACTCCGGTTAGTTATTTAGAGCACTGTATAGGTAATCTCGATATGATTCTTTTAATGTCTGTTAATCCTGGATTCCCAGGACAGAAATTCATTAATGGCACTCTAGAAAAAATTTCATCAGTTAGGCATCTAATAGATAATTCAGAAAGAGAAATTAGACTTGAAGTTGATGGAGGAATTAATTTAGAAAATATTGATAAAGTAGCGAAAGCAGGCGCTGATACTTTTGTTGCTGGGTCGGCGATTTTTAACTCAGATAATTATAAGAAGACTATCACTTCGATGAGAGAAGTACTGAGTAAAATTAAATAGAAAGATTTATAACTGAATGATAGAGCAAGACTTCAAAAAGCATATTGAACAAGGTTATAATTTGATACCTCTAAAATCAACATTAAATAATAATGGTCTAAATCCTATTGATGTTTATCAAAAACTATCGAATATGCCAAAATCATACCTTTTTGAATCTTTGGAGGGTAAGAAAGATTGGAGTAGATATACAATTATAGGCCTGCCATCAAAAGAATATATTGAGTTAAAAAATAATAAAATAAAATATTTTGTTTCTGATGTATTAGCAGAGGAAGTTGAAACAGATAACCCAATTGGTTGGATAGAGGACTTTAAAAAGAAATTTAAAGTTTTAAGTAATCCAGATCTCCCACAGTTCCAGGGTGGGCTAGTGGGTTATTTTGGGTTTGATACAGTTCAATACTTTGAACAAGCTATTAAGCCTAGTAGCCAAGAAGATACTATGGATACACCTGATATTTGCCTTATTGTGTCAAAGGAATTCCTAGTTTTCGATAAAATTAATAATCAGATTCATATTATAGTATATGCAGATAATAACTTAGATAGTTTTATTAAATCTCAAGAAAAAATAGAAAGATTGGAAAAATCATTGTCTGAAGATATTGAAATTACAAGTAGAAATCATGAGCTATCTAATGATGGAGCTAATGATTTAAATATTAGGTATCATTTTGAAAAAGATGATTTTATCTCATCTGTTAGTAAAATAAAAAAATTTATTATAGATGGAGATGTTATGCAGGTTGTTCTTTCTCAAAGAATGTCAATGGAATTCAGTAATGAACCTTTAGACTTTTATAGGGAACTACGTGACCTTAATCCTTCCCCATATATGTATTATCTAAACATGGGTGATTATTATATCGTAGGTTCTTCCCCAGAAATCTTAGTGCGCTTAGAAGATGAGCAGATCACTGTTAGACCAATAGCTGGGACAAGACCAAGAGGTAAGACCCTTGACGAGGATATTATTCTTGAAAAAGAATTAAAAGATGATCCCAAGGAAAAAGCAGAACATCTAATGCTTATTGATCTTGGTAGAAATGATGCTGGCAAAGTATCTCAGATTGGTTCTATTAAGTTGACTCATAAAATGATTATAGAAAAATATTCTCATGTCATGCACATGGTTTCAAATGTAACAGGTAATATTTCGGATGCTCTTGGGATGATGGATGTACTAAAAGCAACTTTTCCTGCGGGCACAGTGTCAGGTGCACCAAAGATAAGAGCTATTAATATCATTTATGAGTTAGAACCAATTAAAAGAGGTATTTATGCGGGCGCCATTGGTTATTTAGGCTGGAATGGTAATATGGATACAGCTATAGCTATTAGGACATGCGTTATTAAAGATGGAAGACTTAATATACAGTGTGGGGCTGGAATAGTGAACGATTCTATTGCAGAATTAGAATGGGAAGAAACTATGAGCAAAGGCAGGGCTATCGTACAAGCATATAAAAACTTAAGGAATAGAAAAGCATGATACTAATGATAGATAATTATGACTCTTTCACTTACAACATAGTTCAGTATCTAGGTGAGTTGGGAGCCGAACCTGTTGTTTATAGAAATGATCAAATAACAATTGATCAAATTAAATCTTTGAAACCTGAGAAGATTATTATTTCACCTGGCCCCTGTACTCCCACCGAAGCAGGTATTTCAGTAGATGTAATTAAAACCTTCTATAAATTAATACCAATACTGGGAATCTGTCTAGGACATCAGAGTATTGGACAGGCTTTTGGTGGCAAGATAATTTCTTCCAAAAGAATCATGCATGGCAAGACATCTCCTATACTTCATAATAATAGCGAAATATACAATATGGTATCTAGTCCGTTTGATGCAACAAGGTATCACTCTCTAGTAATTGAACAATCATCACTACCAGAATGTTTAAATATAACTGCTTGGTCTGATGAAGAAAAGGGAATTGAGATAATGGGTATTTGCCATAAAGAGTATCCTGTTTATGGTTTACAGTTTCATCCTGAATCAATATTAACAAGTTCAGGACATCAATTACTTAAAAACTTTCTGGAAGTATAAATTGTATCAGAGTCTAATTAATAAATTAAAATCTAAGAAGAACCTGTCTCAAGGTGAAGCTAAGGAATTTATTGATTCAGTATTACAGGGTAATATTGAGTCTAATATCTTAACGGAATTTTTAAAGTTATTAAATGAAAAAGGGTTCTGTGCAAAAGAACTAACAGGATTTGCAGAAGCTATGAGAGAGGTTTCTAATAAGGTTATTTATAAAGGCGATGTCGTTGATAATTGCGGCACTGGTGGAGATGGTCTAAAAACATTTAATATTTCTACTACTGCATCGTTGATAGCATCTTGTTCGGGAGTATCTGTCGCGAAACATGGAAATAAAGCTATTACTAGCAATTCAGGTAGTGCAGATATTTTAGAATCTTCTGGAATTAATATTAAATTATCACCTGAACAGGTATCAATGTGCCTAGAAAAGTTAAACTTTGGATTTATGTTTGCCCCATTACACCATTCATCAATGAAGCATGTTGCAGATTCAAGACGTGCAATCGCTCCAGACAAGACAATCTTTAATTTACTAGGCCCTCTTACTAATCCAGCTAATGCAAGAAGACAATTAATAGGTGTCTACGATAAGTCATTAATGGAAGTGGTAGCTGAAACATTAATGAATCTTGGAACCGATAGGGCAATGATTATACACTCTTATGATGGAATGGATGAGGTAAGTATATTTGATAAAACTTATGTAATAGAAATTCATAATTCTAAGATAATGAGATATGTTATTGACCCAAATGATTATTTTTCTTGTAACTCAACAATGTCATCTATTATAGCAAATGATGCAGAGCAAAGTTTAGAGATGATGCTGGGTGTTTTAAAAAATTATGACTCACCAGCAAGGATGATATCATTAATTAATGCAGCTGCTCTAGTTTATATATCCGGTGAAGCTGAGAGCATAGATGAGGGAATTAAAATATGTGCCCAAGCACTTAAATCTAATAGTGTGTATGAGAAATTAGATAAACTAATAGAATTAACGAATAGTTTTTAAAAAATGTTAGATCAAATTATTAAGGATAAAATACTAGAGGTAGAAAAACTTAAGAGCAATCAAGCGTATACTGCCGAGGATGTTATTAAGATGTCTTTGCCAGAAAACAGTTTTAGCAGTTCCCTTCGTGCAAGAATTAATAATGGGAAAAATGCTATTATAGCTGAACTCAAAAGATGTTCGCCAAGTAAAGGATATTTAAATGAAAAGTTAGATATCAAGGCAATGACATCTTTATATGAAAAGTCTGGGGCTGCATGCATATCTGTGTTAACAGATGAAAAATATTTCAAAGGATCAAAAGATGATTTGATAATAGCTAAAAAGAACACTAGTTTGCCAATTTTGAGAAAAGATTTTATAATTGATGAATCTCAGATTATTGAGTCAAAGATTATAGGTGCTGATTGTATACTCTTAATCGTTGCTTGCCTATCTAGAGAAAAATTTAAGTCATTGCTAGATTTTGGTAAATCGCTTAATTTAGATGTTTTGGTCGAAGTTCATGATGAGAAAGAGTTAAATGTGGCATTGGACCTTAACTGCGATATGATTGGCATTAACAATAGAAATCTCAAAACCTTTGATGTTTCTATTGATACTAGTAAAGAGCTTAAGAGAAAGATATTAGACGATAACATAATTATTATAAGCGAGAGTGGAATTAAAGATTTGGAATCTATAAAATTTTTAAATGAAAGTAATATTTATGCCTTTTTAATAGGCGAAAGCCTTATTATTAATAATAACCCTGGTTCTTTACTTCAAAAACTGGTTAATCGATATGAATGAAACTCTAGGTATTAAACATATAGCTTTAAAGGTAAAAAATTTTAAAGATTGTTTAAATTTCTACACTAAAATATTAGGCATGACCATAGATTGGAAGCCAGACAATGAAAATGCTTATCTAACTAATGGCAGAGATAATTTAGCACTACACTTAGATGAAACTCTAGATTTGACGAGTAAGGACAATAGGCTGGATCATTTTGGCATAATGCTCAAAAATAAAGATGATGTAGACGATTGGTTCAAATACATCTCTTCAAAAAAAATAACAATATACAAAGAGCTTCGGGATCATCGAGATAACTCAAGAAGTTTTTATTGTTATGATCCAGATCTCAATGTTGTCCAGTTTCTATGGCATCCGAAACTTAATCAGTAATGTTAAAAAAGATAAGCAATGTTAGTTCAACATTAATAGTTAATTGCTATGAAGGTTTCTATTTTCATGATAATAATTCTAGATTAGAACTTGAGCAAAATATTTTGAATAAATATGACGCTCATAAACTCACAAAAATTGCTAGGCAAATATCAAAAACCATAAAGACGGAAATACTACATGAGTCAAGCCATAGCTTTAAACCATTCGGCGATAGTAGTTCATTACTTCTCCAAGCTGATTTGGGTTTATATAATTCTGCTAGTTTACACTTAAAAGAAAGCCATATTACATTTCATACATATATTGAAGATATACTCGACAACTTTTTAGTTATAAGACTCGAGTTTCACATATCTTCATGTTCGGACTCAAATGTATTTGAATCACTTTATGAGATAATAAGTATAGACGATGATAATAAAGTATTTCCTAATCTATTTACTGTGGATTATTTAAGAAGAGGATCGAAATATGGAGATAGTTCAGATTTGATAATTAACGAATCTTTTGATATTTTTGATATAAATATTAATCCTAGTTACGACATATTTTTAAATAATGTTTCCCATATTACAAAGTCATCGCTTTTATTGCTTGACGAGGAGTCAATGCTTAAAAAGCATCAATTAGAAAATAACTTTATATCATTAGAAACAATATCAACATTGAGAAGTTTTTTACTAAAAAGTTTTGCGGAAGAATATCAGTTGAGTAATTCTATAGATGTGGGGTCTATCTAGCAACATATATTAGACATGGTATGTAATATTCTTCATTACTTTTGATAATGTATTCATAGTATTTTTTACTAATTCTGGAATTTCTGTTGAACCTATTTCTTTAACTGTATTTCTATGCTTTTCTTCATCTTTTGCGATTTCTTCTAAAAATAATTTACTTCTGCTATCTTCTTTTGGCAAGGAAGTAATAGATTCCTCAAGATGATTTTTAACTTGTTTCTCTGTTTCTTCAATAAACCCAAGTTTCCATTTACCCTCTTTTAGTCCTGCTATAGCTCCTAATGAAAATGATGCCGCATACCACAATGGGTTGAGTATGCTTTTTTTACCATTTAATTCAGACAATCTTAAATTACATAGTTTTAAATGCTCATTTTCTTCATCACACATTTTATATAATTGATCTTTTGTTTTTTTATCTTTCGTAAAAGCAGCCTGACCTCGATACAGAGCCTGAGCGCAAACTTCACCCATATGATTAATCCTCATTATTCTCGTTGATTTAACAGCTTGTTCATTATTTAGCTCAATATCATCCTTATTTATGCCTTTGGGAACACTATTATCATAAATAGCACCAAGAGCATATTGAATTTCGCTCAAAAAAGAGTCAATTAATGGTTTTTTTTGATTAATCATTAATAATATTTAAACATTAATATGTTCTCCTATAAATAACTTTTTGTATAAATTTCTTGTATACCTGCAATGATGTGCGTAAAATCATGGATACTGTGAATATGAACGACAATACAATCAAAAAAGACTGGTACATAATAGATGCAAATTCAGCAGTTCTGGGGAGGCTTGCTTCGAAAATTGCCAGTGTCTTAAAAGGTAAGCATAAGCCTACATACCTACCATATATCGATAATGGCGACTATATAGTTGTTATTAACGCTAAAAACCTCACCGTAACAGGCAACAAACTTGAAGATAAAGTTTATTATAAGCATACGGGTTATATTGGAAATATGAAAAAACCTAATTTATCAGCAATCATGGAAAAAGATCCATCTTTTGTTATCATGAATGCTGTTAAGGGAATGCTACCTAAAAATCCTTTAGGAAGAAGCATGATCAAAAAATTAAAGATTTATAATAATGAAAAGCATGATCACCATGCGCAAAAACCTAAAAAGCTAGAGATTTAACATGCATAAAACATACGGAACAGGAAGAAGAAAAACATCTACAGCACGTGTCTACTTAAACGAAGGGACCGGTTTGATAACAATCAACTCTCGTGACGTAGACAATTTTGTTCAATCAAAGGCCTTAAAGTCATATTTAATGGCACCATTACAAAAATCAGAATTAGAAAATAAGGTAGACTTGAAAATCAGTGTTTGTGGAGGTGGACCAAGTGGTCAAGTAGGGGCCATGGTTCATGGAGTAACTAGAGCACTAATAAAGTATCAAAGCGATTTATTGCCAATTCTAAGGAGAGAAGGTTTTGTTACAAGAGACGCAAGAAAAGTTGAGAGAAAGAAAGTAGGCCTTAGAAAAGCTAGAAAAGCTACACAATTCTCAAAAAGATAATTATATCACTTCGATATTTTTGTCATCAGCTATTAAGAGCTTATCAGCACAGCGAATTGCAAAAAGCCCATTCGTTACAACCCCTGGAATATTATTGAGAAACTTCTCAAGTTTTATTGGCTCGTTAATCTCTAGATCATGAACGTCAAGAATTATATTTCCATTATCAGTTATAAAGTTTTCTCTAAGAATAGGTCTTCCACCTAATTTAATCATTTCCATGGCAACTGAACTTTGAGCCATTTTAATTACTTCTATTGGTAAAGGAAATTTCCCTAGAACTCCAACATATTTACTATCGTCTATCATACAAATAAATTTTGAACTTGAATTTGCAACTATCTTTTCTCTTGTTAGAGCACCGCCACCACCTTTTATTAACTGTTTAAATTTATTAGATTCATCTGCGCCATCTATATAAACAGAAATTTTGCCAGCCTCTCTTAATTCAATAACTTTAATATTTTTTGATTTTACGAGTTGAGACGTTTTTTCTGACGATGAAACAACTGCTTCTATCTTCGATTTAACTTTGTCCAACATTTCAATAAAACAATTTACAGTCGAACCAGAACCTATTCCTAATATTTCATTATTCTCTATATACTCTAGTGCTGCTTCAGCAACTTTAATTTTTTTTTCGTCTTGATCCATATAATTCGGTATTTATAGTTAAATTATATTAATATATCCTGTTATTATACATTATATGTAGGTTGAAGATGACAGAAAAAAAGTTAAAATTAGTTTATAAAAAAATAAAAAATTCTAATGTCTATGATATAGCATTAAAAACACCTCTGGATTATGCTAAAACACTCTCTAAAAGACTAGGAAATAATATTTATATAAAAAGAGATGATTTACAGCCTGTTTTTTCTTTTAAACTAAGAGGGGCATATAATAAAATATCTCACTTAAAAAAGACAAAAAATATATCATATCTGATTGCAGCTTCTGCAGGGAATCATGCCCAAGGTGTTGCTTTATCATCAAAAAAACTTGGAATTAAGGCAATTATAGTTATGCCTAAAACTACGCCAATGATTAAAGTTAATGCTGTGAAATCGCTAGGTGCTCAGGTAATTCTTGAAGGTGATAGCTATGATGATGCATATGATTTTGCAATACAAAAATCTAAAAATGAAAGTTTAGAATTTATTCATCCATACGATGATTTAGATGTTATTGCAGGACAAGGTACCATTGCTCTAGAAATCATGGACCAACTACAAGGCAAGCCAGACTATATTTTTGTTCCGGTTGGCGGCGGAGGTTTGTTGGCTGGCATTGTTTCTTACTTAAAATATGAGAGCCCTAAAACTAAAATTATCGCTGTAGAACCAGTTGATTCAAATTGTTTTAATCAAGCTTTTACTATGAAAAAAAGGGTCAAACTAAAAAGTATTGGTATTTTTGCTGATGGTGTTGCTGTGAAACAAATAGGTAAGCATACTTTCGACTTAACAAAAGATGAAGTTTTTTCTTCAGTATTAGTTAATACTGACGAAATTTGTGCTGGTATTAAAGATTTATATGAGGAGACCAGGACTATAGCAGAACCTGCTGGAGCTTTATCAATTGCTGGTATAAAGAAATTTGTTAAGCTCCATAATATTAAAAATAAAAAACTTATTTCAATTTTCTGTGGCGCAAATATGAATTTTGATAGATTAAGACATGTTTCTGAGCGATCTGAGCTAGGGGAATTAAATGAGATGTTAATTGGTGTCACTATCCAAGAGCAGCCCGGTAGTTTTAAAAAGTTTTGTTCACTACTTGGCAAAAGATCGATCACAGAATTTAATTATAGGTATTCTGATGATAGTAAGGCGCATGTATTCGCTGGCATTAAGCTTAATAATGGAATGGATGATAAAAAAAAGATTTTATCTACCTTGAAGTCAAATAAGTATAAAGTTATTGATTTTACAGACAATGAAATGGCTAAGTTACATATACGGTATATGGTTGGTGGAATATCTAAAAATATTAAAAATGAGAAAGTATTCAGATTTATATTTCCAGAAAAACCAGGAGAACTACTTAATTTTCTAAATGCAATTGGTAGCAAATGGAATATAAGTTTATTTCACTATAGGAACCATGGAGCTGACTTTGGGAGAGTCCTTTTAGGCATTCAGATTGAACAGGATGAAATTAAGACACTTCTTGAGCACTTAAATACCCTTAAATATGAGTTTTTCGAAGAAACTTATAACAAAGCTTACAATCTATTTTTAAGTTAAAAAAAAGGCCCTATTAAGGGCCTTTTAATACGTTTACTCAATAAGGGTTGCCCCTTTTGATCAACTAGAAAAAATATTGTTATCTTTTCTTACGCTTCGTAGCTTTTTTCTTCTTTTTAGCAACTTTTCTCTTAGTTACTTTCTTCTTTTTCTTAGCAACTTTTTTCTTAGCTACTTTCTTCTTCTTTTTAGTTACTTTCTTTTTCTTTTTAGCAACTTTTCTCTTAGTTACTTTCTTCTTCTTTTTAGTTACTTTCTTCTTCTTTTTAGCAACTTTCTTCTTAGCTGCTTTCTTACGAGTTGTTGTAACTTTTTTTCTCTTAGCAACTTTTTTCTTAGATGCTTTCTTTTTTGTTACTTTAGTTTTCCTTTTAGCAACCTTTGCTTTTTTCTTTGCTACCATGACTGTTTCCTCCGCAGTGTTGGTGGTTATTTTTAGTTTATTTACATAAAAATCATATTACAAGTTTTTTTCGATGTTTTTTTTAAAAAAAATACAATTTTTTTATCTTTTTTTGGATATTTTTTGTTTTATTAATCTTTTTTATCAATTATTTTTTTTCTAGAGACAAAATATAGTCCCATTCTTTTTTATTTACTTCTGTAATTGATAATCTATTACCTTTCTGAACAACTCTCATGCTTGATAATTCTTTTTTACTTTTTAATTCTTTTAGTGTTATTGCTGCCCGTAATTTTCTCTTATATTTAACATCAACCATTAACCATGTTGGCTTTTCTTTGTTACTTTTTTTGTCATAGTATTTTGCTTTTTTGTCGAATGCTGTACTGTCTGGATATGGTTTAGAATTTATAGTCATAATTCCATATATTCCAGGAATCTCGCAGTTTGAGTGGTAAAAAAAAGCAATATCGCCGATGCACATATCATCTCTTATCATGTTCCTAACTTGATAATTTCTGATACCATCCCATGGTTCTATTTTGTCTTTTTTGAGATTATCTATGTTATAGTCGTCCGGTTCATTTTTCATGAGCCAGTACTTCATTTATCTGTTCCAAATTCATTTAATGAATTAGTCATCATACTTATATCATCACACGCATTAGAATATTCTTTTATTTGATCCTCTTGACCTAAATATTTACTAACAATATTCAATGCTGTCATGATTGCTACTTTATCTTTAGCCATGTTTGGTGATAATGTTTTAATTTCACTCATTTTCATATCTAAATGCATGGCTGATTTTTGTAATAATTCAACCTGAGCTGGTTCACATTTAATCTTATATTCTTGTTCTTGGATTATTACTGTTATTTGCTCTTGTTCCATAACTACTCTATATTCCTAATTCTCTCTAATATGGCCTCAATTTCTTCTCTTGCCAATTCATTCTTTTTTATAAGTTCTGATTTTTCTGCCACCAGTCCAGTTTGTTGCTTAAGCAAAAGGGCATTCTCTATTTTGATCTTCTGCATCTTATCCTTAATACTATTGATGGATAATTTTAGACTTTCTAGTTGTTGGCTTAATTTCGACATAATGTTATTTTAAAATCATTTATTTACAGACATATATTATAATGTTTCTATAATAATTAATCTAGCTAACTAATTGGCAAGAAACAATGGATATATTAGAAAAACAGTTAAAAAAATTTTTATCAGATATAGAAAGCCCTTTTTCTATCAATGAAGTTTTTGGTTACTTAACTGGTTTCGCAGCCAGTAATCAGCCCGTAGACACCTATTTTCCTGCATTAGAGACATTCTTTTCTAATAAGCAAGAATTAAATAAAAAAATGTCAGATTATAAGATAGTTGTAGATAATATTATGCTCATAAAACAAACCGTTGGAAATGAATCACTATTTTTTCCTTTTTCAGTACAGGAGTCAGTACAGGAGAGGCTAATAGCATTGGGTGAATGGTCTAATAGTTTCTTGCTAAGTATTAATTATCTCATTCAGCATAAATTATTAAAAAACACACTTGATTATCAGGAGATTATTCATGATTTAACAGAAATTAGCAAAGTTGGGCAGAATTATGCTATTAATGATAATGAAGAAACTAATGAATATTATATTGAGATTAGTTCTTATGTGGTATCTGCCGTGAATCATATTTATATAACATCTTTAGAAGATACTACTGCTGATGATTAAAAATATTATG
Organism: Gammaproteobacteria bacterium; assembly: GCA_018667355.1. Classification (GTDB taxonomy): domain Bacteria; phylum Pseudomonadota; class Gammaproteobacteria. The sequence continues at coordinate 35,505 of JABIVC010000016.1, read as the reverse complement.
TATAAAAAAAGAAGAAAAAAATTATTTGACCTAATGAAGAATAACTCAATGGTTCTGATTGAGGCTGCTCAGGAAAAATATAGAAATAACGACTCTACTTTTAGATATCGACAATGCAGTAATTTTTATTACTTAACTGGTTATGACAAGCCATCTGGATTACTTATAATCTTAAAGGAAGATAAGACTTTAACAACACATTTCTTTACAAAAAAACCAAATATACATGATGAAATATGGACTGGTAAGCTTGCTACTTCTTCTAAGGTTAAAAAATTATATGGTTTTGATAAGTGTGACTATTTATGTGATTTTGAGAAACATCTTAAGCTTTACCTTGAAAACAATAAAACCATTTATCATGATTGGGATGAGAATTCTATAAATAAACTAATCTATAATAAGTCTCTCAGTAAACTTGAAAAAAAATATAGATCAGGAGCAGAGCTCCCTTCTGAATTCTTTTCATTAAAAAAAATACTACATAAACTTAGGCTAATAAAAGATAAAGAAGAAATTGGCCTTATACGTGCAGCAGGTAAAATATCTGCACAAGCTCATATTGAGATGATAAAGAAGTGCAAGCCAGGGTTAACGGAGAGAGAATTAGAAGCAGTTTTACTTTATAATTTTAATACTAATAATGCAACAGAGGCATATACATCCATCGTTGCTTCTGGCAAAAATGCTTGTATTTTACATTACATAGATAATTCATCAACTCTCAAGAATGGTCAACTTTTGCTAACTGACGCTGCTTGTGAATATAAAAATTATGCATCTGATATAACTAGAACTATCCCTATTAATGGTAAGTTTACAAAAGAGCAAAAATTAATTTATAACCTTGTTCTTGATGCTCAAGAAAAAGCTATAGAGGCCTGTATTGTCGGAAATACTTTACAGGATATTCATACAATAGCAGTTAAGGTAATCTGCAGAGGGCTCATTAAGATAGGCTTGATTAGCAAACCTTACAAAGAAGCAATGAAAGATCAGCTCTATAAAAAATATTATATGCATAACACCGGCCACTGGCTAGGTCTTGATGTTCATGATCCATCGGAATATAAGGAAGATAAAAAACCAGTAAAACTTAAACCGGGAATGATTTTTACTGTAGAACCAGGTCTTTATATAAGAGCTGATAACTCCATAAGTAAAAAATTTCATGATATTGGAATAAGAATTGAAGATGATATTTTAGTCACAAAGAATGGCCCAGAAGTCCTAACATCCAAGGTTCCAAAATCTTCGGATGAAATAGAAAATCTAATGAGATATAATAATGACTAATAATCAAGAATTTGATTTTGTTATAAGTGGAGCAGGTCTTGTTGGTTGTTTAGTAACAATCCAACTTGCTAAATTAGGCCTAAACTGCTGTTTGGTTGAAAAAAATGAGATTAAAAATATTCCATCATTTGACAATTATTCTCCATTATCATTAAATTATAAATCCTATTTAGCACTTAAAAGTTTTGGTCTATGGGATAAAATACAATCTTATACGTATCCGATTAGAAATCTCAATATTAAAAGCTATCATAGTCTAAATAGACTCTCATTTAATGCAAAAGATATTTATTTAAATGATTTGGGATATGTGATTGATAGAAGAAACTTACTTCAAGAATTTTTGAATCAAATAAAAAAACAACCTAACATAAAAATATATGATCAAGATTCCATAAGTAAGTTTAAAATGAATCACGATAATAATTATAAATTGACCGGGGAACTATCTTCTGGGTTGACGCTTAAGGCTAAGTACTTAATAGTTTCAGATGGAATTAGTTCAAAAATAAAAAATGAATTAAATATACAATCTTTAGTGATAGATTATGCTCAGACTTCTTTTATATTCAACTCCACAGCATCATTTAAAAAATTTCATGCCATACAGGTTTTTAATAAATATGGTATTTTTGCTGGTATTCCATATGGAGATAATAAAATCAATTTTATACTAACAATTAATAAAAAAGATATCCCAGTTTTCTTTAATGATAAGAATAAGATTAACATTGATTTAATTAAAGATATTTTTAAAGATTATGCTAATGAGATTTCTACCTTAAAATTAGTCAGTCAATACGACCTCATAACATCTAGATCTAAAGAAATATCTAAGGACAATATATTGTTATTAGGTAATTCTTCGCAGCTTTTGCACCCTGTTGGAGCACAGGGATTTAACTTAGCTGTTAGTAATATTGAATCTCTAATTAATCATTTAGTTAATGGAAAGCTAGATATTGAAGGTTTAGTTACTGCAATTGCTGAATCGCGTGACTCTGTTTTTAATAACATTGATTTAGCAATAAATGTCTTAGGTGGAGATAAATTTCCATCTAAACTGTTAAGTTTTTTTGTAATGAATTCAATTAAATCATCTCAGGTTATGAAAAATAACTTTTTGAAGAATATATTAGGCATTGATAATTATCCTTATCTTAATATTGGTACTGATTCATGAAAAATTCACTAATCATTGGTGATGGCATTATTGGAATGCTCTCTGCTATAAGTTTATCTAATATATATGAAAATGTTTATTTAGTTAGGAATAGTAAAAAAAAATATCGCGAATCCAAAATAAATAGACATTTTTCTATTAATCTTTTATCAAAATATTTTTTCATGAAGATGGGTATTTGGGATGACATTATGATTAGTACATCCAGGCCCTATAATAAAATTATAACATGGTCTGATAATATGGGTGAGGAGGTTAAATTTGAGTCATCATCTATTTCATATGATAGCTTAGGATATATCATAAAAGAGGATTTAATTATTAATAGTTTGACAGCAAAGTTATCTGCAATAAATAATATTGAAATTATTGATGACTCAGATATAAATAGTATTAGTTACAATGATAATTGCCATAAAGTTACACTTTCTGATGATAAAACTATCAATTTGAATCTTATTATAAAATCAGATAATAGCATAGACTTCTTGCTGAATTCTCTTGAGTTAAATAAAAAGTCCATTGAGTATAATCAACATGCTTTGGTAATAGATTTACATCTCGAGGGTAACACTGTTTCTAATATTGCTTATCAAAAATTCTTGGATGGACAGATTCTGGGGTTATTACCAATTACACAGAATAAATATAATTTAATATGGTCAGTGAACAATGATATTTTAGACGATCTAAAAAATGAGGATGATAAAAATATTATCTCTGTTTTAAATAGTCATCTCTCAGAGAAGGTTGGATCTATCAAAAGTATTTCAGATAGAGTTATTTTTCCATTGTCTGGTTTTCATGTTGAATCTTATGTAACGAATAATATATTAGTTATAGGCGGTGCAGCTCACTCTGTTCATCCTATGGCTGGTCTCGGGTTAAATATGGGTATACAAGATATTTACTTGCTAGAAAACTCATTTTTAAAGATGAGTTCTGATAATCATAACTTGAATCAGGTCTTAGAAAACTTTAATAGTTCTTGCATCTTAGAAAATAGTAAGACTTATAATGCAATTAATTTTCTTAAAAAGTTTTACTCTGATAACTTAATCCCTAATTATCTGAAAACACAATCATTAAGAATATTTAACAAAAGTAAGTATTTGAAAATTAAAGCTATTGAGTCTGCAACTGGAATTGATGTGTTGAAAAGAACATCAGTAGATAAGTATTGTTATCCCAACTAGAAAAAGAGTCATGCAAAATATCTTTTTCAATATTTGTGTATTTGTTTTATATGTAACTCCAGCTCCTATATAAGAAAATATGAGAGTGGATACTGAGATAAGAAAGAAAGCATGAAAGTCAATAAAATCTAAGACTGTTTTTCCAAATATTGGGAAGATTGTTGATATAACCAAAACTCCTAATATCCCTAATAAGGCTATTGGCACACCGCAAGCTGCTGCTGTTGCTATACTCGTCTTCATGGATTCACCATTAAATTTAAAATATGGTGTTGTCAGAGTGCCACCGCCAATACCTAATATATTACTAATAAAACCTGTGATAAAAGAAAATATATTTATATGTTTATGCTCTCTATTTGTATGATAATTATTTTTCTCTTTTTCATTTATCAGATATATAGAGATAATTATTAAAAGTATCCCATAATATAATTTTATAACATCACTAGTTAATATTGTGATTACAGAGACACCAATAATTGAGCCCAATATTAACCCGGGCAACATTATCTTAACTAGCCGCCAATTAATTAATTTATTTTTATTATGTTTAATTGCCGCAGATAAGCTTGAAAGAATTACACATACTAATGACGTGCAGACTGCGCTTTGCATTACATGGCTTGGATGTAAGTCATATAAACTAAATATAAAGAATAGAAAAGGCACAAAGATTATGCCTCCGCCTAGCCCCAAAAGACCACCAATGAAGCCTCCAATTGCTCCAGTGATTAGATATAACCAATATATACTCATTAGCATAGCTTCCTAAAAGTCATATATTATAGTTTAAAATATCCACAATTGTGGCATACTATATGAAATTAAATTTATAAGTTAATTCATTTTAATTACTAAAAAGGAAAAAGCACATGTCAGGAAATCATCATTTATACGTGCCAGGACCATCAAACGTTCCGGCTGCAGTTCAACAAGCAATTCATTGTCCTATGGAAGATCATAGAAATCCAACCATCCCAGGTTTAATTGCACCGCTAGTAGAAGATCTTAAGAAGATTGTTCTTACAGAAAAAGGAAAAGTCGTTTTTTTCCCTTCCTCTGGAACTGGTTGCTGGGAAGCTGCTCTACAAAGCACACTCAATATAGGAGATTCTGTTCTAGGTGCGAGCTTTGGTCAATTTAGTATGTTGTGGCTAGATATGTGTAAAAGATTACAATTTAATGCGATTACTATGGAAGAAGAATGGGGAACTGGAGCTAATCCAGAAAGTTATCATAGAGAACTATCAAAGGATAAAGGTCATAAGATAAAAGCTGTTTTGGTTTGTCAGAATGAAACTGCTACAGGAGTTAAAAGTGATGTTCTAGCAATAAGAAAAGTACTAGATGATTTAAATCATCCTGCTCTGTTAATGGTAGATGGAGTAAGTTCTGTAGCTAGTTATGAATTTAGAATGGATGACTGGGGAGTTGACTGTGTAGTTAGTGGGTCTCAAAAAGGCTTAATGCTACCAGCGGGTTTAGGTGTTTTAGGTGTTAGCCCAAAAGCACTAGAAGCTATGAAATCTTCTACTTACCCAACATGCTATTTTGATGTTCAGGATATGATTGCAAAATTAGAGACTGGATATACTCCTTACACTCCACCTGTTAATTTATTAAGAGGCATGAGAGTAGCTCTTGATATGTTACTTAATGAAGGGCTTGAAAATGTTTGGAAAAGACACCATCGTTTAGCTGAAGGAACAAGACGAGCTATATTGGATGGATGGGGTATGCAGTTGTGCGCTAAAGAAGAAAAATGGTATTCAGATACAGTTAGCGCCATAGTTGTTCCAGAAGGTGCAGATGCTGTACCAGTAATAAGTACTGCTTTCAATACTTATAACTTAGCACTTGGTGCAGGACTTGCGAAAGTAGCAGGAAAAGTATTTAGAATTGGTCACCTAGGTGATTTAAACGAACTAATGCTATGTAGTGCAATTGCTGGTGCTGAAATGGCAATGATGTCTAATGGGATTAAAGTGGAATTAGGAAGTGGTATTGCAGCAGCGTCTAAATACTGGCTCGATAATCCATCAGGAGAATAATAATGACTAAACCGGTTGCAATTGTTACTAGAAAATGGCCAAAAGATAATGAGGATAGATTAAAGGAACTATTCGATGTTACTTTAAATGAATCAGACAAACCCTTTACTGCAGATGAGTTGAAGTCAGCTCTTCAAAATTGTGATGTCCTCATGCCTACTGTTACAGATAAAATTACATCTGATGTTTTATCAGTTGAAAATAGAAGAGCAAATATGATTGGGAATTTTGGCGTTGGTTTTAATCATATTGATATTGCTAAAGCTAAAGAGTTGGGTATTACAGTATCTAATACGCCTAGTGTCCTTACAGATTGTACAGCAGACATAGCGATGTCACTTTTATTAATGGCTGCAAGAAGAGTTGGTGAAGGAGAAAGGGAGCTCAGAGCCGAGAATTGGACAGGTTGGAGGCCTACGCATTTGCTTGGTACAAAAGTAACTGGTAAAAAGCTGGGAATCATTGGCTTTGGAAGAATTGGCCAAGCTGTAGCTAAAAGAGCACATTTTGGTTTTGATATGGAAATATTATATTGGGACCCATATGATATACCTGCAGATGTAACAAAAAGTTTTAATGCAACTAAGCTTGATACTATTGAAGATATATGTAAAGAAAGTGACTTTGTTTCAATTAACTGTCCAGCAACTAAAGAAACTTTTCATCTAATGAATGAAGAGAGGTTCAAAATGATGAAAAACACAGCTTTTGTTATTAATACAGCACGTGGCGACATAATAGATGAAAAAGCTTTAGTTCAGGCCTTAGTCAATAAGGAAATTGCAGGAGCTGGTTTGGATGTTTTTGAAACAGAACCTAATCTTCCAAATGAACTTAAAACAATGGAGAACGTAGTATCATTCCCACATTTAGGGAGTGCAACTATTGAAACTAGATTAGCAATGGGAAATACAGCTATCGATAATACGCTAGCTTTTTTTGCAGGAACTGATTTACCAAATAAAGTTGTTTGAGTAACTAGAGATGTCACTCCGTGAAGATGTTGGAAACATATATAAATCTTGTCTTAGCAAATTAGATCCAGCAGCTTCTGTTTATGCTCATTTAAAAGATAATCCAGATCTATTTAAAAATTATAAAAAAGTATATCTCGTTGCTTTTGGTAAAGCTTCAATAACAATGATGAATGGCTGTTTAGAATTTATAGAAAATTTAAACCATATTAAGATAGCCTCTCAACCTTTAGTAATATCAACTGAATCTAATTTTAAGATGTCTTATAAAGGCGACCTTCATTTATCGTCTCATCCAATTCCAGACCATAAAAGTATTGAGGCAGGAGAGAAAGTACTAAACTATATTTCTTCATCCACCAAAGATGATTTGGTAATATTTTTAATAAGTGGGGGCGGATCATCTTTGCTAGCTAAACCAGCAGAGTCTATTTCTCTTGATGACAAGACCAAATTAACAGACATGTTGCTTAAATCTGGAGCATCTATAAATGAAATGAATGCTGTCAGAAAACATATGTCTAGTATAAAAGGCGGAAGACTTGCACAACATGCACTTCCTTCGCATTGTTACTCTTTAATAATATCAGATGTAATTAATGATGATATCAGCACTATAGCTTCTGGACCTACAATCCAAGACGAGACAACCTATCAGAATGCTTATGACATACTTGCCAAATATCATCTAATTAACCTTACACCAAAATCAATAATTGAACATTTGAATAATGGTATTTCAGGTTTGGTTGAAGAATCACCTAATAAGATTGAAAATTCAACTAATCAAATTATATGTAGTAATAAAATATTTAGAGAGCAGTTGTCAATTTCTTCTAAGAAATTAGGTTATAAACCTATCATTATTAATGAGGACCTTATTGGTGAAGCTAGAAACGAAGCTTCTTCATTAATAGATAGTCTTATTAAACTATCTAATGAATTTCCAAATGATAAATTAGCTATAATATCTGGTGGAGAAACAGTCGTTAATATGACTGGATCTGGGAAAGGTGGTAGAAATCAAGAGTTAGCCTTATCTTTTTTAGCTAACGCAAAAAAAATTCCTTCTTCCCTTGATTGGTTATTATTATCCATTGGAACAGATGGTATTGATGGACCAACTGATGCAGCTGGAGGGATTATAGATAATTCATCAATAGAAGCCCTATCAAAATCTACTTTAGACATTAATGATTTTTTAGACAATAATGATTCTTATACATTTCTAGAATCTATTAATGCGCTTTATAAAACTGGTCCATCTGGCACTAATGTTGCGGATATTCAGATTATATTAATCAGCAGATAGAGAGGTATTCTTAACCCATTTTTCATAAATTTTTATTGTATAATCTATGTCTTTTTTTGTATGACTAGATGATATAAAACCAGCTTCAAACATTGATGGTGCGAAAAATACACCATGCTTTAACATGTATTGGAAAAAATCTACAAACCTATCTTCTTGAGTATTTAAGATATCATTATAATTATTCACACGTTTTTTTGTAAAATAAATTCCAAACATCCCACCCTGACTATCTGCTGACATATTAATTTTATATTTTTTAGAAATTCTATTAATTTCAGATATAAAATATTTAGCTTTATTACTTAATTCTTTAAAATATCTGGGTTTAGAGATGATTTCTAAAGTTTTTAAACCTGCTGCCATTGCCAATGGATTTCCTGAAAGTGTGCCGGCCTGATAAACTCCTCCGAGAGGTGCTAAATTATCCATTATATCTTTTCTACCACCAAAAGCTCCAACAGGTAATCCTCCACCTAAAACTTTACCTAACGTTGTGAGGTCAGGCCTAACTTTATATAAACTCTGTGCTCCACCTTTGGCTACACGCAAACCCGTCATAACTTCATCAAATATTAAAATAATATGATTTTTATCACACAAAGTTCTCAATTTTTTAATAAATATTTTTTGTGACCTGATAAAATTCATATTTCCAGCAATAGGCTCAATTATTATACATCCAACATTATTATTTTTTATTGCTTCCTCAACTTTGGTGATATTATTGTATGGTAGAGAGATAGTATCTTTGGCATTTGCTTTTGTAACACCAAGTGAGTTTGGAGAACCAAAAGTTGATGCTCCAGAACCTGCTTTGATTAGAAACGAATCCCCATGCCCATGATAGCAACCATCAAATTTAATTACTTTATCTTTCTTCGTGAAACCTCTTGCTAGACGAATAGCACTCATAGTTGCCTCTGTCCCAGAATTAACCATTCTAATTTTTTCTATTGAAGGGAAGATCTTTGTGATTTGTCTTGCCAACATTATTTCATCTTTGCATGGTGCCCCATATGTAATTCCTGAGTTAATTTTTTTGTTTATCTCTTTAATAATTCTTTTATCTGAATGACCTAGAATCTGAGCTCCCCATGACCCAACAAAATCTATATATTGATTATTATCTTCATCTATTAGATATTGTCCTTGTGCCCTTTTTATAAAGAAAGGTGTTGTTCCAACAGAAGAAAAAGCTCTAACTGGTGAGTTAACTCCACCGGGTATATATTTTTGAGCCTGTTTAAATAATTTGATCGAATTCTTCACTCTTCAATTAACCTCATCATTTCTTTTATTTCTCTACCTGGATTTTCATATTCAAATATTCCAGAAATCATTGAAATCATATCAGGTTTATATTTCTTTACATCCATTAAGTTTAACTTATCTATGCCACCTATTACACATATTGGAATATTCAGTTTTTTTTGAGCCTCTGATATTATCTTATGATTAATAACTATTGCATTATGTTTTGTATTAGAATCATACATGGCACCAAAAGATACATAACTAGCACCACTTACCTCTGATAATCTAGCAGTCTCAACCGATCCATAACAAGATTTTCCTATCACTATACTATCTCCAAGATTTTGTCTGGCCTCTAATAAACTTTTATCGTTTTTACCTAAATGTAGTCCGCAACCATCCATATTTTTTATTATATGATAATCATCATTTATTATTAAATAAACATTAGAGTTCATGCATAACCTATGAATACTTTTTAATAAGAATCTTTTTTTTCTTCCAGATAGGTATTTACTCCTAAACTGTATTATATTGATACCAGAGGCTATAACCTCTTCAACTTTTTCTAAATATGTTAAATCTGATTGTATAGAATCTGGACATATTGGATATATGCCTCTTAATATATTTTTATTTATCATTAATTATTTATAACAAATTAATTGGGTTTTTCATATAATTATGCGAAACTACAAGCTATAAAAATTATGAAAAAATATCTTTGTTTAATTTGTGGCCTAATTTATGACGAAAGTTTAGGTTGGCCTGATGATGATATAAAGCCAGGCACGAAATGGGAAGATATTCCAGAAAACTGGGCATGCCCTGATTGTGGTGCTTCTAAAGAAGATTTTGACATGATAGAGATAACGTAGCTCACGTTGTTTAGTAATTTCTCTAGGCTAGATAGTAATACCTTAAGAATTGCAATACCTTTAATTATTTCCAATATAACTATTCCGCTCGTAGGCTTCGTAGATAATGCAATGATGGGTCATATTGGTTCTGTTATATACATTGGAGCCATTGGTGTCGGATCAATCATCATAAGCTATATATTATTTAGTTTTGGATTCATAAAATCTTTAACTACTGGATTTGTCTCGCAACATATCGGAAGCAATAGTAAGAAAGAGATTATATTATTACTCAGTCATCTACTATTAATTTCAGGTTTTATTTCATTATTGATTATTATTTTTAGAGAACAAATTATTATGCTCTCTCTGGATTTTATGAATGCTTCTAACGAGGTACTTCTCCATAGTAAAATCTATTTAGAATATAGAATATGGTCTATACCTGCAATTTTTTTAAGAGATATTATAATAGGTTATTATATTGGTACACAAAATATTAAGGCTGCAATAGTTGTAAGTATTACAGTTAATTTATTAAATATTATTTTAGATTATTATTTCATTTACATATTGCATTATAGTATCGAAGGTGTTGCGATAGCTTCTTTAATATCTGAATATTCAGTAATAATATTTGCTTTGTATGCTATTAGAAGTGAAGGTATATTTAAAAATATAAATATTAAGATTGGCGAAATATTTAATTGGATAATGATTAAGAAAAAAATACTTATAAATATAGACATGTTTATAAGGTCCTTTATATTAATGACTGTTTTTATATACTTTATGAGAACAGGGGCAAGTTATGGAGATTCAGTTCTTGCTGCAAATACAATACTGTTGAACTTTTTCTTCCTTTTCTCTTATGGCATTGATGGATTTGCTCATTCTGCTGAAGTATTGGTAGGTAATGCAATTGGTAAAAGAAAGCAGATACTATTGAGACAATCGATATACTCGACAGGTAAATTTTCATTTATACTTGCTTTGATTTATCTTTTTATTTTTAATTTATATGATTTATCGATTGTTAAATTTGTAACAAATTTAGAAAATATACATTTTATTGTTATGTCTAACATTATTTATCTTTATTTAATATTTATTTCAGCAACGATTGCTTTCTGGCTTGATGGTGTATTTATTGGCTCTTTGAAGGCAAAGTTATTAAGAAATATAATGATTATCTCTGGAATAATATTTTTTATACTAGAAGCTATTTTAATGGATGGTAATAATGATAATTTATGGATTTCTTTTCTAATATTTTTCACAATCAGAAGCCTATTATTAGCTATTGCTTTATATAACCATATGAAGAATGATAGATTTATAAATATCTAATCTACATATTATTTTATTCTGCTTACACTTCTGACTATTTATGATATATTTAGGGATATTTTTTAATCTAAGCTACATAAGGAGAGAGTAAAATGGGATTTTTCGGAGATTTATTCAAAAAAGCTGAGCCAACTAAAGTAACAGTTAAAGGTTCAGGAGAAACATTTAGTGTTGAACCTGGTATGAATCTAATGAAGGCTGCAATAAATGCTAAAATTGCATGGCCACATTCATGTAAGGTAGGAAGTTGTGGCTCTTGTAGAACTACAATTATTTCAGGTAAAGGACATTATCCATCTAGTCCTTGTGATCCAACAACTTTACTAACACCAGAAGAAACTAAGAGTGGTATGGTAATAGCTTGCCAATGGTATCCTCTAGGTGGCGATATGGAAGTTGAGGTTGCTATTGGAACTGAAGGCGATAAAAGAGGAATGGTCTAAATAAACCTTAGATATTATTTATAGATTCTAAAACTGAGTTAGTAGATTCCTTTGCTAACTCATAAGAATTAAGGTTAGAAGCATTAATTGGTTTTTCAAAATGAACCATCACATCAGTTGAAGATTTACCTAAACATCTTAGAGATATTTTTATAAGTGTTTGGGTTTTATCTGCCCAGCAAACACTATCATCAGACTTAATATTTATCGGGTAATCTAGTGGATATCTTATAAATATTGGCTGGACCATAGAATTAGAACCTGAGACACAATTAAACAACTTACTGTGAAATTTTCTTATATCTATCCCATTCCCTATTCTCCCCTCAGGGAAAAAGATTAATTTCTTATCTCTTTTTATGTAATTTTTCATTATTTCAATAACATTGGCAATATCATCTTTATCACCTCTTTTGATAAATATCGTTCCTGTTTTAGATGACAAATGTCCAATAACTGGCCAATTTCTAATTTCAGATTTTGCTATGAAATTTGATGGTATTAAAGAATTTAGAACTATAATGTCTAGAAAACTTATGTGGTTTGATACAAATGCATTGGCTTCTTCTGATTTTTTTCCTTTTAGTATTATTTTTAAACCAAATAAAATTACTAGTATCTTCATCCAATAAAGGCTAATTGTATGATGGATGGGTTTCAATTTTTCAATAGTTGAGGGGAAACATATTAAAATTATTAAGCCAGCTATTATATGGATGATAATTAGAGGGAGCCTAATGGACAAATATATTATTTTCATGATGAAAGAATTGCATGTAAGCTATCAAAACTCTTAATTGCTTCTGAGCAAGTATTATTTTGACAGATATATGCTGTAAACTCTCCTTGGCTTTTTTTATCTTTAATCCCATCTATGTTTATATTGGCATCATTAGGTATAAAATATATATTGTCATTGATGTTATTTAAGCCATAAATATTTTTTTTATATTCTTCCATTTTCTCCTGACCGCATCTAATAATAACAAGTTTGCTAGATACATTCATATTTGGAGTAGTCAAGTATAGACTACAGTGGGAGAACTTAGATCTATTAATAGAATCTGCTGCAGATCTTATGGACTTTTCTACAGCATTTATATATTTATTATGACCAGTCAATTCGTATAGTTCCAATAAAACTTCAGTAGCAATGCTATTACCAGAAGGTAATGATTCATCCATATATGATTTAGGCCTATAAATTAACTCTTCATGGATATCAGATGTATAATAAAATCCACCACTCTTTTTATCTTGAAAACTATTTAATAAAATATCTGTTAATTTCTCTAAAAGTATAAAATCTTTTTCATTCCAATTTACTTTCAAAAATTCAATACAAACTTTAGCAAGAAAAGCATAGTCATCTAGGTAGGCATCAAAATAAGGTTTATCATGATAACATGCATATAACTTATTACTGACCCACATATTACTCTTTATAAAATCGAAGCATTTTCTAGCAGAATCATAATAGCTTTGATTCCCAGTAATTTTATAAGCATTAATCAATCCTGGCATTAGAAGTGAATTCCATGAGACAAGTATTTTTTTATCCGTGGTAGGACGAACTCTTTTGTTTCTCTCCTCTAACAATTTTAAGCATATTAAGTCTGCAGTATCTTTATTTTTTATATAATTATCTTGATTAGTTTTTGTAACATGTAGATGATATTTTCCTTCAAAGTTAGTCTTATCATATACTACAAATATCTCTTTAAATAATTTGAGTTCATTAGAGTTTAATATATCTTTTAATTCTTCATCTGACCATACATAAAATTTACCTTCAACATGCTCAGAATCAGCATCTATAGTTGAATAGAAACCACCTTGCTTGTCTTGCATTTCTTCTATTACCCACTGACATGTTTGGTTGACTTTATCTAAATATAATGAATTGTTAGTGACTTTATAGGCATTACATAAAATATCTATCATTGGGCCATTATCATATAACATTTTTTCAAAATGTGGAATCATCCATAATTCATCAACAGAATATCTAAAAAAACCACCTTTCAAATGGTCATATATGCCAGCACATGTCATTCTATGCAAGGTCAGCTCTATTAAATCTAATGTATTTTTATCATCTTTATCAATCGTCTTTATTAAATAATCTAAGTTATTAACATGAGGAAACTTCGGAGCTGAACCAAAGCCGCCATGAACTTTATCTATAGATGATAATAATTCTTTCTTAACTCCATCTAACAAATCCTGATCTATTATATTTTTATCTTCTTTAACTTTATTGAGAGTTTCAAAGATATTTTTAATTTGTATATTTTGCTTATCAATATCATTCCTTTGATTTTTATAAAAATCCATAACTCTTAGTAAAATATCTCTAAACCCTGGCAACCCATGCCTTTCTGTATCAGGGAAATAAGTTCCTGCAAAAAATGGAAACTTTTTTGGAGTCATAAAAACTGTCAATGGCCAACCACCTGTTTTACCTGTTATTATTGTTTGGGACATTTGATAAATTTTATCTAAATCAGGCCTTTCTTCTTTGTCAAGTTTGATATTTATAAAATTCGAGTTCATTAACTCTGCTGTATTATCATCTTCAAAAGACTCATGAGCCATAACATGGCACCAATGACAAGCAGAATAACCAATAGACAATATTATTGCCTTATCCTCTTCCTCAGCCTTCTTGAATGCTTCATTTGACCAAGGATACCAATCTACAGGATTATCAGCATGTTGCAGGAGATATTCACTTTTTTCATTTTTTAATCTATTCATTATTTGTTTTTATAGTACAGAATCATAGGCTATTATAATTACTAGCATAATTCAATTTTTATAAATGATATATACGCACAATATAGATCCGATTTTACTCTCTATAGGTTTTATAGATTTATACTGGTATGGAGCAATGTACGCAGTCTCATTTCTCTTGTTAGATTATTTTATGAAAAAAGAGATTGCTTTAGGTAATTGTGATTTTACTATAGCAATTATTGATAAAATACTATTAATCTCAATACTATCGCTTCTGATTGGTGGGAGATTGGGTTACGTAGTATTTTATAATCTTGATTATTACTATCATAACCCCATCAAGACATTCTATATATGGGAAGGAGGAATGTCATTTCATGGAGCTCTGTTGGGTATTTTATTTGGCATATTGTTTATTAGTAAAAAAAATACAATTAATTTTTTTAAATTATCTGATTTTATAGTGGTGTTTGTTCCTATAGGGTTATTTCTTGGGAGGATAGGTAATTTTATTAATTCTGAACTATATGGGATGCCTACTAAAAGTGATTGGGGTATAGTTTTTACAAAGATAGATTTAATCCCTAGGCACCCATCAATGTTATATGAGGCACTATTAGAAGGTTTAATTCTATTCATAATATTAAAGACTATTTATAATAATAAACCAGTGACAGGTAAACTAAGCGCACTATTCCTAATATTTTACTCATTCTTTAGATTTTTAGTTGAGTTTGTGAGAGTGCCAGATATTCAGATTGGATACTTATACGAAAACTGGTTAACTATGGGAATGGTTTTAAGTATTCCAATGTTTATAATTGGTTTAGTTATATATTATTTATCGATTCAAGGTAAAATAGAAAGATGAAGCAGTATCATGATTTATTAAAACATATTTTATCTCAAGGGCAAGAAAAATCAGATAGGACAGGAACTGGAACTATATCAGTTTTTGGATATCAAATGAGATTTAATTTAGAGAACGGTTTTCCTCTTCTGACAACTAAAAAAATTCATTTTAAGTCTGTGGCCCATGAACTATTATGGTTTTTAAAGGGAAGTACAAACATCTCATATTTAAAAGAAAATAATATAAAGATATGGGATGAATGGGCTGACGATAATGGTGAACTTGGTCCAATCTATGGTAATCAATGGAGGTCCTGGGTTTCATCAAGTGGAGTTAAGTTTGATCAAGTTACACTAGTTATTGAAAGTATCAAAAATAATCCTGATTCTAGAAGACATATTGTCTCAGCATGGAATGTCGGAGAAATAGATAATATGAATTTGCCACCATGCCATATTCTTTTTCAATTTTATGTTGTTAATAATAAGTTATCATGTCAACTATATCAAAGAAGTGCAGATATTTTCTTAGGTGTACCTTTCAATATTGCCTCATATGCTTTGTTAACTATGATGATTGCAGATCAGTGTGGCCTTGGATATGGAGAGTTTATTCATACATTGGGTGATGCTCATATTTATTCTGATCATATAAGCCAGGTCGAGATACAGTTAGCAAGAGACCTGAGACCTTTGCCAATGTTAAGCATTAAAAAAGGCATCGATACTATTTATGATTATACATATGCTGATTTAATTTTAGAGAATTATAATCCACATAGTCACATAAAAGCAAAAGTTTCTGTATGAATATAAATAATCCCAAATTATCTATAGTAGTTGCGATGGATAAAAATAATTTAATCGGAGATAAAAATAAAATCCCTTGGTATATTCCTGGTGAATTAAAACGTTTTAGGGAAATAACCATGGGAAAGCCAATAATAATGGGCAGAAAAACTCATGAATCCATTGGTAGAGTTTTAGATGGTAGACAAAATATAGTGCTATCGTCAAACCCTTCTTATCAAAAAGATGATATTACTATCTATAATAATTTTCTAGATATAATAAGTGATTTCTCTGCATCAGATGAAATTATGATTATTGGTGGTTCTGAAATATACAATATAGCATTTCCTTTTACTTCTAAATTATATATTACCCATATTAATAAAGAGTATTCAGGAGACAGGTGGTTCCCAGAAATTGATTATTCTCAATGGAAAACGGTTAATAGTGAAAAGGTTATAAATAGTGATATAAATACTGAATATACAATAAAAACATACCATAAAATTAATGTATAACTCTTGGTATTGTTAAGATAAATTCAGGAATTTCTGCATCAAAGTAATTTTCAGAATCATTTATCATTTGATAACTACCTTTCATTGTCCCCAAAGAAGTTTCTAAGACTGTACCGCTAGTATATTGATATTCATCTCCAGGGTTCATATATGGTTGATCACCAACTACCCCTTCACCTTTTACATTTTGTATTTTTCCATTGGCATCTTCAATAACCCAGTGTCTCGATAATAATTTAGCACCTATATTCCCTTTATTAATGATAGAGACAGTGTATAAAAAATAGAATTTATTATTTTCAGGATCAGACTCTTGTTTAAGATATGTAGTATCTATGGATATTGAAATATCGTTATTGTCTTTTGACATATGTTGCACTCAATAATCGATTAATAGCTATTTGTTTTTTAAATTACTGTTAACATGGTATATCTAGTTAATTTTAGACATTTTAAACTAACATTAAAAGTAAAATTTATGAATATTAATGATTTAGATTTTTTTAAGACAGTTATGAATAAGTATACTTCGAATAAAGATAAGGTACTCGAATCACTTAATAAATTAAAAAATATTCTTGCCTCAGAGTCTAAAGAGACAACAGAGATGCTAGAGATATATAGGAAATATGCTGCAGGGGAAAAGATAGATAAGACAACCATGGAGAAGGCCAATTCTCAATTTACAGACCTAATTAAAAATGTAGGTCTTTTAGGTGTTTTCGCTTTGCCTGGCGGGTTGGTCGCAATACCTTTGCTTGTAAAACTTGGCAAGAAGCTAGGTATTGATATCTTGCCCAAGAGTTATAAGGATTAATTAAATATTGCCACCTTTTTTTTGAATTCTAAGCCCTAATACTAGAGAAGGAGTTAAAAATATTACAAAAAGGCTAACAAATTGATAAAAAGCATTTAAATTCATCACATTCAGCAAAGCTGCCGTTATAAAGTTTATCCATATATAGAAGAAAAATAGAAATTTATCTGGGTTTTTGACCCAGGCCATATGTTGTAGCATCAGTGTCGTTGGTAATCTTCCATGCAATCCGTATAATATCATCGTTATCACAACAGACACTACAGTGCTTATTAATATAGATTTGGCTAATAGTTCAGAGATACCAATAGACATTAGAAGGTTATTTACAAAGATTAGATATCCTTCGGTAAACACCCATGTTAATCCTACTGTATATGCACCATATGAAAATGCTCTGACACCTTCAGGACTTATTGACTTCCAAGGATCACCCATAATATTATCTCCGTTTTTACGCTTATTGTATTATAATCCAATTTATAAACTTAGGTTAAGAATTAATTAGTATATGAGTAGAATATTTATAATAAGCGCTCCTTCAGGCGCAGGCAAAACAAGTTTAGTAAAAAAGGTATGCAAAACTCTCGATTTTGTTAGACCCTCAGTCTCTTTTACCACTAGAAAAATAAGGGATTCAGAGCAAGATAAAAAAGATTACTTTTTCATAGATAAAAAAGAATTTGAAGAAAGAATCAGCAAAAGTGAGTTTTTAGAATATCAGAATGTTTATGGAAACCTTTATGGAACAACTTTAGACTCAATTAGCCATATTTCAAAACAAGGACATGATGTGATTTTAGAAATTGATTATAGAGGGATGTTGGCTGTAAAAAAAGTTATCCCAGAAGCAATATCTATTTATATAGTTCCACCAAGCATAGAGATACTAAGGAAAAGACTGGAAAATAGAGCTGAAGATGACAAAAATGTTATACAGAAAAGAATGAGGTCATCGCTAAAGGAGCTAGAATACTCTAAATATGCTGATTATATTCTTATTAACGATGATTTTTCTTTGGCACTCAATTCACTTATAGGCATTATTCTATTTAAAAAAATACCAGTAAACCTTATAAAAGACTATATATCTTTGACTACTTCATTTAATAAGCTGATTGTTTAAAAAGATTATTCTGATACAATATCTAGATTAAATATGGGTGAAATATAATGGCAAGAGTCACAATAGAAGATTGTTTAAAAGTTATCGATAATGCATTTGATATATGTTCATTAGCTGGAAGAAGAGCAAAAGATCTTTCCGCTGGTGCTGAGCCTCTAGTTGATTGTGATGATAAACCTACGGTTATAGCCCTTAGAGAAATTGCTGAAGAAAAAATAGGTATGGATTATTTTGAAATTAGTAGTAAAGAAAAAATTGAAAGTCAACTATTTGGTAGTGGCATTACTGAAGAAGAAGTTGTAAGCGAGCTCAGTGAACATTTAGAAGATGTACCTCCAGCCGCTATCTCAGCCGAGACTGTGGATGAATCTGATCCAGTCGAAACAACAACTACTGATCAAGATGAGGCAGTGGCTGTAACATCTATGGAAAACCAAGAACCAATAGAAGATTCAAGCAAAATAAAATCAGAGTAATTATAGGCCATTATTAGTAATGGATAAAAATTCAAATAATAAGAATTTTGACGAATTTAATACATCTAGTAAAATATATACTGATTTTAAAAAAAAACTTCAGAAATATTTAAACCCTTATCAAATAAAAAAAATAGAAAAGGCTTTTAATACAGCACGCATAGCTCATAAAGGACAACTAAGAAAGTCTGGAGAAGAATATATACATCATCCACTTTCAGCAGCATCAATACTCGCAGATTTTCATCTAGATCATGAGTCTATAATGGCAGCAATATTACATGATGTTATTGAGGATACTACAATTGAAAAGGGTATCTTAAAGGATACTTTTGGAGTTAAAGTTGCAGAGCTAGTAGATGGTGTTAGTAAATTAGATAAATTAAGTTTTTCGACAAAAGAAGAGGCGGATGCAGCAAATCTAAGAAAGATGATTATGGCTATGAGTCAGGATATCCGAGTTATACTGATTAAGCTTGCCGATAGACGTCACAATTTAGAAACTATTAATGCTCTTAATTATAAACAAAGAAAAAAAATAGGGAAAGAGACTCTTGAGATATTTGCGCCTATAGCTCTTCGTCTTGGTATTCATTCATTAAATAAGGAATTAGAAGATTTGGCATTTGAAACAGTACATCCACTAAGATTTAAAACACTCAAAAATGAAATTAAAAAATCTAGAGGAAATAGACATGAGTTAATGGATAAAATTAGAAAAGTTATTGCAAAAAAATTTAAAGAGGAAGGTTTGGATACAGAGGTTATTGCTAGAGAGAAACATGTTTATGGGCTATATAAAAAAATGAAACTCAAAGAAGTTAAATTTTCTCACATTAATGATGTTTTTGGAGTTCGTATAATTACGACTTCAACAGATGATTGTTATAGGTCGCTTGGAATATTACACAATTTATATACCCCGGTTCCTGGAAGATTTAAGGATTATATTGCAATACCAAAATCTAACGGGTATCAGTCATTGCATACCTCAATCATAGGTCCTCATGGTTTACCTATTGAAATGCAGATAAGAACAAAAGATATGAATGTTCTGGCTGAGTCCGGAATTGCGTCCCATTGGTTTTACAAAAGTAAGGGTGTCCCATCACTAGCAAACTATACTAAAGAACAACAGTGGATTACAAATTTACTTAGCATTCAGAGAGATTCTGGTAATCCAAAAGAGTATTTAGAGAGTATCAAGGCTGATTTACACCCTGGGAAAGTATATGTTTTTACACCCAAAGGAAATATATTAGAGTTACCTAAAAGGTCAACCATTATAGATTATGCATATGCTGTGCACACAGATGTAGGTAACAATTATGCCTCTGCAAAAGTCGATGGTTCAGCTGTTTCACCAAACACTATACTAAAAAATGGACAGCGAGTGAAAATAAATACTAAAGAGAATTTACGCCCTGATCCTGGCTGGCTTAGTTTTGTGGTTACAGAGAAAGCAAGACATTCTATCAGAGCTTCATTAAAATTAATTAAGCATAATGATGCTATAGAGCTAGGTAGAAAACTTTTAAAATCTTCATTTGATGATTTCAATATTAAATTAGATGAGATTCCAAAAAAAACATTAAAGATCGTTTTAGAAGAATATTCATGCAATGTTATTGAGGATCTTTATTCAGAGATTGGATTAGGCAATCGAATAGCCAAATTAGTAGCAATGAGAATATCTCCAGCAGATATGGTAAATCAGAATACATCTCCATCTAGTGGCATACAAATTAGGGGAACAGAGGGGTTAGTAGTATCTTATGCTAAATGCTGTTTTCCTATTCCTGGTGATCCAATTATAGGCTATATAAGTAAAGAAAAAGGCATTGTAGTGCATAGGCAATCTTGTAAAAGTATAAGACATACTAAAAAAACACAGGAAACAACATTAGATTTGTTATGGGATAAAAATATAGATGACAGTTTTAATGCATGTATTAAAGTTGAAATTGAAAATGTTAGAGGCGTTTTAGCACTAATTTCATCACAAATCGCACAAAATGACTGTAACATAGAAAGTGTAACTTATGACGATACAAAAGAGACAGGGCATAATATAATGGTATTTATAGTTTCTGTGCAAGATATTAAGATATTAACAAAACTAGTCAATAAGCTTAAAAAAAATAAGCATGTTCTAAATATAGAAAGGAAAAAAAGTTAAAATGAGTGAAAAAGTTAATTTTGGTTCAACAAAGGTTCTTAAAACAAAAAAGATAAAATTAGTTTCAGATATTTTTAGTTCCGTTTCTAATAAATATGACTTAATGAATGACGCAATGTCTCTTGGGTTACATAGGTTATGGAAAGAAAGAATGTATGATATATCAAAATTAAAAAATACGGATAATGTCCTCGATTTAGCAACAGGTACGGGAGATATAGCATTAAAATATTTATCGAAGAAAGCCTCGATTAATATCACATGTTTAGATGAAAACCAAGAAATGCTCGATATCTGTAAAAATAGACTTATTGATAATGGATTTGTTAAAAATATTACTTTTATTAAAAGCCCAGCTGAAACAGCTAAGCTTATTAAAAATAATTATTCACTAGCTACTGTAGCATTTGGTTTTAGGAATTTTACGGATCACTCTAAAGCACTTAAAAATATTTATGACTCTATCTTGCCAGGAGGAAGACTTATTATAATGGAGTTTACAACACCTAAGAATTTATTAATTAAAAATATATTTGAAAAATATACTCACTTCATGATACCAAGAATGGGTAAAATACTAGCTGATGATTATGATAGCTATAGATATTTAGCAGAATCAATAGCTACATATTATTCTCCAGAAGAAGTTACTGAAATGTTTAGTGAGACAGGATTCATAAATACACGTTATGAAACATTAGTCGGCAACATGGTTACAATACATATAGGGTTCAAATGTTAAAGAATGAATTATCAATAACTCGTTATATAAATAAATTATTCAAGAGTGAAGTATTTAAAAAGTCTATCCCAGAGAATTTCTTTAATAATATAGATGGTAAAATTGTAAAGATTAATCTAAAAGATCTTCCTTTTAATATATCAATAAAGATTGAGGATAACACTTTAACCTTAATAGATAATGAAGATAAATTTGATGTTGAATTAATTGCCAGCATGGTAGTACTTGGAATGTTTGTAATAACTAGAGGGTCTGAGCAATTTTCTAGTAAAATATCTATAAATGGGGATATTGATACTGCTAATAAATTTAATCAGTTCATTAGTAGTTCTACAAAATTACGTGAGCTTGCAACTCATATCTTAGGTGACAACTTATCAGTCACTCTTGAGGAGAAACTAGATAATGCAGCATCTTCATTCCAAAATATTTTTCAAGACGCAGCCAGTGACATTGTTGATTTACTTGTTGATGACATAAATGTGATCCCAACAAAAAATGATATTAATAAATTCTTAGATGATGTCGATGATTTGAAAAGTAGAACAGATAAATTATATCAAGAGTATAAAAATGTTTAATAATATTCTAAGGGTACTACAAATTACACGCCTCTTCATCAAATATGATGTAGATAAAATGCTAGTCAATTGCGGAAGCGGAAAATGTAAATTCTATTTTTATATGTTGCCATGGAATTGGTTTAGAAAAAGACATGTAGATAATATCCCTCTAAAGATTAGGATGATGTTTGAAGAATTAGGGCCCATCTTTGTTAAGTTAGGACAAGTTATATCAACAAGAAAGGATTTATTGTCTGATGATATAGCATATGAACTTTCAAAATTACAAGATCATGTAAAACCTTTTTCTAAAGATATTTCAATGAAAATTATTGAAAATGAGTTGGGTGATAAAATATCAAATATATTCAGTGATTTCACCTCAGAACCTTTAGCATCTGCATCAATAGCACAAGTTCATTCTGCAAAATTGAAAAATGGGGAAGATGTTGTTGTAAAAGTCGTAAGACCTGATGTTCACAAAGCTATTGAAAAAGACTTACTATTAATGAAGCGAATCGCTGAATTTCTAACATCTTTATCTGATGATTTCAAGCGAATGCATTTGATTGAAGTTGTAAATGATTATGAACTGCTTGTTTATGATGAGACAGATTTAATAAAAGAGTCAACTAATGCAAAAAAAATAAAAGACAATTTTAAAGATTCTAAACTAATTTATATTCCAGAGATATATTGGGATTATGTCACAAAAAATATTTTAGTCATGGAAAGAACTTTTGCGATTCCAATTAATGATAAAAAAGAATTAGTGAGACAAGGAATTAATTTTGAAAAACTTGCCACTAATGCTGTTGAGAGTTTTTTTATACAAGTTTTTGAGCATAACTTTTTTCATGCAGATATGCATCCGGGTAATATCTTTGTAAACAAAGTCGGCGATGATGTTCAATTTGTTTTAGTTGATTTTGGTATTATGGGGTCATTAAGTAAGTTTGATAAAAGGTATTTGGCAGAAAATTTCGTAGCTTTCTTCAATAGAGATTATGAGAAAGTAGCTAGGTTGCACGTAGAATGTGAATGGGTACCCAAGGATACAAATATCTCATTATTGGAAAAAGCGATTAGAGATAACTGTGAGTCTATGCTAGATAAGTCTATTAAAGATGTATCGCTAAGTGATATTATTTTAGGTCTTTTTGATACAGCGAGAAAATTTAAACTTGAAGTACAACCTCAATTAATACTCATGCAAAAAGCTCTACTATACACGGAAGGTTTAGGAAGAGAGTTTTATCCTGAATTAGATTTATGGAAAACATCTAAACCAATTCTAGAAAAGTGGATGAAAAAACAAAAAGGGTTATCTTCAGCTTTGAAAAACTTAAAAAATAATTATTCAGATATAATCGATCTTTTACCTGAGTTACCTGGATCATTAAGGAAAGTCATTAATTTACTCAATAATGACCAACTTAATTTAGATAGAAATATAAAAAAATTGGAACATATTGAAAATTCTATTTTTAAAAGCACAAGAAGAAATTATTGGATGACTGCGATTCTAATTTTTTCATTATTCGCAATTGTTGTGACATATCTAATCCATAATAATATTTATTATCAATCGATTTATTGGTATATATTGATATTAACCATAGTTATAGTTCTACTGAGGCCTAGGAAGAAGTAATGGTTGATAGAGAAGAAATGTTTTCTGACTTAAATGATCAGCAGTTAGAAGCCGTAAATTGCTTATTAGGAAATAAACTCATATTGGCAGGTGCTGGCAGTGGTAAAACACGCGTACTTACATGTCGAGTTGCCAAACTTATAAATACTTTTGGTGTCAGGCCCAGCGATATCCTTGCTCTTACGTTTACAAACAAAGCATCTAATGAGATGAAGCAGAGACTTGAAAAAATACTCAGGATATCTTCACAAGGTTTATGGTTTGGAACGTTTCATGGAATATGCAGGAGATTATTAAAAATCCACTGGAAGGAAGCCGGGATATCTGAGTATTTCACTATTCTAGATTCTCAAGATCAATTAAGAATTATTAAACGGGTTATAAAATCAAAAAATTTAGATGATAATTTATATGACCCTAAAGCATTACAATCATTTATTAATACCCAAAAGGATCAAGGAAAAAGATATAAAGATGTCACTAATGATGATGATAAATATATTGAGATATATAAAGACTATGATGATGCATGTAAACAGACTAATTCTGTAGATTTTGCTGACTTAATATTGCTGACCTATGAAATGTTTAAACGTAACTCTCGAATTCTCAGATATTATAATAATAGATTTAAGAATATCATGGTTGATGAGTTTCAAGATACAAATACTCTTCAGTTCAATTTATTAAAATTACTTAATGGAGACTCTGGATCTTTATATGCGGTCGGAGATGATGATCAGTCAATTTATGGCTGGAGAGGTGCTAGGAGTCGCAACATTCAATTTTTTAAAGATGAATTTAATAACGTAGAAATATTCAAACTTGAGCAAAATTATAGATCTACAAATAATATACTATCCGTTGCAAATAGCTTAATTTCTAATAATAAAGAAAGACTTGGTAAAAATTTATGGACAGATTCTACTACGGGTGACCCAGTATTTTTATATGAAGCATATAATGGAGATGATGAATCTAGTTTTATTGCTCAGAAGATACAAGAGCTTGTTTTACATGGACATAAAAGATCAGATATTGCACTACTATATAGGTCAAATTTCTTATCCAGACGACTAGAAGAAGAATTAAACTCTAGAAGTATCCCATATAAAATATATGGCGGTTTTAGATTTTTTGAGCGCTCTGAGATTAAAGATGTTATTGCCTATTTAAGAATAGCTGTAAATTCATCTGATGACTCTGCTTTTGAGAGAACTGTTAATAATCCACCAAGAGGGTTGGGTGAGAAAACAATACAAATAATTAGAGAATACGCAAAAGATCATTCCCTTTCAATGTGGGATAGCATCAACCAAATAGATAAAATTGGTATTACTGGGACACGCGCTATTAATTCTTTATCTAGTTACATAAGTATAATCAAAAAAATTACTGAAAAACTTAATGATCTTAACCTTAAAAGTTTAATTGAAAAAGTTATAGATTTATCTACTCTGAATCAATATTACGAACTTAAAAAAAATGAGGAGTCACTGTCGAAACAAGAAAATCTGGAAGAGCTATTATCGACAGCTGAAAGATTTTATCAAAATAATATGGACAGTGAAAATATATTGGGAGATTTTTTAGATAATGCTTCATTAGAGGCTGGAGAATTTCAGTCAAAAACTCATGAAGATCCCGTGCAACTAATGACAATACACTCAGCAAAAGGTTTAGAATTTCCTATTGTATTTCTTACTGGGATGGAAGAAGGTATATTTCCTAATGAGAATAGAAATCTAAAGAAAGGGTTTTTAGAAGAAGAGAGAAGACTTTGTTATGTAGCTGTAACCAGAGCCATGGAGACTTTATATATTACGCATGCAAACATGAGGTATATGCATGGTAGTAGCAATTTCTTAATACCTTCACGGTTTATAAATGAAATAGACGATGATTTATTAGAACCGATTAAAAATAATAATAAGTCTATTATAAATAAAAATAGTAGTTACCCTCAAACAAAAAGGGATTTCAATGGTTATTCGCAAGATAATGAAATAGATGATTATTCTCAAGAGGAAAATACATATATAAAAATAGGTCAGCGTGTTAGTCATATGAAATTTGGGGATGGAGTCATACTTAGTTATACTGGCAAGAGTGATGATTTAAAATTACATATTAATTTCGAGAGCTATGGGAAAAAATGGCTTGTTTTATCCTATGCACAGTTAGATTTTTTAAAATAATATAAAAGTAATAAACAAATGAAAAGAAGAAAGTTTTTAAAATCATTAGGAGGCACAGTAGCATTAACATCACTATTGGCTACAAGCCATTCATCATATGCTAAAAAGAAAACTGAATATAATTGGAAGATGGTTACATCTTGGCCTAAAAACTTTCCAGGTTTAGGAGTAGGAGCAGAAAATTTAGCTAAACTTATTACTAATCTATCTAATAATAGAATAACAGTGAAAGTTTTTGGTGCTAATGAATTAGTACCTCCACTTGAGGTGTTTGATTTTGTATCTAAAGGTGGTGCAGAACTAGGGCATTCAGGCGCTTACTACTGGAAAGGGAAAAGCCAAGCTTGTCAATTCTTTTCCTCTGTCCCGTTTGGAATGAATTCTCAGGAAATGAACGCATGGCTCTATTATGGTGATGGTATTAAACTATGGGAAAAATTATATAACAAGTTTAACTTGATACCTAGACCAGCAGGTAACACTGGCGTGCAAATGGGAGGATGGTTTAACAGAAAAGTTAATAAAATAGATGATCTCAAGGGGCTCAAAATGAGAATACCAGGGCTAGGCGGGGAGGTTCTTTCAAGAGCTGGCGGAACCCCCGTTACTCTTGCTGGATCAGAAATATTTACTGCTCTACAAACTGGTGTGATAGATGCCACAGAATGGGTTGGGCCTTATAATGATAGGGCATTTGGACTTCACAAAGCAGCTAAATATTATTACTATCCTGGGTGGCATGAGCCTGGTCCAACGATAGAGTGTATGATTAATAAAGATAAATATAATAGTCTCCCAACTGATTTAAAATTAATCATAGATGTTGCATGTAAAGCAGTTAATCTTGATATGTTGTCTGATTATACTTCTAAAAATAACCTTGCATTACAGTTTTTGAAATCAGAAAATATTAATATCTTAAGATTTCCAGATGAAGTCTTATCTACACTAAAAAAAATATCTGAAGAAATTTTAAAAGAAATAAGTTTAACAGATAGTATAACAAAAGAAGTTTACAATTCTTACATGAAGTTTAAAGATAATGTCACTCCTTGGACAGATATTTCAGATAAATCTTATTTAGATATACGATAACTACTTTGTGATTAATTCTGGGATAAGTAATGCAATCTCAGGGAATATAAAAACTAGCACAATTGCTATGATTTGTATTACTATAAATGGCAAAACCCCTTTATATATATCGGTAGTTTCTATTTCTTTTGGGGCAACCCCTCTCAAATAAAATAATGAGAAACCAAAAGGAGGTGTCAAGAATGAAGTTTGTAAAACCATTGCTATTAATATCCCAACCCAAATAGGGTCAAAGCCAAAAGAAAAAAGTACTGGCCCAAACAGCGGTATAATTATAAATATAATTTCTATAAAATCCAGAATAAACCCCAGGAAGAACATTATGCTTAGAGTTATAATTAACGAGGTATATTTATCTTCAGGGCCATGATGTAGTAATCCTTGAATTAATTCTTCCCCTTCTAGGCCTCTAAAGACTAATGAAAAAAATGTTGCGCCAATAAGTATTAGAAATACCATGCTAGTAAGTTTAATTGTTTCTCTTGAAGTTTCCTTAATAATATTAATTGATAACTTACTTTTTGTTAAGGCTATTAATAATGACCCAATTGCGCCAATCGATGATGCCTCAGATGGTGTTGCAACTCCAAAAATAATTGCACCTAAGACTATAACTATTAAGAACAATGGTGGCAGGAATGATGAAATAAATTTAATATCACCAACACTTTTGTTTTCGATATTTGAAGAAGTAGTATTATTAATATTCACATATTTTATATAAAGTATAAACATCGTAGGTAACAGTAAACCTGGTAAAATAGCACCAGCAAATAAATCAGAAATAGTTATAGTTTCTGGTGAAAAAACTCCTGCATTCAATTGTGACTGCTGATAAGCTGATGATAAAACGTCTGCTAATAATATCAAAACTAAAGAAGGAGGAATTATTTGACCTAAGGTCCCAGACGCACAAATCACACCGCAGGCTAGTTCTTTTGGATAATTATTTTTTATCATTATCGGAAGAGAGAGTAAACCTAACGTGATGACTGTTGCTCCAACAATACCAGTACTGGCACCCATTAATGCGCCAACTAATACAACTGAGATGGCAAATCCCCCATTTGTATTTCTATATAGCGAGTTCATTGCAATTAGCAACTCTTCAGCAATTTTAGTTTTTTGTAAGACTAAGCCCATAAATATAAATAATGGAACTGCTAGTAAATTTTGGTTTGTCATTATACCAAAAATCCTATTTGGTATTGCAAGTAGAAATGAATAATCAAATAGCCCCAATACTATCCCGATAGATGAGAATATTAGAGCACTACCAGACAAAACAAACGCAACAGGGATACCTGAGAGAAGTATAATAAATGTAAAGAGCACGAATAATATTGCAAATACTTCAATACTCATTTTTTATGCTCTTTATTTATTTTTAATAACTGAGATATTGATAGTAGTAGAATTAATAATCCAGTTAATGGAATAATTGATTTTAAGATGAAGACTAGATTTAGACCGCCTGCTTCGCTTGATCCTTCTAATATAGACCATGATTGAATAGTCATATCCATACTTATATAAATTAAAAAAATAGACATTGGTATAATAAATAAAATTATACCAGCCAAAGAAATATAATATTTTATTTGTCTAGATAAAGTACTATATATAACATCTATTTTAACATGTGCATCTTCTCGCAAAGCTAATCCTATTCCAAACATAAATATTGCAGCATGAAAATACATAACTAATTCTTGAAGAGCTATAAAGTTTATATTAAAAAAAGATCTAAATAGTACACTTATAAAAATCATCATTATCATTGAGAGAAGAAGAACTATTAGTAAATTACTAATATTCTCTATTAAATTATCAATGATTTTATTGAAATTAGTCATACTTAAATTTGATAAGATGTATTAATCCTATCTTTGAGTATATTCTCAAAAACTGCAGGGTCTTTTATATGTGTCATCTCACCAATCTTGGGAAAATGTAAATCTAAAAGTCTAGATAAATAGAATCTTAATGCTGATGATACTAATGCATGGCCCCAGTATTTTTTTTCTATATCTAAAATATTTCTATTTTTTATATATGCTGATAGTAATTTAGTATATTTTTCAGTTATTATTTTTCCATCTGCAGCAGTACACCAATCATTAATCACAACAGCTAGGTCATATATTAAAAATCCACGACAAGAATAATAAAAGTCTATCATTCCAGAAATATTTTTGTTATTAAATAATACATTATCTCTAAATAAATCTGCATGAATTGTGCCCATTGGCAACTCTTGTCTTAAAAATTCCTCCTGTATACTAATTGCCTGTTCAATTAGTTCTGATTGATGACTCTCTATAACCGTTTTTAATCTTCCATATGAATCTCTACACCATTGAATACCTCTTGAATTTTTGATATTTTGTGGAAAATCTAATCCATATACGTGAAATTTTGATAGTAAGCTGCCTATTAGCATACAACTATTTGTATCGGTATCTATTATAGATTTGCCACTAAGTTTTTCTATTATGGCGGATGGTTTACCATTAATTAATAAAGATAATTCATTATTATTTGTTTTCAAAACATTTGGGCATAACAACCCCTTTTGGCTTAGATGGTTCATAAAATTTAAATATTGATCTACATCTTTTTCGTTAATATTCTCAAAAATTGTAAATATAAACTCATTTTGATTAGTTTTAAGTAGGTAGTTAGTGTTTTCAATTCCATCAGAGATACCAGTAATACTTCTTGCTGTCCCTATGGAATACCTCAATAGGTGCTTAGTTAGTTCATCTTCAGTAATTTTAGTATATACAGACATAGCTATTTCAATTATTTTAAGTTATAACTTTTGAATGAAATAAACTTAACATAGGTTTGGGTGTTTTGGTTGATAAAAATGTAAATAATTTTGTATTAGTAGACGGCTCATCATATATATATAGAGCTTTTTATGCTTTACCACACCTAAAAAATGCCAAAGGTAACCATACTGGAGCTATTTATGGTGTCACCAACATGCTTTCTAAATTAATCAGACTACATAACCCAAAATATTTATGTGTAATATTTGATGCTAAAGGCAAGAATTTTAGGCATAAGATCTATGAAGGTTATAAGGCAAATAGGTCTTCAATGCCTGCAGAGTTATCAGAACAGGTTTTACCAATTATGCAGTTTATTCAGAGCTTAGGCATCAAAATTTTACAGGTACCTGATGTTGAGGCAGATGATGTAATAGGTACATTAGCCAATGTTGATTATGGAGAAAAAGTGGAAGTTATTATTTCTTCCGGCGATAAAGATTTAGCTCAATTGGTAAATAAGAATGTGACACTTATCAATAGCATGGATGAAAAGAAACTAGACATCGAGGGAGTTATAAAAAAATTTGGAGTCCACCCAAAAAAGATATTTGATTATTTAGTGTTAGTAGGAGATACATCCGATAATATACCCGGCGTAGATAAGGTTGGGCCAAAAACAGCTGCAAGACTATTAGACAAGTATAAATCCATTGATGGAATCATTAAAAATATTGATGATCTTAAGGGTAAAGTTCAAGAAAATTTAAGAAATTCATCTGAAACAATAAGGTTAGCTAAAAAATTAATTAAACTAAAAACGGATGTTGACATTGAGTTGAATTTAAATAGTTATATTATTAGTAATAGGGATGAGAAGATGCTATCTGAAATATCCTCAAAATATGAGCTTAAAAGTATAGCTAATAACTTTTCAATCAAAGAAAGTGAAAAAAAAGAGAATAAAAAATCCTCATATAATCTTATTAATAATGAGAAAGATTTTATCAAGCTAGTTGATAACTTAAAAAAGATTAAACTATTTTCATTCGATACTGAAACGACATCTTTGGATTCAATAGAAGCTGAGGTTGTCGGTTTATCATTTTCTTATAAGGAGCAAGAGTCATTTTACATACCTATTAACCATGATGATTCTAAAAATAATATTAAGATGAGAAAAGAAAAGATTTATGAATACCTTAAAGATCTTTTCTCTATTAGGGATATAAAAGTTATAGGTCAAAACCTGAAATATGATATGAATGTACTGCATAAATATGGCATCATTTTTGATTGTCAGATAGAAGATACGATGATTCTTTCTTATATATATAATTCTTCAAGGAAGCATGATCTTGATAGTCTAGCTGAGCGTTATCTAGATCATACAACTGTCAAATATAAGGATATTGTAGGCTCTGGCGCTAAGCAAAAAAACTTCTCTGAAGTAAGCGTGGATGAAGCATTATTGTATGCTTGTGAGGACGCAGATATAACACTCAGACTATATTTATATCTATCTAATAAGCTTTCAACACTTAAATACCAGTCTGATTTATATAAGGAGATAGAGTTACCTCTTGTCAAAGTTATTTCTAATATTGAGCAAAATGGTGTAATGATAGATGCAAAAAGTCTTGATAGGCAAAGTAGAAATCTCTCAAATAGAATTGAAGAGATCGAGAAAAATGTTTATAAGCATGCCAAAAAAGAATTTAATATTAGTTCACCTAAGCAAATACAAGAAATATTTTATAATGATTTAAAATTACCAGTGATTAAGAAAACGCCTAAAGGGCAGCCTTCTACAAATGAAGAAGTAATGGAAGAGTTATCTCTTATGCATGAACTTCCTAAACTAATTTTACAATTTAGAAATTTAATGAAACTTAAGAATACCTATACGGATAAACTAGGTAAACAAATTAATAAGATTACTAAGAGGCTGCATACATCATATAATCAAACGATTACTATTACTGGAAGACTATCATCGTCTAACCCTAACCTTCAGAATATTCCAATCAAGACAAATGATGGTAGAAATATTAGAAAAACATTTATTGCTAAAAAGGGTTATAAGATAATTTCAGCTGATTATTCTCAGATAGAGTTAAGGGTTATGGCGCATCTTTCGCAAGATAAAAATTTACTTATGAGTTTCATGAATAATGAAGATGTACATTCATCGACAGCCAAAGAAGTATTTTCTCTAAAAGGTGAGCCAAGTGAAGAGCAGAGAAGAGCAGCTAAAGCTATTAACTTTGGTTTGATTTACGGAATCTCTTCATATGGTTTAAGCAAACAATTAAAGGTGGACAATGGTTCTGCTAAAGACTACATAGATAAATATTTTCTAAGATATGAGGGAATTAAAGAATTCATGGATAAACTTAAAGTTGAAGCTAAAAAGAATGGTTATGTTTCAACAACCCTAGGTAGACGAATATATGTCCCTAATATTACCCATAATAAT
Organism: Gammaproteobacteria bacterium; assembly: GCA_018667355.1. Classification (GTDB taxonomy): domain Bacteria; phylum Pseudomonadota; class Gammaproteobacteria. The sequence goes on along the minus strand of JABIVC010000016.1, from coordinate 2,570 downwards.
TTTCAAATTAGAAGTGCAGCAGAAAGAACAGCTATTAATGCACCAATACAAGGAACGGCAGCAGATATACTTAAAATTGCCATGATAAATATAGATAAATGGATTCATGATTCAGATTGCCCTGCACAGATGATTATGCAAGTACATGATGAGCTGGTATTTGAGGTTGAGGATACTTTTGTAAATGAAGCTAGCCTCAAAATAAACGAGCTAATGGCTAGCTGCTATAAACTGGCTGTTCCACTAATAGTTGATGTTGGCATAGGGAATAATTGGGATAAAGCACATTAAAATCAAAGAGATGATTTGAAGTATCATTATGATGCTATATAATGTTTGCTGAGTTATGAATAAATTATCGCTATATACTAAAATATCACTTTTAATCATATTTTCCGCCAATATTCAAGCAGGAGATATAGCAAAGGGCAAAGAGAAAAGCATAACATGTGTGGCTTGTCATGGTGAAGCAGGAGTTAGCCCTAGTCCAGTGTGGCCAAAATTAGCAGGTCAGCATGAGTCATATTTATCAGCTCAATTACATGAATTTAAAAAAGGCCCAGATGGCAAAAGAAATAATGCAATCATGTATGGTATATCGGTTGCTCTTTCTAGTGAAGATATTGATGACCTTTCAGCTTATTATTCATCCCTTAGTAAATCTATAGGGACTACAGCCGATAAATCTTTTAAGCTCGGCCAGAATATTTACAGAGGTGGTAATATGGAATATAAAATTCAAGCTTGTATTGCATGCCATGGACCAAATGGAGATGGTAATGGACCAGCAGCTATACCAGTCTTATCTGGTCAACATGCTGAGTATGTCTATTTACAGCTTAAAAATTTCCAAAAAGATATTCGATCAAATGATTCAAATAAAATGATGAGGAATATAGTTCATCGTATGACAGATAATGAAATGAAATCAGTAGCACAGTATATTCAGGGATTACATTAATGAGAACATTGTCATTTATATCAATTTTTTTAGCATTAACCATCAGTAGCCTTGCTATTTCATCAGACTCCTCACAAAAGTACGTTCAAATCTCTAACCAAAAACAAACTGAAAGTGACAAGATTGTTATATATGAGTTTTTTTGGTACGGCTGCCCGCATTGTTATAGTCTTGAACCAACAATAAATGATATAGAGTCAAATCTAGACAAAGATACAATTTTAATTAAGGTTCCAGTAGCGCTTAGGGATTCATGGGCGCTACATGCTAAAGCATACTATGCACTACAACAGATGAAGTTAGATGATAATCTTCATGAGAAGGTTTTTGCCGAAATACATGTTAATGGTAATAGATTAGATACAAAAGAAAAACTTTATAATTTTATCAAAGATGAGGGTTATGATGCTGATAAATTTCTTAGTATTTTGGAATCATTTGGTACAGAAATTCGTATTAAAAAAGCATCTAGATTGGCTAATCAATACCAGATTAACTCTGTGCCAGCTTTAGTTATAAATGGTAAATACAAAACTAGCGGTTCTCATGTTAGTTCATATCAAGAATTATATGATGTTGTCCAGCTTTTAACGGATAAAGAAAGGTTAAACTGATTTTATAGGAGAAAAAAATGGTCGCTAAAGTAATAAGCGGAAGAGAAGTTGCTGAAAATATATTATCAACAGATCTTAAGAATAAAGTATTAGAACTGAATAAGAACAATATCAAACCAAAGTTAATTGTTATATTAGTGGGTGAAATGAAAGCATCTGCTAGTTATGTTGCTCAAAAAGAAAAATTTGCTGTTAAAGCTGGTATTCAATCTGATGTACTCAGATTTGAAGCAACTGTTACAGAAGAAGAGGTATTAAATCAAATAGATAAAATTAATCTTGATAAGAATATACATGGAGTTATAGTCCAATTGCCATTACCTGATCATATCGCTGTCGCAAAAGTTTTGAATAGAATTGATCCATCAAAAGATGTTGATGGGTTCACGCCAACAAATGTAGGAAAATTATTTTTAGGTGAAGATACATTAGTTTCATGTACACCAAAAGGAATAATGCAAATGTTAGCATCGACTGGTACAGATCTAAGCGGTAAAAATGTTACTGTAGTTGGTAGATCAAATATTGTTGGTAAACCTGTGGCGATATTGTGTCTACAGCAAAATGCCACAGTAACAATGTGCCATTCTCGCACAAAAGATCTAAATGCTAAATTGGCAGATGCAGATGTTATAATAGTTGCTGTAGGAATACCTAAATTTATTAATGGTGATCAAATACCTGAAAACTGTATTGTTATTGATGTTGGGATTCATAATATAGATGGGAAACTATGTGGTGATGTTGATTTTGAATCTGCATCACAAAAAGCATCAGCTATAACTCCGGTACCTGGTGGTGTTGGGCCTATGACTGTCTGCGCTCTAATCGAGAATACAATAATTGCAGCAGAAAGAATTGGTTAGCGCCTGAGAAGATTCGAACTTCTGACCTTTAGCTTCGGAAGCTAATGCTCTATCCAACTGAGCTACAGACGCAAATTTATGATGAATTTATTATTTCTTTTAGTATAATCTACACAAGAAAGAAAACAT
>JABIVC010000015.1 GCA_018667355.1 Gammaproteobacteria bacterium | reverse complement strand
CATGGAGAGAGGGAGATTCGAACTCCCGGTTGATTTGACTCAACACTACCTTTCCAAGGTAGCACGATAGACCACTCTGACATCTCTCCATAATATCATTATTCAGATATCATATTATGTTCTAGTAAATTATTGAACTAATTTCAATATTACTTTTATTTAGCTCTAGAAAATGAGTAATTAAATAGGAAAAAACCAATTATGAAGAAGATAGATATACTGCCTATACCGACTCTACTATCAGATGTATAAAAAGTGACTAATCCAACAATTAGTGGGCCTAGTAAAGCTGCAAATTTTCCTAACATATTATATATACCAAAGTATTCTGACGACCTATTATCTGGAATAAGTGCCGCAAAGTATGATCTGCTCAATGCCTGTATACCACCCTGAACAAATCCAATTAAAGCAGCAATCATGTAAAATTGCTGAACTGAATATAGACTATAAGCAAAATACGTAATGCCAAGATAAATTAAAAGGCAAAACATGATGGCTCTCTCTATACTAAACAGGTCTGATATCTTAAGTATGATTAATGTTCCAGGGAAGCTTACGAATTGAGTAACTAATAAAGCTACCAATAAATCAGTACTTGAAAAGCCAATTGTTAGTCCATAATTCACAGCCATTCTAATTACAGTATCGACACCATCTATATAAACCCAATAAGCAAGTAAAAAATAAAATATCTTTTTATTAGAAAATAGCTCTTTAAATGATTGAGATATAGATATTTTAAATTTATTAGTTCTGACATCATCTTTCCAAAAAATAATCAAAGGTATCATAAATAAAAGCCACCATAAAGATGTGAATATAAATACAATCTTCTTAGATGCAATTAGCTCTATTTCTGATTGTCCTGCATAGTAAAGGAATAGAAGTGCAATTACAAAAGCCAGACCGCCCCCAAGGTAACCAAAAGCATAACCATAAGAAGATATCTTGCTAAACTTATCATTTTCAAAATCCAGTAGCATAGAGTCATAAAATACATTTGCCATCATAAAACCTAACAATGATATTGAAAATAATATTGAGGCTAATATGAAGCTATTTATGGATATGAACGAAAGCAAAAATGTTGAAGCTATACTTACTAATGCAAAAATAGATAAGAATAATTTTTTTTTGTTAAATCTATCTGCTAAAAGTCCAAAAAAAGGAGCTGAAATAATTAGTAATAGACTTGCAGCAGAATTGGATATACCGAGATAAAGTGTTCTTTCCGATTGATCTACAGACGCAGCAAAATATTCGGCATAGATAATTGGAAAAAAACCAGCCAGTACTATAGTGGCATAAGCTGAATTAGCCCAATCATATAATACCCAACTATAATATTTTTTATTTTTCACAATATATAAGGAAGCGGTGGGATTCGAACCCACGAGAGCTTTGACACCCTAACGGTTTTCAAGACCGGCCCCTTCAACCACTCAGGCACGCTTCCATTTTCGATGAACTATTATAGAATAAAATGCTCTGAGTTCATAACTTTATAGTTTTAAAACCCGTAAGATTTTGAAGAACTGATGGTATATTGATAATATCTCCATCAGTGTGATTCTCAATCAAGGCAGCCAACGTTCTTCCAACAGCTAAGCCAGAGCCATTTAATGTATATACATAGCTTTTTTTCTTCGAATCCATTTCTTTAAATTTAATATTAAGCCTTCTTGACTGAAAATCAGTAAATGAGCTACATGATGATATTTCTCGATAAGTATTCTGACTAGGGAACCAGGCTTCTATGTCATTAGTCTTAGACGAGGAAAAACCTAGATCACCAGTAGACAAATGTACTCTTTGATAAGGTATTTCTAACATCTCCATAATACCTTCAGCATGACTAGTAATTAGTTCAAGTGTTTGATCAGCCATTTCTGGCTTTACAATTTGTACCAGCTCAATTTTTTCGAACTGATGTTGTCTAATAATACCTTTGGTATCTTTACCATAAGAACCAGCCTCTGATCTAAAACATGGCGTATGAGCTACAAGCTTTAGAGGCAAATCAGATTCATTAATTATTTTATTTCTATATATATTAGTTAATGGTACTTCTGCAGTAGGAATCAAGTATAATTCTGTATCATGAATCTTAAATAAGTCTTCTTCAAACTTAGGGAGCTGACCAGTACCCATAAGAGATTCTTTGTTAACAATATAAGGTACATTGAATTCTACATAATCATTCTTTTCAGTATGAGTATTTAACATAAAAGTTATTAATGCTCTATGTAGTTTTGCAATTTTTCCTTTCATTACGACAAAACGTGTCTTAGTAAGGGATGCTCCAAGCTCAAAGTCTAGTAGACCATTCTTAGATAATAAAGAGGAATGTTCAATAGCTGATTTTTTTGAAGAACCATGAGTCTTTATAATTTTATTAAATGATTCATCTTTTCCAACGGGTGAATCATCAGATGGTATATTTGGTATCTCCAATAAAATATCATTAAGTACCTGTTCTTTCTCCTCAAGAAGTTTTTTATTTTCTAATATAGATTTTTCTAATTTTTGAGACTCAGTCTTTATTGAGTTTTTATCATCTTCACTTTTAGCATCTTTAAATTTATCATTAAGTTTATTTTTACTAGCAGCAATAGACTCTTTTATTTTAATAAGAGATTTTCTCTCGTCATGAAGTTTTGTAATTTTAGTTATATCGAGGGAGTAACCTCTATTAGCTAATTTTGCTGAGATAATATCTGGGCTATTAATTATTAAATTTATATCAATCATTTGTAAAATATATAGTTATTAACCATCGTGATTTAATATTTCACGATTACCGTTAGATTGTTGTTCTGAGAGTATACCATTTGTTTCCATTGCTTCAATTATATTAGCGGCTCGATTATAACCTATTCTAAGTTTTCTTTGGATGAAAGAAATTGAAGTTTTCTTGGTTTCCATGACAATCTGTACCGCATCTTTATATAAAGGATCATCGCTAGATTCATTATCTATAACATCTGATGAAGAATCTTCATCGACTGAGGTCAGTAGTGATTCGATATATGTTGATTCGCTATTTTTCTTTAAAAACTGAACAATTTGCTTGACCTCATCATCACTAACATAAGCTCCATGAATTCTTTTGGGTACTCTTGAGCCAGGACTCATAAACAACATATCACCATTCCCAAGAAGATTTTCAGCACCCATACTGTCTATGATAGTCCTAGAATCTATGTTAGTCGTAACCTGTAAAGCAATCCTTGCGGGGATATTTGCCTTAATCAAACCAGTGATGACATTTACTGAAGGTCTTTGGGTAGCCAAGATTAAATGTATCCCAGATGCTCTAGCTTTTGCAGCCAGTCTTATTATAAGGTCTTCAACTTTCTTGCCAACTTGAAGCATCATGTCTGCAAATTCATCAATAACAACGACAATATAGGGTAATTTTTCGTGGTATATTACATCAGCACCTTGGTGACTATTTATCTCTAATTTGTCTCCAGACTGTTCGTTTTCCCCTACTAATTTATTGTATGCTTTTATATCTCTAACCTTCAATTCATTCATGACTCTATATCTTTTTTCCATTTGCTGGACACACCATCGCAAACCATTTGTGGCATCATTCATGTCTGTAATTACTGGATTTAATAGATGAGGAATACCATCGTAAACACTTAGTTCCAGCATCTTTGGGTCAACCAATAGTAACTGTAAGTCTGTTGGGTCAGACTTATATAATAAACTGACTAACATGGTATGCAAGGTTACAGATTTACCAGAACCCGTAGTACCTGCGACAAGTAAATGAGGTAATTTTTGTAAATCAGCACAAATAGGCTTTCCTTGAATATCTTTACCCAGTGCCATTGTCAAAGGAGATTTAGCATCCTCATACTTTTTAGAAATTATTATTTCTCTCAGAGAAACTATCTCTCTATTTTCATTAGGCACCTCTATTCCAATTGATGATGTCCCTGGTATATTATCAACGACCCTCAAACTAGTTACCGACATAGTTCTAGCTAAGTCTTTAGACAAGTTAGTAATTTGATTGACTTTAACTCCTTTAGCAGGGTTAATCTCGAATAATGTAACAACAGGGCCAGGTTTTACAGAAATTACATCAACAGCTATTCCAAAATCATTTAGATTTGTTTCAAGTAATCTTGACATTAACTGAAGAGATTCATCATCATAAGAGGCAGCTTCAGATTCATGTTGAACTAACAGCTCAAGCAGCGGTAGTTCAGCTTTACTTGGAGTAGAAAATAACTCAGTTTGTTTTTCCTTAAAGGCTCTTTTACTAGAATGTTTTGGTGTTTTTGGAATCTCAATAGAGGCTTTGCTTTCTTTTATTTCTTGACTTAACTTAGCAGCTTGGACGCTATCCTTTCTTTTTTCATTATATAACTTAATTTTTTCATAGTTTGAATTGATTATAAACTTAGATTTTAAGTAAACATACTTAGAAATTAATAAAGTTTTAGATACCAACAATTTAATTGATATATGTAAATACGTTAAAGATGAATAAAAAAGAAGTAATATAGAAACAACAACTGTTCCAGAAATACCAATATAAGCACTAAATTTATTGAACAACAAGTTACCTATTTCACCACCTAGTAAAAAATGATTTATATTATTTTTATCTATGCCAAGAAAAGCCATGATTATGCAACTAGATAAAATTATTATAACCAATAATCCACTATTCATGAACCTATCAGAAGGCCTATATTCGCTGTTAGCTCTAGAATTTTTGATAATTATAAAGATAGCTAGAAACGGCAAGGCAAATGATATATTTCCAAATAACATAAAAGAAGTATATGAAACATACGCTCCAAAAACACCAATATAGTTATTAACAGATGAAGCTAGACCGGAATTTAAAAAACTTGGGTCACTGGGATCATGAGAGTAGATTGATAAGAGATATAATAAAGTTAGTAGTACATAAAAGAAATTAGAGACTTCTTTTTTTAAAAGTGAAAACCTACTTGCGGTAAGTTTTTTATTTTTTTTGACTTGAGCCATTAACCCTCATTTTCTCCCATTTTAATACAATATTATTACATTTTCCATGCAGATAATGTAAATATTCTCTAAGTGTTGTTATCAAATCAGTATTAATATAGGATATATCAAATGGAAAATAAACATAGTTCACTAATAATACTAGGGTCTGGTCCAGCAGGATATACGGCAGCTTTGTATGCCTCTAGAGCTAACTTAAAGCCTCTGTTAATAACAGGTTTAGAAATTGGTGGGCAACTCACAACGACAACAGATGTTGATAACTGGCCTGGTGACTTTGATAATCTCCAAGGTCCAGATTTAATGGAACGAATGAAAGAACATGTAGAGAAATATGATACAGAAATTGTAATAGACCATATAAAGGAAGCTGATCTTTCAAATAAGCCAATAAAGTTAATTGGTGATTCTGTCACATATACTTGTGACGCATTAATTATTGCAACAGGTGCAAGTGCAAAATACTTAGGATTAGAGTCAGAAAAACTTTATTTAGGTAAAGGTGTTTCTGCATGTGCAACATGTGATGGTTTCTTTTATAGAGATCTTGAGGTTATGGTAATTGGTGGTGGTAATACTGCTGTTGAAGAAGCTCTCTATCTATCAAATATAGCATCTAAAGTAATACTAGTTCACCGAAGAGATAAACTAAGGGCAGAGGCAATACTGGTTGATAAATTAAACCAAAAGATAAAGTCTAAGAAAATTGAAGTTATCTGGAACTCTAATCTCTTAGAAGTTAATGGGGATGAAATGAAAGTAACTGGTGCAACATTAAAAAAGACAGACTCTGATGAAACACAGAAAATTGATTGCTCAGGAGTATTTATAGCAATTGGCCATCAACCCAATACTTCTCTATTTAAAGATTATTTAGAAATGAACGAAAGCGGGTATCTAAAAGTTAAAGGTGGTAGTTCAGGTGGGATTACATCAACAAGCATTGATGGCGTTTTTGCAGCAGGGGATGTATCAGACTCAATTTATAGACAGGCTATAACATCAGCTGGTTCTGGGTGTATGGCTGCGTTAGATGCAGAAAAATATTTAGATAAATAATCTAGACGCTAGTTCCAGAGAAATGCAGCATAAGTACCGCAATAAGCAAGATGCTCAGCACAGCTATTAACGAACTCATTAATGTCTTAATAAATAAATAAGCTTGAGGTATTTTTTTATTTAAAAAATATAATATTAGGATTAATCCTGTAACTAATAAAATCGTTCTCATCAAATATTTCCTGTAATAAAGTTTCTAACTACGTCAATATCATTATCTAGTATAGTCATATTTTCATCCAGCTTCAAAATATTAGAAACTTTCTTTGTTATAAATTCCTCATTATGTAAAAGATTAGAGACTGTATCCTTAAACTTAGCAGGATGAGCTGTAGATAGAGTTATCATTATGTCATATTCTTTATCACATTTCTGTGCAGACGATAATCCAACCGCTGTATGTGGGTCAATAATAACCTTATATTTTTCAAATGTATTTTTAATAATATTGGCTGATTCTTCTTCAGATACAGAGTATGAACAAAATGATTTTCTCATTGTTATCAGATCATTTTCTTTAAGAGTATACTTGCCAGTTCTTTTCAACTCATTCATAAGATTAGACACATAATTACTATCTTGAGTTATATCATAAAGTAATCTTTCAAAATTACTTGATATTTGAATATCTATGCTGGGCGAAGTAGTTTCTATAACTCCTTGAAGCTGGTGTCTACCGGTCATGAGTGTTCTTGTTAAAATATCATTATCATTTGTTGCTATATTGAGCATATCAATTTTGAGTCCCATTTTTTTTGATATATAACCAGCAAGAATATCACCAAAATTACCAGTAGGTACTGAGAATAAAACTTTTTTGTCTTTAGATTTTATTCTACTTAAAGTATAAAAATAATAAACCATTTGACACATAATTCTCGACCAGTTAATAGAATTAATAGCTGTTAAACTTTTTTCTTTCTTGTAATCGTTATCAGAAAATATTTTTTTAATAATATTTTGACAATCATCAAAACTTCCTTTAATAGCAATATTAAAGACATTTTCAGATTTAATGGTAGTCATAAACTTACGTTGTACTTCTGATATTTTGTTATAAGGATGCAATATAAATATTTTAGCCGACTTAACATTCTTAAAACCTTCAATAGCTGCAGCACCAGTATCTCCAGATGTTGCTCCTAAGATATTAATTGATTGTTTATTTTCATTTAGATAGAAGTTCATTAATTGTGAAATAAATTGCATAGCAACATCTTTAAAGGCATATGTCGGTCCATGATATAGCTCAAGCAAATAGTTTTTATTATCTAATTTTGTTAAAGGAGTAATCTCAGTATTATCAAAACAAGAATAAGACTTTTTTATAATTGCTTTCAAGTCTTCGTCTGATAAAGTAGAGTCAATATAAGGCGATATAACTTCATAAGCAATTTCTTGATAAGTCATAGAAGAAAAAGAATCTATTAATTCATTGCTAAGGCAAGGCCAATGTTTTGGAACATATAAACCTCCATCTGATGCTAGGCCTTCAAAAATCACATCTTTAAATGAAAGCTCAGGGGCGCTTCCTCTTGTGCTGATGTACTTCAAACTATTTATCATCGGTTTTCAATACTCTAATCGCATGCACCTTCCCTTCGACATGTGCTAGCGATTCTATTTTAGTAATAGACTTATCTATAGAAAGCCCATCAACATTATTTGTAATCATAACAATAGGAATTAATGAATCTAAGTCTGCAGGCTCATGCTGAGTTACAGCTTCTATGCTAATATTTTGATTTGCTAATATATTTGTTATCTCTGCCATTACCCCAGATATATCTCGAGCATAAATTCTAAGATAAAAAGGACTGCTAATATCATTATTTTTAGTTATATCAAATGAACATGATCCGCTATTTTTAAAAATAATTTTATTTCTTAAATCTTTATTGCTAGAAAAGTTAATTGCTTCAACTAAGTTAGATACTACTGCAGATGCAGTCGCATCACCACCAGCACCATGACCATATAACATTGATGTGCCAAATTTATCTCCAGTGATTAATACAGCATTCATTACTCCTAAAACTTGCGATAAGATATTATCCTTATGGACAAGGACAGGATGTACTCTACATTGTATAGAGTTATTTTGTTTATTAGTAATGCCAACATGTTTGATGCAGTATCCAAGTTCTTTAGCAAAACTAATGTCCATAGATGTAATATTCTCGATACCTTCAACATATGTACTCTTTAAAGGAGATTTGACTTTATATATTAATGAGGCAAGGATTGATATTTTATGGGCTGCATCCATCCCATTGATATCAAATGTTGGGTCAGCCTCCGCATAGCCTAATTTTTTAGCTTCATTAAGTGCATCAGTAAATTCCAGATCATGTGATGACATTTGATCTAAAATATAATTACAAGTCCCATTAATAATTCCTGTAATAGATAAAATATCTTCATTTGACATATTGTTTGTTAAAGTCTGAATTACAGGTATCGCGCCAGCTACAGATGCTTCAAAACCAAAATATACATTATGCTTTTCTGCTAGTTGAAATAATTCATCACCATGCTCTGCTATGAGAGCTTTATTGGCAGTAATAACATGTTTTTTATTCTTTATTGAAGCTGTAATTAATTTATATGGGATGTCAATGCCACCCATCAACTCAATAACAATGTCAATTTCAGAACTAGATGGTATATCCATGACATCTTTAGTGATAGCTATATCCTTTCTATGATCTTTCTTATCAATCGATCTGTCAGCTATTAGGGCAACTACAAACTCTTCAGATATATTAGACATGATTTTATCATTATGCATCTCAAGATGACTAATTAGGCTTTGTCCAACCGTACCATACCCGCATATACCAATTTTTAACATATTATTCCTTAGGTTAACAAAAGATTATATTTTAGCATTTTTTAATCTATAATTCTTATTATAATGGAACTAACTTTACAATCTATTAAATCTGGTTTATTCATAAAAAATTATGAAAAGCGGACCCTATTCATTGATGATAAAAAATATACAGACAACTTAGTAGTAACTAATCAGTCAGTAGAAAAATGGGGCTTTAATAATAAAGATGTCTTGGGTATGAAAGATTTTGAAAAGATAATTGATAAAAAACCGGAAATTATAATATTAGGGACAGGAGCAGATTTTATAATTCCAGAACCTAATATTATAAACAGTATTCAAAAAAAAGGCATAGGCTTTGAATTTATGATAACTGAGTCAGCTTGCAAAACATTCAATCTTCTTGTTTCGGAAAAAAGGAAGGTTATCGCAGTATTAATTTTATAATTTCAAGATTACAAATATAAATATCATTGCAGCCGCTATATATAAAAAATATTGATTAAGATATGTAATTATATATGAACCATATTTTTCAGATAAGTAAGCTACAAGTGAAAATCTTAAGCCCCTTCCTATAAAGGATATAATAATAAATAAAATAATATTAATTCCTAAAAAACCGGCTGCAATAACAAATATTTTATAAGGTAATGGTGTAAAGCTTGATATGAATAATATAATAATTCCATATTCTATAAAAAGTGATTTTGAATCATTGAACTCCTCTACATACTCATATTCTACGATAAGCGGATAGATGTCATTAAACAAGAAACTACCAAGCAAATATCCTACAACTCCACCTAACACAGACATGATTGTTGCAATTAAGGCTAAATTAAACCATTTATAAGACTGAGAGATTGCCATAGGAATAAGCAATACATCGGTAGGTATAGGAAAGAATATAGATTCTATAAAGCTTAAAAATGCTAAAACTCTTTTAGACTTTAATAACCTAATTTTCTGTATAAAGTTTTGCAACATATTCTTAAACAATACCATCCAACATTGGGACAAATAAAACGTCATCTACTTCTTTCTTTAAAATCCCTCTTTTAGTATTTTTTATCCTATACAGTTTTTGCGAGCCATTTACATTTAGAGGTAAAACCATGCGGCCATTAGGCTTAAGCTGGGAAATTAATTCATCTGGGATATTTGTTGGTGATGCCGTCATTATAATAGCATCATAAGGTGCATTAATTTTATAACCTTTAAATCCATCGCCATAGATCAGCGTGATGTTTTTATAATTTAAAGATTTTAGTAACATAGACGTCTTATCATATAAAGGTTTAATTCTCTCAACAGTAGTCACGCGACCGAAAAGCTTTGATAAAATGCATGCTTGGTAACCACAACCAGTCCCTATTTCTAGAACATTTTTCATACTATCAGTTTCCACAAGCAACTGTGTCATTTTAGCTACAATGTAGGGCGATGAAATCGTCTGATTGAAACCAATCGGTAAAGCATCAAAATCATATGCCCTGCCTCTAAGGGCAGGCTCTACGAATAGATGTCTCTGGATTTTAGACATTATACTTAAGACATCTATGTTAGTGATTCCTTTTTTCTTAAGAGAGTTTATGAGCTTTCTTGATTCTTCAGAAGAAATATCTTTAATAGTCATATTATTCATAATAGCTTATTTTAATTTAAAGACAGAACTTTTAATTTTTTTTATATCACACATATTGATAGTTAAAGGTGTAATGGAAATATAGTTAGAGTTTATAGCATTAAAGTCTGTTCTCTTGGAAGATTTGATAGGTCCCCCTACAGCGCCAATCTGTGCATACAAACCTTTTCCAGTATTATATAAGCTAGGCTGTAGTGGTTTTTGACGACTACCTAACACAGTATACTTAATCCCCTTAATCTGAGATAGTGGGACATCAGGTATATTGATATTATAAATATGATTTGATTTATATTTTTGTTTAAACATATGAGATAAAATATAATTAATTTTCTCATGGATATCATTTAAATATTTTGGTTCTCGAGAAGATATAGAAATAGCAATTGGTGAATATTTACAAAATCTTCCCTCTATTGCTCCAGCAACTGTTCCAGAATATATTACATCATCACCCATATTTGTTCCGAAGTTAATGCCAGAAAAAACTATATCAGGAATAGTATTCATTTCACCACGACCTACTATATGAACACAGTCTGCCGGCGTTCCTTTGATAATATAATGTCTTGAATCAACTTTTTTATAACTAATTTTATTATGGACCGATAATGAACTACTGCATGCGCTCATGTTTTTAAATGGTCCTGCTACAGTAACATCACCATAATTTAAAAGTAGATTTTCAAGTATTTTAATACCTGGGGCTTTATATCCATCATCATTAGTCAGTAATATGATCATTTAAAAATCCAATTAAATATTTTTTACATTATACTTAAATAGTAATAATAAGTAAGATATTAATAAGATGAATAATGATAAAAAAGATAAAACTGAGTTTGAGAAACTCTTAGAAGAGTCTAATCTGGATATAAATCAAATATTAGAAGATAAGGATGGTCTTACGACTAATAATGTAAAAAACTATATAAATGTTAATGTTAGTCATGATGATTTATATGAAGACAATCAAAATATTGAGTTTAGCCATAGAAAGAATGGTGTTCAAAATAAAGTTATTAACGATCTTAAAAGTTTAAAATATAAATTTAAGCAGTCTGAGATATTAGATTTACATGGTTTAACAGCTAATGAGGCAGAACTAGAGTTAAATATTTTTTTAAAGGATAATTATTATAAAAATTCAAAATATCTACTTATAATACATGGAAAAGGTTTAAATAATAAAGATAATCAAGCTCCGCTAAAAAGGCTTGTTGAAAAGTTTATAATTAATTCATTACATATTTTAGCTGCTAATTCTGCTAATAAAAACTATGGTGGTTTTGGTGCAACAATATTGATTCTAAAAAAATAGTAATCTAATCAACAATTGATATGCTTAAAGATTCTATTTCATTATCCGTCAAGTATCTGTTTTTACCTACCTTCAGACTTTCTAGACTAATACTGTCATATTCAATGCGTTTTAGTTGTATCACCCTGCAACCAATAGCCTCAAATATTCTACGAATCTCTCTATTCTTTCCTGTCTGTAGGTTTATAGTATATTTATTAATAATACTTTTACTTGGAATTATGCTCATGAGTTTTCCTGTTTCAGACCTTCCTATGTCTAAACCTTTAAGACATTTATTCTTTTTATCATCATCAAATTTTCCTTTAATTAAAACTTCATAAGTTCTAGAAATATTTGAGGAAGGATGCATCATTTTATTTGCCATATCCCCATTATTAGTAAAAAGTAATAAGCCTGAAGTTTCTAGATCAAGGCGCCCTATATTGATCCATTTTCCATCTATGTCAGGTAAATTTTCAAATACAGTAGGCCTATTAGAGTTATCTTTTCTTGTAACAACCTCGCCACAAGGTTTATGATAAACAATCATCTCTAATTTTTTGTCAAATAAATCTAATGAGATAACGTAAGATATCTTGTTAAAAGTGATAGTATCACCAACTATAACTTTTGTTCCTAATGAAGCTATAGCACCATTGACTTTTACTAAACCAAGAAGAATATTTCTCTCGCATTCTCTTCTTGAAAGTACACCTATCATCGATAATATTTTTTGCACTCTATACATTTTATGGATTATTGATTATATTATAATAAACAAAGTTTTTTAAATAAATGAAAAAGTTAAATATCATAATCATAATCGTATCAGATACAAGAACAACTACTACCGATAAATCTGGCAAAGTATTAAAAAAATCTATTGTAGAATCTGGGCATAGTGTACCAGATATTAAAATTGTCACAGATGATATTTTTAAAATAAGGCATCTAGTATCACAATATTTAATAGATGATGATATTGATGTAATAATTACAAGTGGTGGTACTGGCATAACAGGAAGAGATGGAACCCCAGAAGCAGTGAGAGTATTGCTGGATAAAGAAATTGAAGGTTTTGGTGAATTATTCAGATCAATTTCATATCAAAAAATAAAAACATCAAGTCTTCAATCAAGAGCTTTGGCTGGAGTAGCGAATTCTAAATTTATTTTTGTATTGCCTGGGTCTGTCGATGCATGCTCTACTGCATGGAAGGAAATTATTCAGTTTCAATTAAATAGTGAGACAAGGCCTTGTAATCTAGTCATGCTAATGCCTAGACTAAAAGAATAATATTAAGCTTCTAATTCTAATTCTGATGGTGGCGGTAAATCACTTAAAGATTTTAGATTAAAATAGTCTAAAAATTTTTTAGTTGTTGCTAATAACTCTGGTTTACCAGGTGTTTCTTTATGGCCTACAACTTTTATCCATTCAAATTCAATTAGATTCCTTATAATCTGAGGATTCACTGCTACCCCACGAATCTCCTCAATATCACCTCTAGTTACAGGTTGCTTATAAGCAATAATTACCAACGTTTCTAAAAAAGCCTTAGAATATCTTGTAGATGATTGTTTATTTAATTTTGATATCCAGTTGTCATATCCTTTTTTAACCTGCATTCTAAAGCCACTTGCAACATTAATAATTTCAAATGAGTGATTCTTATAATTATTATTTAAGGCATCAATAGCTTTCTTTATTTCGTTTTTAGAAGGTTTATTTTCATCAAATAAGTTGGCAATATCCTGAAGAGAGAGAGGGTTTTCAGATGCTAAAAGAGCACCCTCAATAATTAAGTTTAATGGCTTAGCATGGTTCATGATGTAACGGGCTGTAGATAAATCATAGAATAATCTTGATTTTGAACTATGTCTATTAAGCATTCTTTAACTAATTCAAGAATTGCCAGAAAAGTTACTATAGCACCCATTCTTCCCTCCCGATATGTGAAACAATCTATAAACTTGATTGTTCCATTCATATTAATTATATCTAAAATTAGTGACATTCTCTCTCTTACTGATAAAGTTTCTGTTTGAATCTCATGAGATGCAAATATTTCAGCTCTTTTAAGAACTTCTTGAAAAGCATTCTCTAGTTGCTGTAAATCAATTGATGGCATAGAATCTTTTTTTTCAATATTCGCCAGAATTTTTGAAACGATAAAAGTGTCTCTATTCAATCTTGGAATTTCATCTAATTGCTGTGAGAGATTCTTATATTTTTGATATTCCATTAATCTTTTAATCAGATTTGCTCTAGGATCTTCTTCGTCTTCTTCTTCTCCATCATGAGGGATAAGCATCCTGGATTTTATTTCTGCCAGAGTGGAAGCCATTACAAGGTAATCTGATGCTAACTCAAACTGCATTTGCTGCATCATATTAATATATTCTACATATTGATTTGTTATTGGTAATATGGGGATATCCACTATGTCTATATTTTGTTTCTTTATCAGATACAATAGAAGATCGAGTGGACCTTCAAATTGCTCAATGATAACCCTAAGGGCTTCTGGTGGTATAAAGAGATCCTCGGGTATATCTGTAATCGTCTTACCATTAAATATAATACTCGTATCATTATTGTTTACATTGAATGTAGTCATTTATTAATCATACCAATTTTATCATATACTTTAGAAATAGTTTTACTTGCTATTTCTCTAGCCTTCGATGCTCCTATACTAAGAACTTTATCTAAGTATGTTGTATCCTTCAGCAATTGATTAGTTTTTATAGAAATAGGTTCTATTGTTTTTATTAAAACTTCGCTCAAATCTTTTTTAAATATAGATATTTCTTTAGATGCAAAATTTTCTATGACCATCTCCTTGTCTAGGTTTGTACATGCACTATAAATATTCAGTAAATTATTAATCTCAAGTCTAGATTTAGCTTCTTTTGATGTATTAGGCATTTTTAAAGAATCTGTTCTAGCTTTCTTAATTTTTAGAGAAATCTGGTCATTTGAATCAGTCATAAGTATTCTTGAATATTCAGAAATATCAGACTTACTCATTTTACTAGAACCATCTCTTAGACTCATGATTCTAGTAGTAGATTTAGTCATTAGGGGTTCAGGAAGTCTAAAAAAGTCATTATTATAATCGGTATTAAATTTATGAGCTATATCTCTTGCTAGCTCCAAGTGTTGTTTCTGATCATCACCTACTGGCACATGCGTTGCCGAATAAAGTAAAATATCAGCAGCCATTAATATAGGATAAGTGTATAAACCTACAGATGCATTTTCCTTGTTTTTACCAGCTTTATCTTTAAATTGGGTCATTCTATTCAACCACCCTATCCTTGATGTGCAACTAAGAATCCAAGCAAGCTGAGTATGCTCAGGCACTTGTGACTGATTGAATATAATATTATTTGATTCATCTAATCCTGAAGCTAGAAAAATTGCTAAAACCTCTCTAGTGCTATTTTTTAATGCTATAGGATCCTGCCAAACTGTTATTGCATGGAGATCAACTATTGAAAAAATGCTATTATAATCAGTTTGATAATCAACAAATTGTGTTATGGCTCCTAAATAGTTACCTATATGTATTTCACCTGATGGTTGTACACCAGAAAAAATGACTTTATCACTCATATTATAATCCAAATATTTAGTCTTCCATTCTAACATAAAGTTACAAAACTCTCATTTCTTATATAAAAAAATGAAAAACATTCTATAATAATACAATGAGCGAGAAAAGAATTAAGCTAATCAAAGATGGTCTTGTGTCTCTTAATCCATCAAAAATTGACATTATAGATGAAGGTCATTTGCATGTAGGGCATGCTGGTGCAAAATCCGGAGGACATTTTAAGTTATATATTGTAAGTGATATATTTGAAGGAAAAAATCTGATTGAAAGACATAAACTAATATATAAGGAACTAGATGATTTAATGAAAACCGAGGTTCATGCGCTATCTATTAAAGCTGTCAGCCCAGGCGAACTCTAGTTTAATATCTTCCTATAAACAATAGCATCTTCCTTACCCAAAGAGGTCTTATAATAGTTTTTTCTTAACCCAATTTTCTTAAATCCATATTTTTCATACAAAAATATAGCAGAATCATTTGTTAGCCGTGTTTCTAATAAAAGAATTTCAGATTGTACTATTTGACACTTATTAATAACCATATCTAATAATTCCGACCCAATACCATTGTTGCGATATTTTTCATCTACAGTTAAATTAAGAATATGTGACTCTATAGAAGATATTTTTGATATAACATAACCCACTATATTGTTACTATACATTGCAGCAAATGAGTCATATCTATTTATGATGCAGTCTTTTAAGATATTTCTTGTCCATGGAAAATTGTATGACTTAGTTTCTAAATCATAAATAGTGTCAAGATCACTCATTTCTATATCTCTATATTCTATTAATTGAGAAAATTTAGCTGCCATGAGAACCAATTATTGTTTTAAGGTACTGGAGGTCATCCCATACCTTTTTTTTCTGTAAAGGACTTCTTAGAATATAAGCTGGATGATAGAAAACTATCAATGGGATATCATATTTTTCAACAAAAAATTTTTTAAGCCTAAGTTCTGAGATTGGCTTATCTTCTCCAAGCATTCTGTTGGCTGCTATTTTACCGAGTAATACAAGTACTCTGGGTTTTATAAAAGCTATTTGTTGATCTAAATAATCAGAGCATGATTTAATTTCTGTCATTTCAGGATTTCTATTTTCTGGTGGCCTACATTTGACAGTGTTAGTAATAAAAACTGATCTTCTATCTAAGCTTATAGACTTTAAAAACTCAGTTAATAGTTTGCCAGCTCTACCTATAAATGGCTTGCCGCTATCATCTTCTTCCTTACCAGGGGCCTCTCCTATAATCATAATATCAGAGTTATGACTGCCTTCGCCAAAGACTGTATTATTTCTTGTTTTATATAAATTGCATTTTTTGCACTTTTTAACCAAGATATCCAGGTTATCAAGGTTATCCTTTTCTGGGATATTAGGAGTAATCTTTTTTTTTGAATACCAAGATATATCAATTCCCATTTCAGGAAAATATTTCTCTATGATATTTCTCATCAAATCCCCCTTTTTTTAGAAGAATCAACCATAGGGTTTTCTTTAAATTTATTTAAAGCATTCACTAAAGCTAATACAGAAGCCTTAACAATATCTGTATCCGCACCATGTCCATTAAACACACTATTATCTCTTGTTATACGGACCGTTACTTCACCTTGAGCATCAGTTCCAGAGGTTATATTATTCACTGAATAAAGGGTTAGCTTACAATTACTTTTGATAATTTTCTCTATTGCATTATAAGCTGCATCAACAGCGCCATCACCTGTTGATTTTGCTTCTTTAAGGACTCCGTCTATTTCGAGCTTTATATGTGCATGAGGTTTTTTGTTAGTTTCAGTAATAACATTCATGTAATTAAAATTAATTAAATTTGCTGAAACTTTTATATTGGATGATAGATTAATAAGATCCTCATCAAAAATTTCATGTTTCTTATCAGCTAAAATCTTAAATTTATAAAATAAATCATCAAAATCTGAATTATCCTTAGGCATTATATTTAAATCAATTAATTTTTGTTTGAAAGCATTTCTTCCAGAATGCTTTCCAAGTACCAATGAATTACTTGCTAAGCCAACATCATCAGCCTTCATAATCTCGTAAGTCTCACGAGACTTTATTATCCCATCCTGATGAATACCAGATTCATGAGCAAATGCATTTTTACCAACTATTGCTTTATTAGGCTGAACTGGGAACCCAGTTATAGATGATACAAGCCTAGAACACTTTAAAATCTTTTTTGTATTTATTTTTGTATTACAATTAAAAACATCCTGTCTAGTTTTTACAGTCATCACAATCTCTTCAAGCGCTGCATTGCCTGCTCTTTCACCTAAACCATTAATCGTACACTCAATTTGTCTAGCTCCATTAAGAACAGCTGATAAAGAGTTGCCTACAGCAAGACCTAAATCATTGTGACAATGAACTGAAAATATTGCTTTATTAGAATTAGAGACATTTGAAATAATATTCTTTAGCAAATCTCCAAACTGATGAGGTAAATTATAGCCAACCGTGTCAGGTATATTTATAGTTTTAGCGCCAGCATCTATTGCAGCTTCTATGACCTCACATAAATACTTAAGCTCAGATCTGCCTGCGTCTTCAGGAGAAAATTCCACATCATCAGTAAAAGTTTTAGCAAGCTCTATGGCTTTAACTGCAGTTAATAGTACTTTCTCTGGTGACATTTTTAACTTCTTTTCCATATGTATTGGAGAAGTTGCAATGAATGTATGTATTCTAGGAGACCGAGCATCTTTTAGTGATTCTGCAGCAGTAGTAATATCTTTGTCTAATGCTCTTGCAAGTGCACAAATTCCAGAACCAGTTACTACCTTAGATATCTCTTGCACAGCTTTGAAATCTCCTAAGCTTGCAATAGGAAACCCAGCTTCGATAATGTCTACATTGAGTTCCTCTAATGCAATGGCAATTTGCATTTTCTCATCTATATCCATAGATGCGCCTGGGCTTTGCTCCCCATCTCTTAAAGTTGTGTCAAAAATTATTAAATCTTTATCATTCATGCTATTAAGTAAATTAAAATTAAGTAAACTAAATTAAGACTGTAACGACAGTTTTAATATGCCAGTTTCAAAGAGGTGACTAATTTTAAAATTAGATTTGATCATAACTCAAACTCTATATCAAATATGTAAATTTGCAAGAAAAATTAAGGCTTTGTAGAGTTTTTCTCTTGAGATAGTGACTTTTTTTTCTTAACTATTCTAAACAGATAAAGTCCCGGGCCTGATAAAGCATAGAGTAAAAAAAATGAAAATAACACTAAAGGTGGGTCGAAAGATATAAATGATATAAATAAGGCAATTAAGAAAAGAGTTATATGAGGAACTTTATGTCGGATATTGAAATCTTTAAAACTATAGTAGGTAATATTACTAATCATTAGAAATGATAATACTGGTAAAATAAAAAGGCCTACCCACACATAGTTAGATGTTGATGATAAATGCGATATGTTTCCGTTGACCAGTGTTTCTACTATCCAAACATATGTAATAATAACAGCTGATGATGCTGGGCTCGCAAGTCCAATAAAAAATTTTTTATCCTGTGAGTGTGTTATCGAGTTAAATCTAGCTAACCTTATGGCTGCTGAAGCAACATATATAAAACAAAATATTAATACAATTTTAGAAGAATCCATCCCAAAAGCCAGATTTACATTTGCCCATGTATAAAGCATGATTGCAGGTGCTAACCCAAAACAAATCATATCTGATAAACTATCGTAATTCTCACCAAAAGAAGTTTGTGTATTTGTTAGTCTGGCTATTCTTCCATCAAGCCCATCCAGTACCATTGCTATTAATATAGCTAAAGCAGCTATAATGAAGTCGCCATTTATAGACGATACGATTGCATAGAAACCACTAAATAGTGCTGATGTTGTTATTAAGTTCGGAAGAAGAAATACACCTCTCAATCTCTTCTTTTTTTCTTCTATCATTAGCTAATTTTTTCATCTACAAGCTTGCTGTCACCCATCCATGACATCATACTACGTAATTTTTTACCAGTTTCTTCGATTAAATGTTCTGAGCCTTCTTGTCTCAACCTATCAAACTCTTTGGATCCAGTCTTTACTTCATTAACAAAATCATTAGCAAATTTTCCATTTTGTACATCTTCCAAAACAAGCTTCATTTTGGCTTTAACATGATCATCTATGATAATAGGTCCTTTTGTTAAATCACCATACTCAGCAGTATTAGATATAGAATATCTCATCTCAGTCATCCCACCTTCATACATTAAATCCACAATCAGCTTGAGCTCATTGAGGCATTCAAAATATGCCATTTCAGGTGCATAACCAGCTTCAGTTAATGTTTCAAACCCTGCTTTCACAAGAGCAGTTACACCGCCACATAGAACTGCTTGCTCTCCAAATAAATCAGTTTCAGTTTCTTCTTTAAAATCTGTTTCAATTATTCCAGCTCGTCCACCGCCTATTGCCGATGCGTAAGCTAATGCAACATCTTTAGCTTTACCTGAATTATTATTATGAATTGCAATTAATGTTGGCACCCCTTTTCCTGCAAGAAAAGTAGATCTGACTAAATGGCCAGGGCTTTTAGGTGCTACCATAAACACATCATTTTTTGCATCAGGTTTAATTTGACCATAATGTATATTAAAACCATGAGCAAAAGCTAGCATTGCATTCTCTTTCAGATTAGGTTCTATAGTCTCTTTGAATAAATCTCCTTGATATTCATCTGGCGCAAGAATCATCACCACATCTGCTTTTGATACAGCATCACTAATTGATAAAACCTCAAGCCCTTCTTTCTCTGCTCTAGATGCATTTTCAGACCCTTCTCTTAACCCAATAGTTACATTAACTCCTGAATCTTTGAGATTGAGTGCATGCGCATGTCCCTGAGAACCATAACCAATTATTGTCACATTAAGACCTTTAATGTTATCTAGGTTTGCGTCTTTATCATAATATACTTTCATTTTATTCCTCACTTAATATTTTCTAGACTATCAATGCCACGACTTATACCTAATGTACCAGAACGAACCATCTCAATTATTTTAATTTTTCCCATTGACTCAATAAATGCCAAGATTTTTTCTGTTGCACCAGTTAACTCCACCGTATAAGTAGTGTCTGTCACATCTATAATTCTTGCTCTAAAAATATCTACTAACCTTTTTATTTCATCTCTTTGACTTTTGTTGCATTTAAGTTTCAAAAGTAACATCTCCCTCTCAATATGAGTCTCTTCGGTCAAATCTTTTACATTAACAACATCAACTAGTTTATCTAGTTGTTTTGCTAATTGTTTTATTTTTTGATCATTACAAAAAGTTACAAGAGTCATTCTAGAGATTGACTCATCATTTGTAGGTGCTACATTCAAGCAGTGAATATTATATCCTCTGGCAGAAAATAACCCTGCTATTCTAGACAATGATCCAAATTCATTTTCTACTAAGAGAGATATTATATGTCTTTTCTCATTCATGAATTATGCAAGCTCCGTATCCTTACCTGTTGGAGATAAATGCATCTCATTATGTGCTTGACCACTTTTAATCATCGGGTATACATTCTCTTCTTGATCAGTAATGATATCAACAAAAACCAATCTATCTTTTAGATTCATAGCTTCTTGAAGCTTACTTTTTAATTCCGATGGCTTTTCAATCTTAATGCCAATGTGGCCAAAACTAGATGATAATTGTGCAAAATCAGGTATAGCCTCCATGTATGACATAGCATACCTTCCTTCATAAAAAAACTCTTGCCACTGTCTAACCATTCCCATATACCTATTATTAAGGTTTATTATTTTGATTGGTAGTCTATATTGCAAACAAGTGGCCAATTCTTGTATACACATCAGGATACTTGCTTCTCCAGTTACGCATACTACCTCAGCTTTTGGATAAGCCAATTGAACACCCATTGCGGCGGGAAGCCCAAAACCCATAGTTCCAAGACCACCAGAATTAATCCACCTATTTGGTTTATCAAATTTATAATATTGAGCGGCCCACATCTGATGCTGCCCTACATCCGAGGTTACATATGCATTACCTTTAGTAATTTCATATAAAGTTTCTATGGCAGACTGAGGCTTGATAATCTTGCTAGATTTCTTATAAGATAAACATTTTTTCGTTCTCCATTTATCAATTTGTAGCCACCACCTTTTTAAAGCTGCTTTATTAATCTTTTTCAAATGTGGCGTTACTGCTTTATTTAGCGACCTTAGTATATTTGTTGTTTCGCCAACAAGAGATAAGTCTACTTCTATAATTTTAGATATTGAAGAAGGGTCTACATCTATATGAATAATTTTTGCCGATGGACAAAATTTTGTTGTATCACCTGTTACTCTGTCATCAAATCTCGCTCCTACTGCCAATAATATATCACAATCATGCATTGCCATGTTTGCCTCATATGTGCCATGCATCCCAAGCATTCCTAAAAACTGTTTATCTGTTGCGGGATAACCACCAAGACCCATCAAAGTATTGGTAATAGGATAACCAAGTTTTTTAACAAGACTAGTTAATTCTTTATTAGCATTACCTAGAATCACTCCTCCTCCAGAATAAATCATTGGTTTTTTTGCAGAAGCAAGTAATTTAGCTGCTTCTTCAATTTTTACCTTACTTTCTGATATGGGTGCTTTATATGATCTTAGATTAACTTTTTTTGGATATTCGAAGTTTATTTTAGTTTTAGGATCAGTTAAATCTTTAGGTATATCTATCAATACAGGGCCAGGACGACCAGTCGTCGCAATAATAAAAGCTTTTTTAAAAACTTCTGCAATTGATTCTCTGCTATCGACTAAAAAATTATGTTTTGTAACGGGCCTTGTTATCCCTGTCGCATCAGCTTCCTGAAAAGCATCGCTACCTACGTACTCTCTTGAAACTTGACCAGAAATTATAATCATAGGGACAGAATCCATATGAGCTGTAGCAAGTCCAGTAACACAGTTCGTTATACCAGGACCTGATGTAACCAAAACAACTCCAGGTTTTCCACATGCTCTAGCATATCCATCTGCCGCATGAGTAGCGCCTTGTTCATGCCTAGTGAGGACATGTTTTATTTTCTTATCTCCAAATAATGCATCATATATATGTAATACTGCGCCACCTGGGTAACCGAAGATATACTCTACACCTTCTTTCTTCAGGCACTCTATAATAATTTCAGATCCACTTAATTTCATAATTTCCCTTATTTTATAACCAGTCTATGATACATCTTTTTTAGGCAATCATCATTACTTATTGATATATTTCATTAATATATAGTTATGATTGATACGATAAGTAACTGTCAAAATCATGAAATATATAATATAAGAAACATTTTATAATTTCAGAGAAAACCATCGTTAGACTATTTTTGTCTTTACTCCAATTAGTCTTGTTTTCTATATAAAAAAAGTCAGTTTTCATAGGTAGTTGAAACTCACTAAATATTTTTTTAGTCCTATATATATGAAATTTATCAGTCACAATTAAAATATTTTTCATGTCCATGAAATTACTTTTATTTAAAGACCTTACTTCATCGTATGTACTTTTATTGTCATCACCAAACAGAATGATATTGTCTTTTGGAATATTATTCTGTATCAAGATATCAATATATCCCTCATATATCATTTTCTTAATTGATGGGTCGATATAATTTTTAATTATAGAGGCTTCCTTGCTTAGGTATATAAATCTTGCATCTAAGTCAAAAAATAACTTACTCCCAACAACTGCTCTCTCAGGATTACCTGATAAGATTACAATTGCATCATAACTGGATTCAAGACCATTAACTTTTGGGTTAGTTATTTCAAATAGTAAATGAGCAACTATAATAAATATTAAGACTGATGCAAGGCCAATGATGAGCAGCAGTTTATTAATATAAAACAAAACTCTAGTTCTTTTTTAGTAAAAAATAGAATTTGTTATCTTTTTCTTCCGTATCTAATAACTCATTGCCTGTTTGATTAGCAAATGATTCAAAGTCTTTTACTGCGCCTGGATCTGTTGATATTATTTTTAATATCTGTCCGGCATCCATTGTATTAATTTCTTTTTTAGCTTTTATTATGGGTAGAGGACAATTTAGTCCGCTAGTATCTAGTTCCTTATCAAAATCTGACATGTACTTACCTTTGGGTTATAATAGTTAAATGCACATTAATTAGTATATACTAATTTAGTAATGTTCTGTCAACTATGTTAGTTATTATAAAAAAATATTCAACCTCTTTTTTATTGTCAATATGCATATCTATTGGGAATGTCACTCTTGCATATGGTTTAGAACAATTACCTGAATTAGGTGACCCATATAGTGAGACCCTTCCTCTTGGACAAGAGGATATTATAGGAATATCTACATATCGTAGACTACAGAAATATAACTATATCAATAACGACCCCCTTGTTATCTCTTATATTAATTATTTAGGTAATAAATTATCGAGAAGCACCATGGATACATCGAGAAAATATGAATTTTTTGTAGTCCAGTCAAGCCAGATAAATGCATTTGCAGTTCCAGGAGGATTTATAGGATTGAATATAGGATTAATAGTCCTAAGTGAAAATGAAGCTCAACTTGCAGGTGTTGTAGCACATGAAATCGCACATATTAAACTGAGACATTCTGCGGAGATGATTGCTAGCGCAAGTATGAGTAATGTGCCGATGTGGATTGGTATCATTGCCGGAATTTTTGCAGGTAATGCTCAGGCATCCATGGCTGCATTAAAAGCAGGTATTGGTTTATCAGCACAGGCGAATGTAAATCTTATCAGGAGTAATGAGATAGAGGCAGATGATTATGGTGTAGAGATTATGTATAAATCTAATTATGATCTATCAGAAATGGCAAATTTTTTTGATAAAATGGAAAATGCTTCAGGAGAAATATCAAGGGACTTAGAATATTTATCAACTCATCCAATGTATGAAAATCGAATTGCCAACATACAAAATAGATCATCTGTTCAAGCTAACCCTATAAAAAATAGCACCGATGATTATATCTATGTTAAAAACATACTTGAAGTATCTATCACTAATGATATCAATAATAATATTAAATTACTGACCAATAAAGATGAATATAGTAAGCATAAATTAGCACTTTTGTACCATAAAAAATCTGATTATAAAAATGCATATAATGTGATATTACCAGCTTATAAAAATAATCCTAATAACTTATATTTATCGCTGATGTATGCAAAAATATTAATTGGTCAAGATAAAATAGATGAAGGGTTAATTGTCCTGAATAACTTGAAAAATATTTATCCACTCAATACAGTTATATCTTTTACGATAGCTGAGATATTAATTGAGAATGGGATTAATTTAGATTATGCTGAAAAACTTTTAGAGCCTTTAGAAAATCACTATAGTCTAAATCCTAATTATCTTAGAATAATATCAAAGCTTTATACTCTCAAGAAAAGTCAATTTAAAGCAGCTATCTCAAGAGCAAATTATTATGAGCTTTTAGATGATATAGATATGTCATTGGAAGTCTTAGATAATGCAATTAGGTCTAATGAAATGAATAGGATGCAAAAGAAAATACTAGAATCTAAAAAACTTAATATTATCTGTAGTAATCCAAGGGCATTGGAGCCAATATTCGGTGAAAAAACTTGTAATTAAAGTAGTTTTTTTATGGAATGATCAGTACTATAATGTATCTAGAAAATTATGAAAAACTTAAAAACTTTAATCATTGCGATAACCTTCATCTTAGGTCTTGAGAGTACAGCGTATTCTGGAGATATTGAAGAAGGAAAGAAGTTAGCCTTTGATAGGAAAAAAGGTAACTGCTTAGCTTGTCATATGATAGATGATGGAGAGTTAGCCGGTAACAATGGTCCTCCGTTAATAGCCATGAAGGCCAGGTTCCCAGACAGAGAAGTCTTATTTAATCAAATATGGGATCCAACTGAAAATAACCCTAACTCATTTATGCCGCCTTTTGGGAAGCATGGAGCTATAACGAAAATAGAAATTAACAAAATAATAGAGTATTTGTACACTCTTTGAGGAAAACTATGAATAGAAGAAACTTTTTAAAAAATTCTCTCATGACTGCTGCAACGATAACAACTTTTGCAGGTTTAATGATTAAGCCAAAACGATTATATGCGGCTTGGCCAAAAGCATCCTTTGACATAACAGAGTTAAATGCTTCCATTAATAGTGTATATGGGCACAATAATTTAGATGAAAGCTCGGAGGTAAAATTAAAAGCTCCTGATATTGCTGAAAATGGTGCAATAGTTCCTTTAAATGTAAAAACTAAGCTTAAAAATGTTGAATCAATTATGATTTTTGTTGAAAATAACCCGCAACCACTTTCTAGCGGTTATAACTTGAGTTCTAAATCTGTGCCGACTGTTGGAACAAGAATTAAAATGGGTAAAACCTCAACAGTGATGGCAGCAGTAAAAAGTGATGGTAAAATATACACTGCCTCTAAAGAAGTGAAGGTAACAATTGGCGGATGTGGAGGTTAGATAATTATGAGTACAATAAAACTACGAGCAAAAGAAAGCAAAGGTGTCGTGACTGTAAAAGCAATCATTAAACATCCCATGGAAACAGGTCAAAGAAAAAATAAAAAAACTGGTGAAAAAATCCCAGCTCACTTTATACAACAAGTAATTGGTAAAGCTAATGGTGAAGAAGTTATTACTGTAAACTGGGGTCCAGCAGTTTCCAAAAACCCTTATCTAACTTTTGGCTATATTGGAGCTAAAGGAGACACAGTTGAACTTGCTTGGGAAGATAATCAAGGCAATAAAGATTCCCTTAAAAGCGAGGTTAAATAAAGTTAAATGGGGAATATTTTTCATAAATTTTTGTTAGTATTAGTGTTAGTAAACATTACTGCTTATGCATCACCAGAAGAAGATCTAGAACTCTTTAGGGATCATTTTAAAAATAGATTTCCAAACACTGAATTTAGTGATTATAAAAATGGAGTATACTCAATTGATGCATCATCTAGAGAGCAATGGGAATCAATAGAGGATTTTCCTCCTTATGAGCTAAATATAGAAGATGGTGAAAGATTATTCAATCAACCTTTTAAAAATGGAAATACTTATTCTAGTTGTTTTGAGAATTCAGGTATTGGGATTAGACAAAACTACCCATATTTTGATGAAGATACTGGCCGGGTAATGACGTTAGAGCTCGCAATTAATAACTGTAGAAAAGATAATGGTGAGAAACCTCTTAGTTATTATAAAGGAGGTCCTATGGCTGACATATCAGCCTATATGGCATATACATCTAGAGGCAATAAGTTTGATGTAAAAATCCCTAACAGTCAAGAAGCCCTTGATGCATATGAAGCTGGTAAAAAACTGTATTTTACTAAAGTAGGTCAATTAAATTTTTCTTGTGCAGATTGTCATGTCTATCAAACTGGAAGTAAATTAAGAGCAGACATACCAAGTCCAGGTATAGGTCACTCTACTCACTTTCCAGCCTATCGTTCTGGTGCTGGAAGATTAGTTACATTACATGAGAGATTTGCTGGCTGCTTAAACAGAGTGAGAGCTAAACCTTTCAAAGCACAAAATGAAGAGTACAGGAACTTAGAGTATTTTATTAGTTATATGAGTAATGGGCTAGAAATAAATGGTCCGGGTAGTAGAAAATAGGTATAATTAAAATATGGTATATAAATTGTCCAAATCTAAAATCCTGATTGCATTGCTAGCTCCATTAGTTTTTGCTTCATGCGCAACAATTAATGGCATGATGTATAGCGAAGATGGAGAAGATGTATCGGAAATTAAAGATATTAGTGTTAGCAAAAGACTGCAAATCTCAATCCCTATTCCAGATAACTCAAAATATATTACAGACAAAACTATAATATTTGGTGAAGGTGAGCGATTCACTGGCGTATTATATCTGCTTCATGATATTTCTGCAGATGAAGTAGTCGAATTTTATAGGGTGAGCATGAGAGATGATGGTTGGTCTGAAATAGCAATTGTAAGAAGTGATTTTGTTTTGATGAATTTTGATAAAGAAGATAGGTTTGCAACAATTAAAGTAAATCGAAAAGTTTTTGATAATTCATCCTCTGAAGTAACAGTGGGGCCTAAGACAGGAACTACAATTAATAGAAGTTTGAATATTGATTCTAATAAAGGGTCATCTAATGAACAACCTTTTACGATTCAGTAAATACTTTTAATTAATCCTTTCTGTAATCATATCCATTAGGTCATCAAAATAAAAATCCCTAAAAAAGTGATCAGCACCATCAACCTGATGTAACTCAATATTAGTTTTGTCTTCAACTATTTTTTCAACTTTACTATGAGTGAGTGGTGCAATAGTATCATCCGACGCAGTTATTACATAAACCCTCGCACGAGTAACTTTGAGAGCATCAATAGTGCTTAGTGCATCTAAGTTATAATAATAACTTTTGAAAGATTCTCCTTGAACTCTTGCATTATTACAGCCTAGGAAATCTATATTTAATTTATCATTATCATTAATAACTTTTATATCAATACCCTTTTTTTTATAATTAAATATATGGTCTGAGGTATTATCTGAGATAGGTGCAAGTAAAAAAATAGAATCTGTTAGAGCTTGGTATCTAGTATTAAGATTTTCATAAAAATTCATGATATCCTGGCCTCCTCTAGAATGCCCAACAAGATAAATTTTTTTATACCCATCATCTATAGCATATCTATACCATAACTCGATTTCCTTTAATGATTCATCAACAGTATGATCATGTTCAATTTCACAAGCTAGAAAGTCACTGTTTCTATTTTTTATTCCATAACTTAAATTAATAGATAAACTATCAATAGAATTTTCATCTAATGAATCTCGCAATGATGATATTAACTCTAGATTATTATGACCTCTTGTTCCATGAAGAAGGATAAATATAGAGTCAGATTTTTTGGCCTGGGTTGAATAGTGAGAACTAACATCTTCTAAATTTACTATCTCTGTATGAGCATAGACTGAAAATAACATTAAAAATAGAGCTATAAAGTTCTTCATAACATAATTATATAGGGCGTACTGGATTCGAACCAGTGACAAATGGCTTAAAAGGCCACTGCTCTACCAACTGAGCTAACGCCCCATTATAACTTTTCAAGTACTCTGAACTTATTTGGTATTAAATTCAAATCTGCTAATGAAGACCTTAGACTATCAAAAAAACTACAATCTTCATAGACTGCATTATAATACTCTATTTTCATCGCAATAGCTGCACCAATAATTATTGATATTAAAGTCACAAATGATCCTAGCGCTAGTGTAGAAATACCTGACACTCCTTGACCAATTGTGCAGCCCAATGATAATACTCCACCTATTCCAATTAAAATAGCTCCTATTAAGTGTCTTTTTAGGTCTTCTTTTGATTGAAACCATTCTATTCTAAAATTTTTAGACATGACAGAATAGACAAAAGAACCCAAAATAACAGAAAGTAATGCGGCTACTCCAAAGGTTAGATAGTATGTATCAGCAGCATTACTCAAATATATAATATTTTCTCCCATAGGGTTTATAAAGGTGAAAGATTGCACTCCAACCCCAGGCAATGGAGTATCAAGGAAATTATTTGTCTCAATCCATTCCGCCCCAAGAGATGAGCCTGTAAGATACCACGCAAGAACGACAACGCTTCCTACAACAAAACCCCCAATCATATTATCTATATTTTTAATAAAAGAACCTGATCTAAAAATATAATAAAGGAAAGTTAGTCCTGTTAATAAACCTATTAAGAGCTTGTAATACACTGTATTTGATGACGTAGTTATAGAAGATAGAATTGTAGGTAAGGATTGGTCATCTATGCCAAATTTAGCTAAATCTGGACTAATAGGGTTCATCCAGCTATGAAAAATTATTCCATAAAAATCAGTTCTAGTCATTATGTAAGCCATTAGACCGGCAACGAGTAAAACAACAATTGATTTCAAATTACCGCCTCCCACTCTGATTAAAACCTTGTTGCCACAGCCACTTGCATATGTCATTCCAATGCCAAACATAATCCCACCCAAAATATATCTAGGCCAAAGGAAAACTGAATTTCTGTAAGGTATTCTTGAATCATCAAGATCTATATAAGACATGAATTCAAATACTGTAACACCGATTATTGCTATTGCTGCAGCAAACATCCAAGACTTAAAACGTGATAAATCTCCAATATTAACCCAATCAGAAACAGCTCCCATCGTACAAAAATTAGTTTTGCATACAACGAATCCTAGGATAAACCCTAATATTGATATGTATGACAATAATAAAACCGAAATTTCCATGTATTTCTATCTATCCATTTTTATTTTTATAATTATATTAGCAATTGGTAATATTAGCATTATATTTTTTAATTATTTTTGATATATTGTTGGATCTTTAATTCCAGCGTCCAAAAAACCTTTTTTTCTAAATTTACAAGAATCACAGTGCCCACATGCCTTACCATTATCAGATAGAGAGTAACAAGAGACTGTAATGGAGTAATCAACTCCAAGCTCAGTACCTATTTTAATAATTTCTGATTTAGTCTTGCTTATCAATGGGGTGATGATTTTAAATAGTGACCCCTGAGAACCAGACTTTGTTCCAAGATTAATCATTTTTTCAAAAGAAGCTATAAAATCAGGTCTACAATCTGGATAGCCTGAATAATCTATTGCGTTCACCCCAATGTATATATCTTTAATCTTTAATTTTTCAGCATAAGATGCCGCTATAGACAAAAATATCGTATTTCTAGCTGGTACATAAGTGATTGGAATACCATCTGATTCTTTTCTTGGGACTTCTAAGTTTGTATCTGTTAATGCTGATCCTCCAATTTTTGTTAAATCAATATCAAAAATTATATGATTTATATCAGAATAATTGGCAAGTATCTTTTTACTAGCAATAATCTCATAATCATGTCTTTGTTTATAATTAATAGTCAAGGCTGTTATGTTATATCCTTCAGATTTTGCAATAGCTAACGATGTAGTAGAATCTAAACCACCAGAAAAAAGTACTAATGCATTTTTACTACCTTCCACGTTCATTGCTCCAAATAACTTTATGTAACTGAGTTTGCAACCTAACCGGAATATTATCTTTTAAGATATTTTCAGCGAGAGTTTTTATATTCATCTCATCATGACTAGGTGAAAATAAAACTGTACATATTCTATATAGATCATACTTATAGATATATGCCTTTGCCCATTCATAATCACTCAAGTTACATATAACAAATTTAATTTGGTCATTAGGCTTCAAATATCTATAATTATCTATTAAGTTTTTAGATTCTTCTTTCGATCCTGGTGTCTTAATATCTAGAACAATTACTGTTCTAACATCAAGTCCTTTAATTGAAATAGCATTACTTGTTTCGATAGATACATTAAAAGATAATTCATGCAGTAGGGTTAATAGCTTAATGATATTCTTTTGAGAAAGTGGCTCACCCCCTGTTATAGTTATATTATTACAATTAAAACTTTTTACTTCATTGATTATTTGATTAAAATCTTTTTTAGTACCTTCATTAAATGCATAAGCTGTATCACAATACTGACATCTTAAAGGACATCCGGTTAATCTGATAAAAACAGTTGGCAAGCCAGATGAGAGGCTCTCTCCTTGTATAGAGTAAAATATTTCATTTATAATTAACGAATACATAGTTTAAATACTTTTAACATTATCAGGATTATTGATATAAGTAATTGCATGACATATTGCAACACCTAGGGCGTCAGAAGCATCTATCTCTAATTTTCTTCTAATTTTTAAAATACTTTTAACTTTTTTTTGAAGTTGGTCCTTATCAGATGCGCCGTTTGATGTCACAACCATTTTTACTGTTCTAGGGCTATATTCAAATACCTCTAATCCAGATCGACTACAAGCACAAACAGCCGCTCCTCTTGCTTGCCCAAGTTTTATTGCTGTCCCTGCATTTACGCTAAAAAATACAGATTCTATTGCAACATGTGATGGATTATATTTATCAATGATGTTGTGTGTTGCTTCATTGATCATTGCAAGTTTAGTTGTGTACTTATTTTTTAGACCAGTTTTAATAATATCGTGATGTACGTATGTAAACTTATTATCTTCTAGTTTAATTAAACCAAAACCTGTAATATTTGTTCCAGGATCAATTCCTAATATAATAGTCATAAATTTAAGAAAGACTGGCGTTCATATAAACATTTTGAACATCATCTAGCTCCTCTATTCTGCTAGATAAATCAGAAATCTTTTCTTCATCATCCTTGCTTATTTCAATTGTTGTAAGAGCATCCATAATTATTTCTTCATCAATTACTTCTATTGATTTAGATTCAAAATATTTTTTAGTATTAAACAACTCATTAGGTTTAGTAAAAATAATACAACCCATGTCAACCATTTCAAAATCTTCAATATCTACAGCATCCATATGCTCCAATAAGTCATCTTCGGTAACTTTGAGTAACTTCATAACCGCAACCTTTCTAAACAAATGAGACACAGATCCATTTGTTCCAAGACTGCCACCATGTTTGGTTAAAGCATGTCTCAAATCAGAAACTGTTCTATTCTTATTGTCTGTCAAACATTCTATAACAACAGCAATACCTTTAGGTCCATAACCTTCATATGTGATTTCTTCAAAGTTATCATTATTATGGCCAGAAGCTTTATCAATTGCTCTCTTCACAGTATCTTTCGGGACATTAGCAGCATTAGCTTTGGATAAAGCCAATCTTAACCTTGAGTTACTTCCAACATCAGTGCCACCCATTTTAGCGGCAACAGTAATTTCTCTAATCACTTTTGTAAATGTTTTTCCTCTTTTATTATCCTGAGCTTTTTTTCTATGCTGAATGTTTGCCCATTTACTATGTCCTGCCATATTAAGATGCCTTATGTGTAATATTATCTGAGCGAAAATTAACCATTCTATCTATTGGAATTTTAGCTTTAGCTATTATATCATGAGCTAAAATTATTTCGTTAGATTTTGACTCAAATACATTCAAGACTTTATTTGCAGTATTTAGATTCATCCAAGGACATCTGCCACAACTCTTACAAGTAGCACCTTCACCTTCAGTAGGCGCTTCTAAGAATATCTTCTCAGGAGAATATTTTTTCATCTGATAAAATATTCCTTTCTCTGTAGCAACAATAATATATTTTTTCGTACTATTTTTTGATGCTTCTATCAATTTAGTTGTTGAACCAACAACATTAGCTAACTGTATTATGCTTCGAGGAGATTCAGGATGCACAAGAACATCATTATCTGGATATTTCCTGATCATATTTCGTAATTCTATCGCTTTATATTCTTCATGAACTATACAAGAACCATCCCATAGCAGCATATCTGCACCGGTTTTTTCTAAAATATAGTTTCCAAGATATTTATCTGGCGCCCATATTAATTTTTTTCCTAAAGAGGTCAAGTGTTCAATTAGTGAAATAGCCATACTAGATGTTACCACCCAATCAGCAATTGATTTAACATCTGCACTCGTATTTGCATATACTACAACTTCTCTATCTGGGTGAGTATCGCAGAACTTTTTGAAATTTACATAATCACATCCTACGTCAAGAGAACATGTTGCTTCCATGTCTAACATATAAATATTTTTATCTGGACTTAGAATTTTCGCTGTCTCTCCCATGAACTTCACGCCGGCAACTACCAAGGTAGACTCTTCTTGTCTAGCACCATATCTAGCCATTTCAAGACTATCACTGACAAATCCTCCTGTATCCTCTGCTAATTTCTGCACTAATTCATCAACATAGTAATGCGCAATTATCTTTGCTTTATTTTTTTCTAACAAAGATTTAGTTTTAAGCAGGTATTCGTTATATTCCATATCTTATTTTACTGATTTAATAATATTGATAGATAATTCAGATAACTGTTTTTCATCAACGCTTGATGGGGCGTCAGTCAGCAAACATGAGCTAGATTGTGTTTTTGGAAACGCAATTGTATCCCTAATAGAGTCTAGTCCTAATAGTAACATTACTAGCCTATCCACGCCAAAAGCTATCCCTCCATGTGGTGGGCAACCAAAGGATAATGCATCTAAGAAAAACCCAAACTTTTTATTCATTTCTTCTGCACTTATATTCAATAGTTCAAATATTTTCATCTGCACTTCTTTTGAATGTATCCTTATTGAACCACCACCAATTTCATTACCATTTAAAATCAAATCGTATGCCCTGGAAGGTATATCATAAATATTCTTTTCTTTTAGGTCACTAGTGTCCATTGGCGAGGTAAAAGGATGATGAATAGATGTAGGCTTGCCTTCTCCATCTTTTTCGAAAAGAGGATAATCTAGAATCCATAAAAATTTCCAACCTTCTGATAGAAGATTTAGACGAGCCCCTAGTTCTTTAATAAGTGCCGACATAGAGCTATTAACAATATCCATAGAATCTGCAGAGAAGAATATTAAGTCTCCATTACTAGCTGTAACTTCATCTAGGATACTTTTAATTACTGTAGTATTTAAAAATTTTTTAATAGGCGAAGTGATTCCATTTTCTATGTCTGAAATATCTTCACATTTGAAATATGCGAGCCCCTTTGATCCAAACTGTTTAACTGATTCAGTGAGATTATCAATATCTTTTCGAGATAATGAAGTGCCTCCTGGTACCTTTAAAGCAACTATTCTTGAGTTTGTATTATCAACATGATCAGAAAATACCTTAAAGTCTACTTCTTTCACTAACTTCTTTATATCTTTTAAAATCAGAGGGTTCCTTAAATCTGGTTTGTCACAACCATAATTCTTTAAAGCATCAGTGAATGACATTCGTTGAAAATTCAAGTTATCACTATGATTCATTACGTCTTTAAATATGAGTGCAAATAATTCTTCAATCAGTTGGATAATTTCTTCCTCATCTGTGAATGATAATTCAACATCAAGTTGCGTAAATTCTGGTTGCCTATCAGATCTTAAATCTTCATCTCTAAAACATTTTGCAATTTGAAAATACTTGTCCATACCACCAATCATTAGAGTCTGTTTGAATAATTGTGGTGACTGAGGTAGGGCAAAAAATTCTTTTGGGTGGACTCTACTTGGAACTAAATAGTCTCTTGCACCCTCTGGTGTTGTTTTTGTCAAAATTGGAGTTTCAACATCCACAAACTCTTTAGAATAAAAAAAATTCCTTATTACTTGAATAAGTTTGGATCTAAAACGCATGGTCTTTTGCATCTTATCACTTCTCATGTCTAGATAACGGTATTGAAGCCTCTGGTCTTCATTAACATTATCATCATTAATTTTTAACGGTGGTGTTTCTGCTTTATTTAGTATCCTTAGAGAAGATACGATAATTTCTATCTTTCCAGTTATTAAGTCGTTATTAATTGTACCCTCTAATCGATCACTAACAATTCCTTTCACTTCAATGACAAATTCTGATCTAATAGATTCTGCCTTCAAAAAAAGCTCTTTATCTTCAGGGTTAAAAACAAGTTGAACAATTCCAGTATAATCTCGTAAGTCTACGAAAATTATACCACCATGATCCCGACGCTTACTTACCCACCCTGATAATCTAATCTCTTTGTTTAATAGATTTTCAGTTATTTCTTGGCAATGATATTTTTTCATTATTATGGTGACCCTGCTAAATGTTATGGTTTATCTATTGAGTTTGCTTTTGGAGCTGATTTTTCTTCTTTGATTTTTTTCCCTTTAAAATCAGTTTCATACCAACCGGACCCTTTTAATCTAAAACCAGATGAAGAAATTATTTTTTTCACCCCACCTTTGTTGCATGTTTGACATATATCAATGTCTTTATCGGTCATTTTTTGAAAATGTTCAAAAATTGAGCCACATTCAGCACATTTGTATTCATATATAGGCATAATTTAATTCAAAGCATATGTTAGTTAATATTATACAAAAAAAATGGAGTTTTATCTCGAATAAATATAGTGTATAATCCTGGCTTAAATAGACTATGAAATCAATAAATAAATTACTTGTTGCGCCCATTTTGATATTATTTGCATCCTATGGGATAGCCGATGAAATTCATCCAGGGAAAGAGAAATCTGAAACCTGTACTGGTTGTCATGCAATTCCAGGTTATAACAATGTTTATCCTACTTACAAAGTACCGAAGCTAGCAGGACAGCATTCAGATTACATAGTGTCCGCATTAAAAGCATATCAAAAAGAAGAAAGGGTTCACAAGACTATGCATGCAAATGCTATAGCATTAAGTGATAAGGACATAAATGATATCGCAAAATATTTTGAGTTATTAAAATGAGAATAATACAATTCATAGTGGTTATCCTGGCTGTAAATCTAATTTCTATAGAGTCTACTTTTGCAGACTATGAAGCTGGAAGAGCCAAAGCAGAAGTTTGTGCTGCATGTCATGGCTCGGATGGAAATTCACAAATATCAATGTATCCAAAATTAGCTGGCCAGTATAAAAGCTATCTAATTAATTCTCTTCACTCATATAAATCAGGAGAAAGAAAGAATGCAATTATGAGTGGATTTGCAACA
The DNA here is from genome assembly GCA_018667355.1 of Gammaproteobacteria bacterium. Lineage (GTDB taxonomy): Bacteria > Pseudomonadota > Gammaproteobacteria. Next base: position 55,275 of record JABIVC010000015.1, on the reverse strand, counting down.
GGTTTATCAGATCAAGATATTGAAGATTTATCAGAATATTTTTCAAAACAAAACGGCTTAAAAGTAATACCTATGAAATAACTTTATTATCTATTTTCTAGTAACCGATACAATGCTGGTACTAGATATAAGGTAATCAAAGAAGATAGTGTAATACCACCCAAGACTACGATGGCCATAGCATAACGACTTTCAGCGCCAGCACCACTACTTAAAACAAGAGGAACAGCACCCAAAAGAGTAGATATAGTTGTCATTAAAACAGGTCTTAACCTAATTAATGATGATTCAAATATTGCTTCATCAGTACTCATGCCCTCTTCCCTTAACTGATTAGCAAATTCAACAACTAGTATTCCATTTTTTGTTATTAAACCAATTAACATCAAAAATCCTATTTGGCTATAAACATTAATAGAAGCTCCAGTTAGAAACAAAGTATAAAGGCCAGCTGTTAATGCTATAGGTACAGTTAAAATTATTGCAAGTGGCTTTCTAAAACTTTCAAATTGAGCAGCAAGTACTAAATAAACAATCAGTATTGCAAAAAGTATCGTTATTTCAAGACTACGTCCAGATTCAAAATATTCTTTTGAGCTGCCACTAAATGTTATTTTAGCATTTGCAGGTAATGATGAATTTGATATAGCTATCAAGTCTCTCAAAGCATCACCTAAAGGATAGCCAGGTGCAAGCGAAGCAGAAAATATTGTAGACGGCATTCTATTAATCCTCTTCAGACTCTGACTAGTTGATGTTTCATCATAAGTTACTAAATTAGATAAAGGTATTAAAGATTCATTTATAGATTTAATATATATATTATCAAGGCTGTTTTTATTAACTCTAAATTTCTTATCAGCTTGTAAGATCACATTATAAGTTAAGCCATCTTTGGAAAATGTAGTGACTTGATTTGAAGCCAGCAAAGTTTCCATTGTTCTGGCAATTGATTCTGCAGAGACACCTAGCTCATATGCCTTATCACGATTTATTTTTAAATTTAACCTCGGGCTAGTAATTTTATAGTCGATATTGGAATTCCTAATTTTGAGGTCAGATGACTCCATAATAAGAGTATTTCCCCATTTATTGATATCTTCATAATTATTTCCACTTATTACTAGCTGAACTGGTGGTGTAAAACGACTGCCACCAAGACTTGGTGGATTGATAGCAAAAACTCTAGCTCCAGGAATAGCTAGAAGTTGCGGAAATATTTCTCGGACAATATCCTTTTGATGTCTTCTAGTCCCCCAGTCAGTTAAAGTAGTAAACATAAATGCAGAGTTAACTTCTCCAGGTTTTCCAGAAAATCCTGGAGCAACAATTGAAAAGACCGTATTAATCTCATCATATTCAACATAAGGTTCTAATGTTTTTTCAACTTGTCGTACTATAGAATCTGTGTAGTCTAAAGATGAGCCTTCAGGGCCAGTTACTGAGATTATAAAAATTCCTCTATCTTCAGTAGGCGCTAGCTCTTTTTGTATTACTTGGAATAAAAAAGCTGATACTATAACCATAATAATAGAAAATAGATAAACTTTTTTTGGATTCTTTTGAGATTCTATCAATGAACTTTTATAAAAATTCCTGAACTTCATAATAAGATCTGGTTCAGGTTCGGGCTTCTCTTTTCCAATGAGAAGTTTAGAGCATAACATGGGTGTTAATGTTAATGCCACTATACTTGAAAATATAACAGCAAAAGATAAAACTACTCCAAACTCGATAAATAGCTTTCCTGTTTTTCCTCCCATAAATGATAAAGGAAGAAATACCGCAACAAGAACAAGTGTTGTTGCTATCACAACAAACGTTATTTGTTTTGCACCTTCAATTGAAGCATTAAATGAATTTTCACCATTCTCAATTCTTCTTTTTATATTCTCAAGGACCACAATTGAATCATCAACAATAAGTCCTATTGCTAAAACAAGAGCTAGGAATGTAAGTACATTTAGTGAATAGCCTAATACATAGATTACATAAAATGTTGAAATTAAGGATACAGGTATTGTGATAGCTGGGATAAATGTTGCTGCAGATGATGATAAAAAATAATATATAACGCCAATTACCATTAGTATAGAAATTAGCAATGCAAATCTAACTTCATAAATTGATTCATTAACAAATATTGATTGATCATATCCTATAAACATATCTATATTATTTGGTAATGTAGGCCTAATTGAATCTAATTCTTTTTTTACAGCTGAAGCAACCTTTAGAACATTCGATTTAGTTTGTCTAACAACACCAAGGCCAATAGCATTTTTATTATTTGCTCTTAAAAAACCTCTGTCACTCTCTGCTCCAATTATAATCTCAGCAACGTCACCAAGTCTTATCTTTTTACCATCATAACTTTTAAGTACAATGTCATTAAACATACTTACATCTGATAACTTTGATTTTACTTGAATACTCATTTCTCGATCAATTGAGTCAAGTCTGCCTGCAGGTTTTTCAATATTTTCTTTATTTATAGCATATAAAATATCATCTACAGTTATTTGTCTTGATGACATTTTATCAGCATCAAGCCATATTCTTATGGCATATTTCCTCTCTCCTCCAACAGTAATCGACGCCACACCAGGTAATATAGACAACCTATCAATAATATTCCTATCCAGATAATCATTTAGAGCAATACTATCAAGTTGATTACTTGTAAAGCCAATCCATAAGATTGCTCTTGCATCAGTATCAGATTTTGCAACCCTGGGTTGTTCAGAATCTTTGGGTAATTTTGGAATAGCTCGTGATACCTTTTCTCTTACATCATTTGCAGCTGACTCCATATCTCGAGATAAGTTAAATTCAATTCTTATACTTGATACCTCATCTTTGCTCTCAGATTTTATTTCTTTAATATCAGAGATTCCTGATAATGAGTCTTCGAGTATTTGAGTAATATCCCTCTCAACTATCTCTGCTGAAGCTCCAAGATATATTGTTGATACAGTAACAACTGGTTTATCTATATCTGGGTATTCTCTAATAGATAATTTATCATATGCAACTAGTCCTATTAGAACTAAGAACATACTAATTACTGCTGCTAGAACAGGTCTTCTAACTGTTGTTTCTGATATATGCATTTATTACTCTATAACTTTTATCTTAGATCCATCTTTCAATTTTTCATGACCCATGTATATCACTTTATCAAAAGAATTCAATCCAGACATAATTTCTATAAATGCATTATTACGAATACCTATCTGTACAGGTTTCAACTTCGCAACATCATTATCTACAATATAAACAAAGTGTTTCTTGTTTATATTTAATAATGAATTCTCAGGTATTAAAATTGCATCTTCTCGTTCTTCTAAAAAGACATCCATTTTCATTAACAAGCCAGGCTTCAATATATTTTTTTTATTTTCTAATAAAGCATAAGCACTAATAGTTCTTGTTTTAGTATCTATTCTAGTATCTATATATTCCAATGTTCCCTTATATTCGATGCCGGGTACACTATCTGTATAAGCCACAAATTTTAGACTCTTATTCAAATAACCAAGTATTCGTTCTGGTAAATTAACCGGGAGTTTCATAAAACTATATTCATCTAAAGATGTAAGTATTTCTCCTTTGATAACTGCATCTCCCATATCTTTTTTACTGAGACCTGCTATCCCTGTGAATGGAGCATATATTTTAGTTAAGCCTATTGAATCCGAGGATATGATTGAAAAAAGTAAATCTCCTTCATTTACAAGACTACTTTCCTTGTAATGAACTTTATCCAAAAGACCATTAACTTTAGATGTCACATCAATTGAGTCCAGTGACTCAATAACTGACAATGCACGATATGTATTCTGTGCTATATCAATTTTGACTGGTATAGCCTTGACAGCAATGATTCTTGTCTTATTCATGAACTTAGAGAAACCAGTATATTTTAAATATAAGGACATCCCGCCATAAAGAAGACCAATAATGAGTATGGAAACAAAAACATTAAATACACTTATAGATTTAATGGAATTCATTATTTTATTTATCATCGCTTGCCCTATCTATTTATTATAGGTTATTCTATCCAAATTAGTGATGCAATTCTACCCGTATTGGTCTCACTCCTATATGAATAATATAAATTTGAACTCTGATAGGTACACATTTCATCAGTATATATTTTTTTAACGCCAGCCTCTTTTAAGAAAATTTTAGCTCCTTTTTTTAAATCAAGACCCCAATGTTCTTCATCAAACCTGTTAAATATTTTTGTAGATATTTTTGATAGTTTATTATAAACATCTTCGCGAACCAAATAATTCAACTGACTAATAGAAGGACCAATCCAGCAAATAATTTCTGATGGATTACTAGAAAACCTTTTTATAAATTTTGTTATTACTCCATTATGTAGACCTCTCCAGCCAGAATGAATTACGCCAACTTTAGTTCCATGTTTATTACATACCAGTATAGGTAAACAATCAGCAGATAAGACAACACATGGCAAACCAACAACATTTGTATACGATGCATCACATACCAGCCCAGATGTTGGTTCCTTAACCTTTCTTATTGTAGAACTATGAATTTGCTTCATCCAGCATGGTTCCATCTTAAGGTTTAATGATTTTTTAATATCTCTTCTATTTTTTTTAACATTAGTCTGTTCATCACCAACATCTAAGCTTAAATTAGAATCTTTGAATTCACCTTTACTATATCCCCCTATACGAGTGGTAGAAAACGCTTTAATATTTCCGGGCACTTCCCAGATAACAGGTTTAATTTGAATTGGCATAACTATGTTTCTCGACTAATGATTGAATCTGTATGAACTCTGATGGCGGCAAACACTCAATAAAGAATCTTTCTCTGGTAGAGGGGTGTTTAAATTCTAATGACATAGCATGAAGCGTATGACCATTATATGAATCTAAGTATTTCATTAACTCTATGTTTTTAGAAAACAATGTTTTTCGGAAACCATATAATTTATCACCTAGCACTGGATGTCCTATAAAAGATAAATGTACACGTATCTGATGTGTTCTTCCTGTAATGAGTTCTACTTCGGCCAAGGAAGCTTTTTCATATCTTCTCAAAATTTTAAGTTTTGAAATAGACTCTTTTCCTGAACTCGTTACTGCCATTTTCTTTCTATTAATTTTATGCCTACCTATCCTCTCATCTATTATACTTATACTCTTCAGAACCCCCGATGCGATGGTCAAATATTTTTTTATTATTGATCTATTTTGAATTTGTTGTATTAAGTTATTATGAGCTTGAAGATGTCTTGCTATTATAAGCAACCCTGATGTTTGTTTATCTAAGCGATGTATAATTCCAGATCTAGGTACATTTCTTAACTCAGGATATTTAAATAATAGAGCATTTTGCAAAGTTCCTGAATAATTTCCGACTGCAGTATGAGTCACCATTCCACTACTTTTATTGACAATAATTAAATCATCATCCTCATGTAATATATTTAAATTAATATCTTCTGCAATAATATCGACATCTTCATTAAGATGAACCTCAATCTCAATTTCAGATTTACTCGATATTTTATCTTTGGGAGTGCAAGCTTTGCCATTTACTAAAATTTTGTCTGCATTAATCCAGTTCTTAATAGTTGATCTTGAGTATTCAGGCAAATGTGACGATATTAGCTGATCTAACCTTTGGTTATTTTCTGGCTCAATATCAAACTTGTAAAAAGTGACATTTTTCATGGTGTATTCTCACGTAACTAATCTATAATAACAAAATGAAAGCAAAAATACTTCTTATAAACCTTATCTTTAGTCTATTATTATCTAGCTGTTCATATATGGAGGGTGTGTTTAAAGAGCCAGACCCTACCATAGGCATGACTGCAGCTCAGATATATGGAGAAGGGAAGGCTTTTCTAGATGCGGAAGATTACCCGAATGCCATCATATACTTTGATATATTGGAGGCACGATATCCATTTGGAATATATTCTACACAATCCATGCTTGACCTGGCATATGCCTCATATCAATCAAACTTAAAATCTGAGGCAATTGTTAATGCAGACAGATTCATTAGACTATATCCAAATCACCCTCAAGTTTCATATGCATACTATTTACGTGCATTAGCTAATTTTGATAAAGATTCCAACTTTATAACCAAATTATTTGCCCAAGATCCATCAAAATACGATGTATCGAAATTAAAGAAATCTTTTGATGATTTCTCAATAGTAATAAATAAATTTCCTGATAGTAAATATGCGAAAGATTCTAGAAATAGGCTATTGTATATTAAAAACATGATGGCAAGGAATGAGTTATATATAGCTAAGTATTATGTTAAGAGAAATGCTCATATAGCAGCGATAGAAAGAGTTAAGTATTTGTTAACTAATTATAATGGGACTCCAAGTACAGAAGATGCCTTGCTAATACTCATAGATAGCTACAATTATCTAAATATGAATGACTTGGCAATTGACTCAGCTAGAGTTTTAAAAGAAAATTATCCTGAATACACAATAACAAATAAGAACGGGATTATAATAACTAAGAAAGTAGTTAAAGTTGCGAAAAAAGAAGGAATCAAAAAAGATAAATCATCAAGCTGGTTTGATTTTCTAAATATATATAATTACTTTTAGTTTTTGTCCTTTATGATGCATACTGGGATGGCTTTCATTTTATGAATATTTCTTTTTCTAATATCTAAATATTTTTTTCTATGGATACTATTCTCATTAGACATAGCGTCTTCAAGATCTTCATAAGAAAGTTCTAATTGCTGTTCATCTGTTCTGTCATCATCCCAAAGACCATCAGTAGGAGGAGACTTTAGTATATCATCAGAAACTCCTAAGTCTTTTGCCAGAGACCTAACATCTGATTTCGTCAAATCTGCAATAGGAGATATGTCGACTCCTCCATCACCATATTTTGTATAAAAACCAACACCAAAATCCTCAACTTTATTTCCAGTTCCGACAACTATTCCTGAGTAACTAGATGCAGCCTGATATAGAAGCATCATTCTTAATCTTGATTTACTATTCGCAAAGCCTAAATCATTAGTGAAGCCAATAGACATGCATGATTCATGAAATTTATCAAAAGTTTCAGTCAAATCTACCTGATGAACTTTCACATTATCATAATTAGAAATTAGAAAATCACAATGTCCTTTGCTTAGAGTTAAATCTTTAGTTTTCAATGGTATCTTTATGGCTATTGTTTGAATGCCGGTCTTTGCACACAAAATGCTAGTTAAGGCAGAATCAATACCACCTGAAACACCTACCACTAAACTCTTGATATCATAATTTGAGGAACTGACATAATCCTTAATCCAATTTACGATATATAATATAACTTTTTTATTATCCATGTATAGTGCCTTCAAGTATTAATGCCAATCATTGGTTAATATTTAAACTAGAATCATATATTATAGTCTATAATAGTAAAATAATACCATTCAAAATTAAAATATGCGTATAATTATAATAGTTTTAGTAATTTTTTTAGTGTATGTATTAGCTAGATCATTGCTAAGAAAAAAAATGAAAGTTGTTAAGAATACAGCTAATGAAATCAAGTTTTGCAAACACTGCAAGGTGTATGTTACCAGTGAAGACTATTGTGAGAATAATAATATAAATTATAAAAAATGTAAGAATTATAAGTGAGATTAAAATGAGAAGAATACCGCTACTAATGACATTGTCTATAATTATGTTTATAGGAATACTGTTAACAGTTATTTTACGATGAAAAAATGCAACTAATAATTATTTCTGGAAAGATAGGTGCTGGCAAATCAACATTAAGTAAGTGTTTCCAAAGAAAAGGCTATCATTATATTAATTCAGATATGTTTGCAAAAGAACTCATTGCTAGTAATGATAGCATTAAAAAAGAATTAAATAACCAATTTACAGATCTGAATAATGGGAATAATATTTCAGTGAATAAATTAAAACAGATATTCTTATCCTCAACTATAGCGAAAGATATAATTAATAAAATAGTTCATCCAGTTTTTTTCAAAAAAATTAACATGGTGATTGATCATTTTGGAAAAGATATTGTTCTAGAATTACCTCTAATTGAAACTATTAATAATATAAAATCTAAATTTAAAGTTATAACTATAGAGGCAAAGTTAAATATAAGAAAAGAAAGGTATTTGAATAGAAATAATAAAGATATTAAAGACTTCATGACATTTAATAGATATCAAAAGAGTAACTTATATTATAAAAATAACTCTGACTATGTAATATCAAACAATGATACTATAGAATTATTATATGCGAGATTTAATAAATTATATAACCAATTAAAAAAATGAATAGTTTATCAGATAACCAGGTATCAATATATGAAGAACCTGTACAAGAAAAAATTAGGAAATTTATTAAACTTGAGTCTTTATTAAATAAGATTAATTATTTCAAGGGCAAAGAGAATAAGACTGAAAATTATATATCTGTACTCGCATTAACAGAGCTATATGAGATTTTATCTAGGGGTGATATAAAATCTGAATTAATAAGGGAAATAGAGAATCAATATATATATTTTAAAAAAATTAAAGAGGCACCTGAGGCAAAGGCGGATGAGAATAAATTAAACTCTGTTTTAGAAAAGCAAAGTATGCTTCTGCAATTACTGCATGGGTTAGAATCAAATTATTTAGACTATTTAGAGCATGATATTCTATTTAAAACAATTCTAAAAAATAGTTTTACTCAACTACAACCAAGCTCTGTAGATTTCTGGTTATCAAGAGATATATTAATTAGGGAAACACAAATTGATTTGTGGCTAGAACCATTACAATTTATTAAACGCTCCATAGACTTTATCTTAGAAGTGATAAGAAAATCTGGTAGATTTGAAGATAAGATGGCAGAGAAAGGATTTTTCATAGAGAGGCATAATACACAAAGAAATATACTATTAATAAGAGTGACTCTCACATCTGATTTATACTACTACCCACAAATAAGTGTAGGTAAACAAAGGTTAACCATTATGTTTATGACTAAAGATGATAAAAATAATTTAGTTCCATATCAGGAAGATGTTACATTTATTCTAACTACCTGCTCCCTATAAATCATAACCAGAAATCATCTATACCTGAAATCCCAAAACCACCATTAGATTTACATATTTTTAAATCATTTTTTTTTATACCACCTAATGCGAAAACTGGCATATTTGCATTGATAACAAGTCTCATAAAGTTTTCCCACCCATGTGTTTTATAATTATATTTAGATGTAATAACTGGAGACAATAATATAAAATCAAAATTATATTGATTAGCGATCAAAATATCATCTAAATTATGACATGATGCAGAATATGTTAGTCCTTTTTTTCTAATATATTGATGCATCCTAATGTTATTTAAATCCTCAGATGTATAATGAATACCGTTATAATCTAAGTCTTTTAATTTTTCAGAATATTTTTTATCAATAACTAACGGGGTTTTAGTTATGTTACATAGATTAGATATACTTTTTGCAGCCAGAATATATTGGGAATAAGTATAATCAAATGACCGTAGTCTAATGAAAGAGTTATTATTCTTAAAATAGCTAACATTTTTTAGAAAGCTGGTATATTTTTGTGGTGTTATAAATAATAACTCTTTTAGAGTAATCCTATTTAAGACTCTAGATGTCGATTCAAGAAAGAGCACGGAGGATCTAAAATAATCAATATACTTGAGATTTTGTTTTTCGTTAGATTTTATATTGCCATTAAAATCGATAATATCAAATATATGCAATCTCACAGAGAGTTCTCCATATAAATGAATTATATGACCATAATATTTAGTCTTTTTAATTTTGATGTCTAATTCTTCATAGCATTCACGGATTAGGCATTCCTCTGGGGTCTCATTATTTTCTACTTTGCCACCGGGAAACTCAAAATAGTTTAGGAATGGTTTTTTTAAACGCTGAGAGAATAAGTATCCATTATTATTTCTAATAATTGCTACTGAACATTCAATATCTATACTCATTGATTAAGTAGTATAGGCAGAATTAATATGTATATACTCATGAGATAAATCTGATGTTAAGACTGAATGACTGGCATTCCCAGAGTTAATAAAAAGATCAATTACTATATTTTTTTTCATCATAGATTTATTTAGTTTTTTCAAATCACATTTATCATACTGTATGCCATTTTTATAGACCATAATGTTATTGATTTTTAGGATAACTTTTTTATCAGTAAAATTAATATTATTAATAGATCCTAGTCTAGCTATAATTCTTCCCCAATTAGGGTCGGCTCCATACATTGCAGTTTTAATTAAGTTAGAATTAGCAAGGCTATAAGAAATTTTCTTCGCTTGATTTAAATTATATGCCTTATGAATATTCAACTTAATTATTTTTGTTGAACCCTCACCATCATCTATTATCATTGTTGATAAATCACAACATACTTTAATTAATTCGCTTTCTAGTACATTAAACATTTTTTTATCATTACTAAAATCAATATCTTTATTTTCTCCAGTGGTAATTAACATAACAGTGTCATTAGTTGACATATCACCATCTACAGAAATCATATTAAATGAAGAATTTACTGATTTTTTAAGAATTTTTGTTAATGCTGACTTTTTTAAATCTATATTAATAGATATAAAAGATAACATTGTTGCCATATTAGGTTCTATCATACCCGCACCCTTACATATAGCGTTTATCGTTATCTTAGTATTATGCAATAAAAATGACCTGCTGATATATTTACTAAATTTATCAGTTGTCATAATTGCTGTAGCAGCCTGTTTCCAAGTTGATTTAAATTTAAAGTTATGGGTATCTAAAGACTTTATAACTTTGTCAATGGGCAATTGTCTACCAATTATCCCTGTTGAAGATAAAAGTATATTTTCTTTCTTACATTTAAATTTTTTAGATAATATTTTCGTACATTTGACGGCATTATTCATACCTATTTTACCAGTGCAAGCATTTGCATTTCCAGAATTAACTAAAATATATTTTGGAGTACTTTTTGATATATGAGATTTTGATAAAATAACAGGTGCAGCGGCATATTTATTCTTCGTAGAAACAACTGCTATTTTTGAGAGACAAGGTAATTTAAAACAAACAGCGTCTTTTCTTTTATCTTTTATACCAATATTTAATACTTCAATTAAAACTTTTTCCATCATAACTTACCACAACACCTTTTATATTTTTTACCAGAACCACATGGGCATAAAGCATTCCTAGAGATATTAGAATTAGTATTATCTATATTAGATCTAGAAGCATTATCTTTTGATAGCTTGTCTGAGACATTTGGATTACTAATCTTTATTTTAGCTAAGATTTTAATAGTTTCAAGGTTATTAACAGATAACATTTCTTCAAACATTTCAAAGGATTCTCTTTTATATTCATTTTTAGGATTTTTTTGAGCATAGCTCCTTAGACCGATTCCTTGGCGCAAGTAATCCATAGCATTTAGATGATTTCTCCAATCTTCATCTATAACACTTAAAAATATATTTCTAATAAGCTCATTTTTGTCTTCTGTAGGTAAAATATCAAGATTAGACTGAATTTTTTTATTCAATATGCTGTGAATGTACTTCTTAAAAGTTTCTCTTGCTTGATGGTCACCATCTTTAATCACATTTGAGCTGTCAATATCAACTGAAAAATCATTTTTGAAAGATTCATTGATTTCATCAAAGTTCCATTGAGCTGGAGGCATATCTATAGGAATATAACTATTTAATAAATCATCACATGTAAAATTAAGAATATTATTGTAAATTAGTTTTAAGTCATCTGAAGATAAAATATCATTACGCTGATTATAAATTACTTTTCTTTGCTCATTAGCAATATCATCATACTCCAGCAATGTCTTTCTTATATCAAAGTTATGTGCTTCAACTCTTTTCTGGGCATTCTCAATTGACTTAGATACCCATTTGTGTTCTATAGCTTCTCCATCTTGCATACCTAATTTTTTCATAATTTCTGTTACTTTGTCAGAGGCAAAAATTCTCATTAGATTATCTTCTAGTGATAAATAAAATCTAGATTCTCCAGGGTCTCCTTGTCTACCAGATCTACCTCTCAACTGATTATCTACTCGTCTAGATTCATGCCTTTCAGTTCCGATAATATATAATCCACCTATTTTTTTAACATCCTCTGGATTGTCTAACGCAGGGGTAGTTCCTTCATAATTTAAATCTTTACCTCCAAGAACAATATCTGTTCCACGGCCAGCCATGTTTGTTGCAATAGTTACGGAAGATAACTTACCTGCTTGAGATATTATCTCAGCTTCTTTTTGATGTTGTTTAGCATTAAGGACATTATGTTTAATCTTCTTTGATTTTAAAAGTTTTGAAATATATTCTGATGCCTCAATTGAAGTTGTTCCAACTAAAATTGGCTGCTTAGTTCTATGGATAGAAACGATATCTTTGATAATTGCATCATACTTTTCTTTGAAAGTAAGAAATACTAAATCTACATGATCTTTTCTAATCATTTTTCTATGAGGTGGTATCACAATAACTTCTAGATTATATATTTGCTGGAACTCTATTGATTCTGTATCAGCTGTACCAGTCATCCCAGATAATTTATCAAATAGTCTAAAATAGTTTTGAAAAGTAATAGAGGCATATGTTAAATTTTCGTTTTGTATTTTTACAGATTCTTTTGCCTCTACCGATTGATGAAGACCTTCAGACCATCTTCTTCCTGGCATTTTTCTTCCAGAAAATTCATCTATAATAACTATTTCATTATTTTCAACAACATAGTCAATATCTTTGTGATACATTAGATTAGCTTTTAAGCTTGCATCAACTAAATGCAATAGTTGTATATTTTTTGGATCATATAAAGTTTCTGTTTCCGCTAGTAAATTATTTTTTACAAAAGTGTCCTCTATTAATCCATGTCCATCTTCTGTTAAGGAAACAGATTTTTGTTTCTCATCTATCATAAAAAGATTATCATCTTTATTACTACTTATGATTGATTGTGTAACTTTGTTAATCTTCATATATAAGTTACTAGATTCCTTCGCAGAACCAGATATAACTAAGGGTGTTCTTGCTTCATCTATAAGAACCGAGTCAACTTCGTCAATAATTGCATAACTTAATTTACTTTGTACTTTTTGACTCATCTCATAAGTCATATTATCTCTCAAGTAATCAAAACCAAATTCATTATTAGTTCCATAAATAATATCGCACTCATATGCTTTTTTTCTCTCTTCTGGCATCAAACTACTTGTTATTGTTCCTACAGATAGTCCAAGATAATTAAAAATATTTCCCATCCATTCTGAATCCCTCAGAGCTAAATAGTCATTTACTGTAATAATAAATACTGGTTGTCCTGATAATGAATTAAGGTACGCAGGTAATGTTGAGACTAATGTTTTGCCTTCTCCTGTCTTCATTTCCGCTATTTTGCCATTATGTAAAGCTATGCCACCCATGAGCTGTTCATTAAAATGTCTCAAGCCTAGTGTTCTAATAGATGCTTCCCTCGTTAGAGCAAATGCTTCTGGTAAAATATGATCAAGATTTTCACTTTCCTTATACTTTTGTCTTAATAAGGTAGTTTCGGCCTTGAAATCTGATTGAGTAAATTTTTGATATTTATTCTCTAATTCATTAATCTTTTTGACAAGAGGTCCATATTCTTTAAGAATACGACCATTTCTGCTACCAAATATTTTTTTAATTAGAGTTGATATCATAATACTTATATAAATTTGCATGTAATGAGTTTATTATCGTACAATCTGTATAATAGATTATGAAAAAAATATCGTCATTCATACCTGTGCATCTTATCAATAAGAATGATTTAATCAAAGACTTAACTTGCTATATTTATGATGTTTTTCCAAAGAATGTTCTCGATAATATAGAGGTTAGTTCGGTTAAGGAAGATGTACTAATAATAGCATGCAAGAATAGCTCTATAGCAACATTAATGAGATTTGAAAAACAGCAATATATTGATTTATTGAGAGATAATTCATTCTGTGAAATTAATGATATTAGAGTAACTATTAGTGATTAAAACTAAACAATATGTGGCTCTGGCGTGCTATAAAAGATTGGAGATTTCTCATTATCCTCTATAGTAACTTCTTCCCATGCATCTTGATTATTAACCAATTCTCTCAGTAGAAGATTATTCAAATGGTGACCAGACTTATAAGCAGAAAAAGATCCTATTAAGCCATGTCCTAATAAATATAAATCACCTATTGCGTCTAATATTTTATGCTTAACAAACTCATCCTGGAAACGGACACCTTCTTCATTTACGACTTTATAATCATCAATCACTATAGCATTATTAACACTGCCACCTAATGCTAAATTATTTTTGCGCAGTAATTCAATATCTTTAGAAAAACCGAATGTTCTCGCGCGACTAACTTGGCTTAAATAAGATACCGATGAAAAGTCTATTTCAGATGACTGTGAGCTTTCACTAAAAGCAGGATGATTAAAATCTATCGTAAAAGCTACCTTAAAACCTTCGAATGGTTCAATTTTTGCCCATTTTTCATCTTGTCTAACCTCAATCGCTTTCTTTATCTTTATAAACTTCTTAGTATCACCCTGCTCTTGAATACCGGCTGATTGAATCATAAACACAAATGGTCTCGCACTACCATCCATTATTGGTACTTCTGGTCCATCAAGCTTTATAAGCGCATTATCGATACCAAGTCCTGCTAATGCAGAAAGCAAATGCTCTACGGTTGAAATCTTTGCAGAATTATTTGATAAAGTTGTAGATAATCTTGTATCATGGACATTTTCTAAAGATGCATTTATCGGATCTGACTTGATATCTGTCCTTAAAAACACAATCCCAGAATTTACAGGAGCTGGGTTTAATGATAAAGATATTTTCTTACCAGTATGGAGACCAACGCCTGAAGCCTTTATTTTACTAGATAATGTTCTTTGTTTAAGCATATGCACTAATTTTAAATGAATGTTCAGTAATATCAAGCCTTTGGGAGGTTTTTTTATAATTTAACTGATTCTTATCTAGTGTAAGACAAATTTTTAAACTTAAAGTTCTCTTTGAAAGTAAATGGAAAATTTCTTCCAGATTGTATCAATATATTTTATGACTGGATTATCAGATTTTTGTCTATGAGGCATATCACTGAGTTTCTCATCTTTATATAATAATAAACCAACAGCAGTTGAATATCTTGTTTGCCCGCTTAAATTCTGTATACCAATTATATCTTTAGGACTACCAATCCTGGTTGGCATCAGTAATTTATTTTCAGCATATGTGTCTAATCCATTCAACTTGCAGCCACCACCAGTGAAAACAATGCCTGCTCTAATTTTTGATGCCCATCCACTATCATTAATTTCTTTCTCAATTTGATGGAATATTTCATCAATTCTACATGTAACTATATGTGTAAGACTTGGCTTGCTGATCTCTGAATCTGGCTTATCAGAAATCGAAGGGACTGATATATTGATTTGAGCATCATTTGGCTCATTAATTAAACTACCATACTTCTTTTTTATATCTTCAGCTGCCTCTAATGAAGTACGTAACCCTATACGAATATCATTTGTTACTAATTGTCCAGCTTGGGGTATTACTGCTGTATGTTTGATATCACCATCTGTGAATATTGCTATATCTGTAGTACCTCCACCTATGTCAACAAGACATACCCCTAATGACTTTTCCTCATCTGTTAAGACAGAATAACTAGAGGCTACTGGTTGTAATACAAATTCATCAACCTCTAAAAAGCTATTTTCTATACATTTTGTTAAATTCTTCTTTGCAGTAGTTGAGCAAGTAATAACATGAACATTTGCCTCTAGCCTTTTCCCAGCCATCCCAATCGGCTCTTTGATGCCCATTTGACCATCTATAGTAAAATACTGTGGAATTCTGTGAAGAATTTCTTGGTCAGGAGGAATACTAATATCACTTGCGCTTGCAATAACCTTATCTTTATCTTCTTGAGTAACCTCTTCATTTAAAACATTGATTGCTGCATTTCCATTATAACTCTGAATATGATTCCCAGCAATCCCGGTAATAACTTTAGTAAATTTACAATTAGTCATGGTCCTGGCTTGATCTTTAGCTTTTCGAATGCTCTTAACAGTAGCATCGATTTCTGATATCACGCCTTTATTTAGACCACTGCATGATTCTTGACCAACACCGACTAATCTTAATTCTCCATCTTCATCATAGTCAGCGACTAAACATAAAACTTTGGTAGTGCCAATATCGAGTGCAACAATGAATTCATCTTTGATTGTATTAGTAGACATGCCTTATGATATCATTATTTACTGTACAGCAAAACCTGTAGGGTATCTTAAATCAATATTCTTTCTTATTTTTATAGGGTCCTGAGTTAGAATGAATTGGTCATATACTGATATAAATTCATTTAGCTTTAAATCAAAATTATTATGACGTACAGAGAACCTATATTGAGGAGTCAGTATAACCATCATATCATTATTTTTTGATAATTCGATAACGTCTATATTAATTACAGAGAATAATCTTTGAACACTAAGATATAAATTATACATAGCTTCCTGAGTATCATTGTTACTAGTTATTTTTAGAATATTTTTTATAGGAAATTCTGTTGGCGATATAGAAACACCCTTATCATCTACATAAAAAGAGTTATTCCATAAATATAATGGTTTAAATTCAGATATCTTAGCTATGATTATGTCTGGGGGATCAAGTATAATCTGAGCATTTTTTATCCAAATATCCTCTTCTATTAAATTTTTTATCTCTCGAAGATTGATTTCATATAGCTCATGAGAAATATAGGATTTCAAAATGTTATCAACATTAGTTTCATTACTATATGTGAATGTACCTTCTTTATAGACATGTTTTATAGGATTAGTGCCAAAAAATATTGAATAATTATATATACCAATTGAAATTATCAAAAATAAACTTATTGAAAATATGTTTTTCATATTAGTTTTTTAAAAGCAATAAAAGTAGTTCGTAATAAGATATACCATTTTTTTTAGCAGACTTAGGAACTAAGCTGTGACTTGTCATGCCTGGTATAGAGTTTATTTCAATTAGATTAATAGAATATTTGTCATTCATAAAGAAATCAACGCGACCCCAATCAGAACAACCTAGGCTATTAAATGCTTTCATACAGGTTAGATTTATCTTATGGAGTATTTTATTAGGTAAATCAGGAAAAGAAAATATCGTATCTTTGTCTATATATTTTGCCTTATAGTTATAAAACTCTCTTTTTGTTTCTATTTTGATAATCGGAAAGACATGGCCATTAATAATTGGAGCAGTGTACTCTGCAGCATTAATAAATTCCTCTATGAAATAATTTTTAGAATCTATATTTTTTAATAAAAGTTTATCTAAAATCTCAGAAGATTTATGTAGTCTAAAATCATCAATATTAAATATTTTAATACCTACGCTAGATCCAGACTCTACTGGTTTTAATATAAATTTATCATTCGATATTTTTTCAATATCACTCAATGTTATATCATTAGATAACGGTAAATATCGAGGAGTGTCTAAATTATTTCTTATCCAAACTTCTTTTGTAAGGACTTTATTGAAAGATATGCTTGATGATTTAGCATTGGAACCTATATACTTTACGCCTAATCTATCTAAATAGTCCTGCACATGCCCATCTTCACCACCAATACCATGAATTAAATTTAAGACAATATCAATTCTTTTGTATTTGATAAAATCTTTGAGAATATCAATATCATCTTTTTTATAATCAAAAAGGAAGGCATTTATATTGTTACCCTTAAGAGATTTATAAGCTGTTTTGCCACTATCTAAAGATACTTCTCTCTCGTCTGACCAACCACCACATAATATCCCAACATTTTTATCATTTAAATTACTCATGTGAGCCTCTATATATACAAATCTCTTTATGGAGAACTATGTTATATTTTTTTTTAACTAATTTAGAAACATGATTTATTAATGCAATTAAATCACTACAGGTACCACTACCATCATTAATAAAATAATTACAGTGCTTCATTGATATATAGATGCCACCAATTTTCCTCTCACTAATATTAAGTGAATCAATTAATGAGCTTGCTGAAATCTTTTTCGAAGGATTTTTAAAAATACATCCAGAAGACCATTGTCCTATTGGTTGAGTATTATTCCTGTGTTTAGTATATTTAAGAAGTAGTTTTTTATCAAAATTTTTTTTCTTATCAATATTTAAGAGAACTTCTAAAAATAATAAGACATTCTTTTTATCTACAAATCTATAGGAAGATTTAATATTTTTACTACTAATAATCTCTATATTACCTTTTTTATTAATAATAGTAACGGATTTCACACAATCCCAAATAGATTGATTAAATGAGCCCGCATTCATAGCCAATGCTCCACCAATAGTTCCGGGGATTCCATGAAGAAACTCAAACCCAGGTATAGATTTTCTGTAACATAGTTTTGCTAATCTAGCACAAGATATACCAGAAGAAACAGAGATGGTATTTTTATTAATGACAGATATGCTGCTTTTTTTAAATTTATTCAGGGAAATTAAATCATGTTTATACCCAGCGTCAGAAAACGCAATATTAGAACCTTTCCCAATTATAATTGTTCTTGAATCTATTAATGTACTTTTCAATGAAGACACGTCTTCTATGGATTCAGGAAAATATATATTTCCTGATTGTCCTCCTATATGTATAGTCGTATATTTTTTTAAAGATATATTTTTTTGTACTATCATCGCTTACTTAGTTAATTTTAATGAATCTTTTATTATTATACTTGTGCTGTCTAATGGAAATATGTCTTGTATGTTTCTCGACAACATATACAATCGCTTCTGATCATTTAATAGAATATTCATGCTATTTACAAAATTCTCTATAAACTCAACATTTTCCTCAAGGATGATAGCAGCTGAATTTTTTGCTAAATAGCTGGCATTAAAGAATTGATGGTTATCTGTTGCATAAGGAAATGGGACTAATAATACTGCCCTACCAATTTTTGCCAGTTCAGAAATAGTTGTAGAACCAGCTCTGCATATCACAAGGTCTGCCCAATCATATAGTTCTTCCATGGAATCTGAATATGACATGACCTCTGCATCTATTGAATATTTTTTATATTTATCAATGACTGAATCGGCATGACTAGGTCCACTAATATGTTTAATAGATATATTATCAATATGGAAGTGAGAAAAAGCAAAAGGCATTGTATTGTTTAAAAATGTTGCGCCTTGACTACCACCCATTACTAAAATATTTATACAAGCCTTATTTTCAATATATTTTTCTTCTGGCTTAGTAACTTCATTAAACGATGCTCTTACAAGATTACCTGTATGTATAATTTTGTTATGGTTTTTTTTAAAGCTTAATGGAAAAGTCTCATATATACGCTTGGCAAAAAAATAGTTAATCCTATTGGCAGTACCAGCAATAGCATTTTGTTCATGAACTATCACCGGCACTGATAGTAAAAAAGATGCTAATGAGGGACTGACACTAACATACCCGCCAAATCCTATTGTCAATGAAGGTCTATATTTTTTAATTAATATAAAAGATTCATATAGGGATTTAATAAAATTAAATAAGCCTATAATTTTACGGGATGTTGACTTACCACGTATTCCTTGTGAGCTTAGATGCTCGATAGTAATTGATGTGTTATCTATTACTTTATTTTCTAACCCATTTTTAGTGCCTATCCATACTACTTTATAGCCTAAGTCAATATATTCTTGAGCTATAGTAAAAGCTGGATATACATGGCCGCCAGTTCCACTAGCAAGAATAGCAATTGTTTTCATATGATATTAATACCCTCTTTTAACAGCATGACTAATTTTTTGACGGTTTTCAATTTGTATTCTAATCAATAGGCCAATAAAAATAAACATCATTAAAAGATTCGTCCCCCCATAACTGATTAATGGCAATCCCATTCCCTTTGTTGGTGCTAGACCTGTATTTACCATAATATGTATTAAAGCTTGATAAGTAATAAAAAACCCCAATGTGAAACTTAAATTAGCAGCAAATTTAAGATTATTATCACTAGATCTGTTAGCAAGTTTCACTATTCTAAAAAATATGATGCTAAATAGTATAAGCACGATTAAACAGAAAAATAGTCCGAGTTCTTCAGCTATTAAAGCAAAAATAAAGTCATTATAAGATTCAGGTAAATATCTTAGCTTCTGTACACTAGACCCCAGACCTAGGCCAAAAACTCCACCTTTACCGAATGCCAAAAGAGAGGCGATAAGTTGATAACCACTACCTGATTGGTCGTCCCAGGGGTTCATAAAAGACACAACTCTTTTTAGTCTATATGGTTGATATAGTATTAATGGAATTGCAGTAAGTACCACTACTGATAAGTATGGTAAAAGTAATTTTAAACGGAGCCCTGCTACTAGCATCAAGGAGAAGAATGTAAAAACTAAAAGAGCGGTGCTACCAAAATCTCTTTGAGAGAGAATAATTAATGATAATAAAACAACCATGAGGAAACACTTATTGAAACTTTTGTTTACATCATGCTTGACAATAAACCCAGCAATCCAAAACATTATGAATAATCTAGAAATTTCAGAAACTTGTATAGTGATAAAACCCAAATCAAGCCACCTTTTCGCACCATTTATTTCTTTACCTAAACCAGGAATGAAGATTATTAATGAAATAATAAAAGATAATAGTAGAAAATATTTACCATAATCATAATAAAGACTTATTTTTATTTTAGATATTATTATTGAGAGTATTATCCCCATTAACAAGTATATTAAATGTTTACTAATAAAATAATATGCATTTGATTTTACTTCTAATGCATAATCAAGCGTGGCTGAAGTTATCATAATTAAGCCTATAGAAAGCAAGGCAACAAAACAAATAATCATGGTATGATCTATACCTTGGCTCTCGCTAATTAATATGTTTTTTTTAATGAAATCACTTAACAACATCTTGAACTGCAGAGACGAATGCAGCCCCCCTTTTTTCATAATTTTCAAACATATCAAAGCTTGGACTGGCTGGTGATAGTAAAATATTATCATTTTCTTTAGAGTGAGATTGAGATATCTTAACCGCTGACTCAATACTTTCAGCATCAATCATTTTTATATTAGTTTTTAATTGTGCTTTTATATATTCCTTATTTTCACCTATGAATACGAGAAGTTTAACTTTATTATTTATCAATGAGCTTAATGAGCCATATTGCATATCTTTCCTTGACCCGCCGAGTATCAATATAATATTTTCATTTAGATATTCCAAGGCAGCTTTAGTTGAGGCACAATTTGTAGACTTAGAATCATTATACCAATTTATTTTATCAGGAGTATCTATTAGTTCTATTCTATGAGGCAAATAGCTATAATTATCTAAAGACCTAAATGCACTATCAATATCCACCTTTATTATATCTAATACTGATATTACACATAATATATTGTTAAGATTATGCTTACCTTTATTTTTAAGTTTCATTTTTTTGTAAAATATATTGAAACCATCATAGGTGATACTCTTAACAGTATTATTTCTAATAATAACTTCACCACTACTAGATAACCCATAACTCTTGAGATCATGGATGTTATCTAATAAATATATAGTTGAATCTGCAGCCAATTTAAAACGGCTATCGTTATATATTCTTGACTTTATCATTACATAATTAGCTATACTATTATGACGTTCCATATGATCATAATCAATATTGGTAATAATACTAATGTATGACTGTAAGTCTGACATATACTCAAGTTGATAACTGGATAACTCGAGTATTATATAGTCATATGATTCATTTATTATAGATAATGGGGGTACTCCATTATTTCCGCATGCGATAGGTTTATAACCAATTTCTAATAATGCATGCTCCAGCATTGATACTACTGTTGTTTTACCATTAGTCCCGGTAACAGATATTATTTTACCTTTATAATATCTCTTAAAAATATCTATATCAGTTATAATTTTGATTTCTAAACGATTTATCTCGGAGAATATTTTATGTTTCTTATCAAGACCAGGGCTAATTATTACTTCATCGACATCACGTAATATATTATCATCATATTTTTCAAAGAATAGATTCTTATTATTTATATTTTTAAAATTATAATTATCAAAGTGATTTTTATTTCTTGTATCAAATATCTTATAAGGTATATTTTTTTCATTAAAAAATTCTATACATGACATACCTGTAATACCTATTCCTAGTATTAGTTTTTTCTTTAACATCTTATCTAATTTTTAGTGATGCTAGTGCTATAAGAACTAGGATAAAAGTTACGATCCAAAATCGGACAATAATTTTTGGTTCAGGCCAACCTTTGAGTTCAAAATGATGATGTATAGGAGACATTTTAAAAACCCTTTTTTTAAATAACTTATACGATGTCACTTGAATCATCACAGATAAAGCCTCGAGAACAAAGACTCCACCCATAATTGCATATATAATCTCTAATCTTAATAATATTGCAATTGTTGCTAGTACGGCGCCTAATGATAAAGATCCAACATCACCCATAAAGATTTCTGCAGGATATGAATTGTACCAAAGAAAACCAAGCCCTGCTCCAACTATTGCACTTGAAAATATTGCAATTTCAGATACACCAGGTAGATAAGGTATGAGCAGATAATTAGAGATATTAAAATTACCTTCAACATATGCGAATAATACGAATGCTGCTGCAATTAATATACAAGGCAATATAGCGAGCCCATCTAGCCCATCTGTCAAGTTTACAGCATTACTTGACCCAATAATAACTATAATAGACCATGGTATAAAAAACACGCCTAGATATAAAGCAAAGTTCTTTAAAAAAGGTAGCATTAATTCTAATTCAATTGTATTAGCAGATGTACTGAATATATAGTACGCAACTAAACCAGAAATAATTATTTGGAGTAACAGCTTCTTCTTGCCACTGATGCCAGCACTTGATGAATGAATAAATTTCTGATAATCATCATAAAACCCAATCATCCCAAATGAAACCAATACAAATGATAATATCCATATATTCTTATTAAAAATATCTGACCATAGGAGAGAACTTAAGATTACAGATAATATTATTATGATACCGCCCATAGATGGTGTTTTAGACTTACTCAGTATATGTGACTTAGGGCCGTCAGGTCTTATGCTTTGGTATAACTCTTTACTATTAAGATGATTTATTATGAGAGGTCCAAGTATCAATGACATCACTAAAGCTGTTAACGCAGATAATATTATTCTCAATGTGAGGTAACGAAAAACACCAAAACCAGAATTAAATTCAGTCAAATAATCAAATAAATAATAAAACATAAATAAGTATTAGTGCTCTCCTTTAAGTAATGCTTCCACAATAACCTCAAATCTCATGAAACGAGATGCTTTGACTAAGATATTAACATTATCACTAAGCTGTGGCTTGATAAAATTAACCAGCTTATCAATTGATTTAAAGCTATAAGAATTATCACCAAATTCATTTAGCATAGCATCGGAGTGCCTGCCTATAACAAATAGTTTTTTAATACCCATATCATACGCATATCTAACAACCTGTTTATGATATAGTTCAGAATCCTCTCCTAATTCACCCATTTCTCCCATAATCAGCCATGAATTATTTCCCAACCTTTTTAGTGAATTAATTGCAGATATAAACGATTGTGGATTTGCATTATAAGTACTATCAATAATTTTCGATCCATTTAACCCATTTTTGATGGAGAACCTACCGTCTATATCTCTAATATTATCCAATCCAACAATAACATTCGATGCTCTCGCTCCAGCCATATACGATAGTGCAATTGAAAAGAGAATATTTTTAAGAGTATGTGATTCACTATCACTAATTTGTAAATTCTCTATACTATCATAAGGTGTTTTGATACATATCTTATTATCATTTATATTAGTAATACAGTAGTCAGCAGGGTGATTAATGGATACTGTTATAATATTATTTTTTTTAGATTTCAGTACCCACCGTTTAAAATTATCTTCATCAGAATCTAGAACTACAGTTTTTAAGTATCCCTTATATGATAATATTTCTTCTTTAGTCTTAACTATATTCTCTAAATTTTTAAAACTGTCTATATGTGCTGGGGAAACATTTAGTAAAGCAACAATACTAGGGTTTGCTATTTTAACTAATTCAGAAATATCTCCAACCTTGCTAGCTCCCATCTCTAATACAAGAGCTTTATCGTCTTCATCTGCACTCAATATCGATAGAGGTAGGCCTATTTGATTATTGAAATTTTTATATGTACTAGATGTCTTCATGCATGTTGCAAGTATTGCCGTTGTCATGTTAGTGACAGTTGTTTTTCCATTCGTACCTGTAATACCTATTGTAATAGGATTAATCTTTTTGATATAGAATTTAGCAATATTTTTTAAAGCAGTCATGGTGTCTCCCACGCTGATATAAGGAAGAGTATTTAGTTTTTTTTCAGAGATTATAAGCGATGCCCCATTTTTTATTGCATCATTAGCAAATGAATGGCCATCATAATTATCACCCCTCAATGCAAAAAAAACTTCATTTTTTCTAATCGTTCTAGTGTCAATAGAGAAACCACTAATTGGAGTCATGCTATCAATATTAATCGCCTTAGATTTCAGAATAACTTCTAATTCTTGAATAGATATGTTCATCTTATTAAAGTCTTCAGATAATCTATATCATTATGATTTAATCTTTTATTATGATAAGTAATATGATCTTCATTACCTTTCCCTGCTAAGACAATGACACATTCTTTTGTAGACATAGAGTATGCTGTTTTAATTGCCCTCTTTCTATTAGGTATAATTAATATATTAGACTTATCTTTTATTTTTTCATGGATATCCTTAAGTATATCAGCTGATTTTTCACCTCTAGGGTTATCATCTGTTAAGATGATTTTATCAGAATATTTCTTTGCAACTATACCCATTTTAGATCTTTTACCTCTATCTCTGTTACCACCACAACCAAATACAGTTATCAAAAATGATTTAGATGTTTTTATTTTTGCATATCTTAATAGTAATGTCATAGCATATTCGGTATGAGCATAATCTACTATATATACTGCATTGTTATTTTTATCATTAATATAATTCATTCTACCTTTAATTTTTTTTGTTCTTGCATTTATTATAGTTTTGATGTTTTTTAAAGAATAACCTTTAGTATGCAAGAATTTATATAGTAATGAACTATTATACTGAGATATCATATCGCCTGATGTGTCAGGTCTATCTATTAATCTATGCGCGTTGATGAGATCCTTCTTGGTACCATAAAATATTGTTTTTGACTTTTTTATACTACTGAACACAGATATACTATTCTTACAATTTTGATTTATAAAAATATTTCCCTTTGTCATCTTTAGTAGCTTTAACTTTGATTCAGCATATTTTTTAAATGTCTGATGATATTCAATATGATCTCTATTTAAGTTTGTTATAATCGCATCATTAAAAATAATATTATCTAGTCTGCCTTGATGTAAGCCCTGGGAAGAACATTCTATAAATATTACTTCTACATTATTTTTCCTAAATTTATCAAACAATTTATAGAGGATATCACTCCTTGGGGTTGTATAACTGCTAGGTTTTAATCTAGGGTATATTCCATTACCTTCAGTAGATATTATGCCAACCTTTTTCCCAAGTTTACTCAAACTATTAGCAAGGAGATGGCAGGTAGATGTTTTCCCATCAGTACCAGTTATTCCAATTATATTTTTATTTTTAAGTGGCTTATTGTATATATAATCAAGAAATTTATTAAAATTAGTATTCAAATAATTTGTATAAAAAACTGGAACATTTCTTGCTAAGAGTTCCTTGTTTATAGGAATACTTACAATTATACCGTCAGCTCCTTTTTTTAATGACTCATTTATATATTCATATATATTTTTATTTGATGTAACAATGAGAATCATAATCTTACCCTTACAGTTATCTTTGCTACTGAAAGAAAATATTGTTCTAAAATTTAAGATTTTAGGTTTAATCTTCTTTGTGAAATTAATTATATCTTTTATATCACTATTCATATTTTATTTAATATCAGGATAGACTCTTAATAAATTTAAGGAACGACTCATTAGTTCATTAAATATTGGTGCTGCATGTCTTCCTCCTGAAGCATTACCTTTTTTAGGATTACGGACTATAACTGCAGCTACATACTCTGGTTTAGAAGCAGGTACGATACCTACAAAAATTGCATTATGTTTATGGGTGCTATACTTACCATTATCAAGTATTCTTGATGTACCAGTTTTGCCAGCGACAGAGTATTTTTCTAATTTTGCTTTTTTACCAGTCCCTTCTTGCTCTACTACAGATCTCATCATATTTATAATATCTTTAGAAATTTTATCATTTAATACTTTATCGTAATAAACTTCACTTTCATCGCTCCTTTCATATGTTAATTGAACTTTTTTTCCATAATTAGCTAATGTTACATAAGCATTTGCTAAATGTAATAATGTTACTGATATTCCGTAACCAAAGCTAATTGATGCATGATCATCATCAGACCATCTATTATAATGATATAAATTACCATCTTGAATGCCTGGCCAATCAATATATAAGGTATTACCAAAATCTAAATTTTTTAAAGTATTATAAATATCTATCTTTTTAGTTTTTCTAGATATTGCTGCAGCACCAATATTACTTGATTTTTGAATAATACCTTCTAGGTTCAAGACTCCCAAGTCTTTATAATCTTTGAGGTACTTCTTCTTGAATCGAATCTCTTCTTGAGAAGTATTTATGCTAAAATTATAATCAATAGATTTTGAATCTAATGCGGTATATATTGCAAATGGTTTCATACTAGAACCAGGCTCAAATGAGTTTGTTGCTACTTTATTCCTGATATTCTGTCCTGTCAGTTCTCGCCTATTTTTAGGATTAAATGATGGATAATTAACCATGGCAATAATTTCTCCAGTAGTATTTTTTACTACTACTAGCGATGCGCTATCTGCATTACTTTTTCTGACATGATTTCTCAAAACATCATATCCAATGAACTGAACTCTTTTATCCAATGATAAATAAATATTTTTACCAGATATTGGTTTTTTAACTAATTCAATTAATTCAACAGAACGACCAAAGTTATCCTTCCTAACTTTTTTGATTCCAGGTGTAGAACTCAATTCTTTATTTTTCGAATACTCAATTCCTGCTTGTCCATTATCATCAATATCTGTAAATCCTATAATATTTGAGAAATATGAGCCTCCCAAATAAGCTCTATGGTATTCATCTATAAAGTATATATATGGTAAATCTAGGCTTGATATTTTAGATGCAAGTTCATCATCAATTTTTCTTTTTAAGTAATATTCTTTTTTAGTTGAATTTTTTTCTAATAGATTTTGAAATTTTTTCTTGGGCATCCCAATTAACTTTAGAAGTTTACTATAATTTATATTCTCATTTTTTAACATCTTCCTTGTCTGAAAAATATTAATACATAATGTTTTTTTAGGTAAACTCATCGCTAGAATCTCGCCATTTCTATCATAAATCATTCCTCTATAAGTTTTAATAACTCGATGATCAATTTGACGCTTATCTGCTAAATTACTAAGATTTACTTTACAATTTGATTGATTAAAAATAAAACAATCTGTGTTGAATCCTTGCAATAAAATTATTCTTGCAGTGATTAAGATAAGAACTATAGAGACAATAAATATTATAAAATATTGTCTCCATATATATTTTTTTAAGCTGTTATTTTTATTAGTCAGCTTGTTGCCTTAAAAAAGCAGGTATGTCAACATTATCCATTTCACCTTTCTCAATAACTGTATTGCTAGTTACAACACTGTTATAACTTGAAGGTGATGAAGATGTATCACTTGTTGTTGATACAATTCCATCATTAGATAGTGCGTTTATTTGACTATGAGATGAATTATCTTCAACTTTTATTTCAGCAGTTTCTTCGAAACCAGTTGCTATCAAAGTTACTCTTAATTCTCCCAAGCTATCTTCTTCTTTTATACAACCAACGATAACAGTTGCATTTTCATTTGCAATCTCCTTAATGCGTTCTCCTATTACACCAAACTCATTAGAAGTGAGGTTAGCACCGGCTGTTATATTAACCAATACGCCACTTGCTCCATGTAAGTCAATATTATCTAGCAGCGGACTATTCAATGCAGCTTGTACAGCCTCTTCCGCACGATTATCCCCTGTTGCACAGCCTGACCCCATCATTGCTTTCCCACGGCCTGACATAACAGTTTTAACATCGGCAAAATCAACATTAATGAATCCTCTGATTGTTATAATTTCAGCTATGCCTTTAACAGCACCTCTTAAAACATCATTTGCATTCTCAAAAGATGAAAATATTGAATTATCACCGCCAAATACTTCTGATAGTTTTTCATTAGGTATTACAATCAATGAGTCAACCCATTCACTCAACGCCTCTATTCCTTGTTCAGCATGCAACATCCTCTTAGCTCCTTCGAACTCATAAGGTTTTGTTACAACAGCTACTGTAAGGATTCCAGCGTCTCTTGCGATTTGAGCAATGACTGATGCAGCACCAGTTCCAGTACCACCACCCATTCCTGCAGCAATAAATAACATGTCAGCTCCTTCGATAGCAGAAGCTAGTTCTTCTTTTGCCTCCAAGGCTGCCTGTCTTCCTTTTTCCGGATCAGCGCCTGCTCCCAAACCTTTGGTAACCTCTGATCCAATTTGTATCATCGTAGCACCTTTTACATCTCTCAAAGCTTGAGAATCTGTATTTGCTAAAATAAATTCTGCACCATGAATCTTAGATTCAAGCATTGACATAACAGCGTTACCACCGCCACCTCCAACACCAATCACTTTAATCACAGCATTCTGATTATACTCATTTACTAACTCAAACATACTACACCTCCGGTTTACTCAACCAAATCTAAATAAATTATTTTCTTTTTTGATGGAATTTCCATTCCAAGACTTTTTTCAATATCAGTATTAACCAATTTTTTATTAATTAATTTTGCTTTAATATCCAATAACCTTTTATGCTCGTTTAATTGAAATTGTAAACTTTGCTCTGTATTTTCAATACTAATATTCATGGTTCTATTTTTATGCTTCAAATAAACCACTGTAAAAGCTGATAGTGTAATAATAAGTAATATTGTTAGATTAAACATAATCCTCATTAGCTTTTTCCAGTATATTTAATTTAGCAGATCTAGACCTTGGGTTTATATCAATCTCATCCTTGCTAGGTTTAATAGATTTTGAAACAATATTAAACATCTTTTTCAAAAATTCACTTTTTATAGGTAAATTTCTTGGAGTCGAGATATTTTCATCAGTTACAGCAAGGAAATCTTTTATCACTCTATCTTCTAGTGAATGATATGTTAAAAGGACTAGCCGACCTTTTGGCGCAAGAATATTATAACTGTTACTCAATACATCTTTCAAAACTTCTAGTTCTTTATTAATAAATATTCTTATAGCCTGAAATGTTCTCGTGGCATTGTGTTTATTCTTTTCATTTCTAGGCATGGCCCTATCTACAATTTTTGCTAATTGATCGGTATTTGAAATTTTTTCTCTATCTCTTTGATGAACTATTGCTCTCGCAATACGCCTTGAGTATCTTTCGTCCCCATATTTCCAAATTACATGAGCTAGTGTTTGCTCATCGACAGTTTCTAACCATTCACAAGCAGATATCCCAGAAGACTGATTAAACCTCATATCGATAGGACCACACTTATTAAAACTGAAACCTCTTTCAGGTTCATCGAGATGGTATGAAGAGACTCCTAAATCAAATAAAATTCCATTTATGGAACCATGTATACCCCAGTCTCTAGAAAAATTCTCTAATTCAGAAAAACATCCATGTTTAAGGGTAAATCTTTTGTCTTTAGCGACATCATCTCTGGCCATATTGATTGCATCAGTATCTTTGTCAACTGCATATAATCGCCCGTCATCATCTAAATAATCTAGAATTTTCTTTGAATGTCCTCCAAAACCAAATGTTGCATCGACATATGTACCACTTGGCGTAATCTTCATCGCGTCAATAGACTTTTCAAGCATTACAGGTATATGTTTAGATAAATTCATTACGATATATCCTTTCTATATTTCATAATATTTTCATATGCATTTCTTGCATCTATAAACTTCTCTGTTGAACTAATGTCGTTCGGATTCTTATCA
The DNA here is from genome assembly GCA_018667355.1 of Gammaproteobacteria bacterium. GTDB lineage: Bacteria > Pseudomonadota > Gammaproteobacteria. The sequence goes on along the minus strand of JABIVC010000015.1, from coordinate 24,860 downwards.
GGATGGTATTTTTGGGCAACCCTCATAAACGCTTGCTTGATAACTTTAGCATCTTCATCTCCAGTTACACCTAATGCTCTATAATATCTATCTAATTTCATCAAATTCTAATATCTGATAAAACAGATTCTTCTGACTCATCTGTTTCTTCAGATCTCCATTTATTAACTCTATTGTTCCAAATATCATCACTCCATATTTCAAATTTTTCACCTTGACCTATGAGGGTAATTTTTTTGGACATTTCGGCAACCAGTCTAAGAGGTTTAGAAAGTAATATTCTTCCACTTGAATCTAGCTCCATATCTTCAGCATGACCTATTATTAGACGCTGTATTCTTCTATGGTTTTTGGAAAAACTTGGTAAATCATTGATATTCTTTTCAATCTTACTGAAAATATTGGCAGGGTATAGGAGTAAACACTTCTCTTCTGAGTCAATCGTTACAACCATATTACCGTTAGATTGATCACTAATAGTGTTTCTATACTTTGTTGGTATAGTCAGTCTACCTTTTGTATCCAAGTTTATGTTGTGAATGCCTTTAAACATTTACCATAATTCCCCACTATTTTACATAAATTACCATATATCAACACTATATGACTTTTTATTGATGCATGCAAGGCCTTAACTTCATAAATACATATAAAATGGCAAAAATAAACTATATTAATCAAATACTTATATTAAACAATAGTTTATATTATTTTTATGATTTCTCGATTAGGAAATGCTCTAAGAGTCAACCGATAAGCCGGGTTCTGTCATGTATGATCATTAATCTGGGATTTTTGTCACCAAAAACCTCTAGCGGCATACCATATAGCGTGCCTTAGGCTGACAAAATGCTATAAATTTGCTTTGCTCCTAGTGGGGTTTGCCTCAACCATACTTGTTACCTCGTATGTGGTGAGCTCTTACCTCACCTTTTCACCCTTACTAATATTAGATATTAGCGGTTATTTTCTGCAGCACTTTCCGTAAACTCACGTCTCCCAGGTGTTACCTGGCACTATTGCCTATGGAGCCCGGACTTTCCTCTGTTTTCACAGCGATCATATAGTTGACTCTCGATAGTAATTATAGAAGACTTTGATATATATAGGAATATTTATCGCTGCTGTTTAGATGCTACAATATAAGCGACCCAGCCTGGATCTGCATCACATTTAGTCATTTTATAAAATTCTTCCGTTTCTTCATTCTTTTCATCATCCCAATCCTGCATATAGATATCAATAGACTTAAATCCGGCCTCTATTAAACATTCCTTGATTTCAGGTAAAGACCAAAGTCTCCAGTGGTACTCGAAGGCTTTTTTTATAGACGAGCCGTCATGGAACTCAAAATGTATATAACATATTATTTCGTTTGTTATTGGATTGAAACTATGCTGATCCCAGCAATAAGTAAAATCCCTATACTTAGTTCTCTCTTCTAATTCCTGGTGAGCTTCATAACCACCAAAAGCATCCAGCATGAGTAATCCTTTTGAATTAAGGTTCTTATATGCATTTTTAAAATACTTAATAAGCTCTTTTCTTTCTTGAAATACCCAATAACTAAAATTAAAAGCAGAAACACAGTCAACTTTTTCTGTTTTCTTTGTTAACGAATTACCCTTTATAAGCTTAATTCTACTGAGCTGATCTTTTTTTAGAGACTTAATACACTCTTCTTTTGCAAATTTTAGTATGTCATCGTCTAAATCAACTGCATAAGCAGCTGCTTTAACATTATTTTCGACCCAAGCAGAAGATATTTTTGCGGAAGCACAAAAATCTTCTCTAAGAGTTAAGCATTCAAGTTTATTATATTTTTTGAAAATTTTTGAGATGAATTCAACTTCAAATTCAACATTCTGTACAGATTGCTCATATAGGTCATATTTATTAGCAGTTTTAGCGTTAAGCTTTAATTTCTTCGCCATGTGTTAATTCTTCAAAATTAGTTATAAGTTCTATCTCTCTATCAGCTTGGATAATATCATGTAAGTATTTTTTCCATTTCTTAGATGAACCAGTATTATAATATAAACTAAACAAATGTCTAAGCAAGAGATAATTACTTGTACCTTTATTTTGAGGACTCATAGCATATTCTAAATACTTTACTAAAATACTCTTTCGAGACAAGACTTTTTTATTGTCAAATATTTCCCCTTCAATTTCATTTAAGAACATTGGGTTATCATATATTTTTCTCCCAATCATTAAGCCATCAAACTTATCTATATTTCTTCTAATTTCTAAAATATCATCAACTCCACCATTTAAATAAATCTCAAGGTCAGGAAAAGAATTCTTTATAGTAGTGACATCAGAATACCTTAAAGCTGGTATCTTCCTATTTTTCTTTGGACTTAAACCATTCAATATTGCATTCCTTGCATGAATTATATATTTATTGCACCCAGAGAGTTTTGTTTTATTAATTAAACTAAATAATAAATCAAGGTTCTCCTCATAACCTAAGCCTAACCTAGTTTTAATGGATATAGGTAAACTACATGATTTCTTTATTTCATATACACAATCAGCAACTTTATCAGGGTAATTCATTAAACATGCTCCGAATTCTCCCTTTACTACTTTGGAGCTTGGACACCCAATATTCAAGTTAATTTCATCATAGCCATTATCTTCGATAATACTTGCGCACTGACCATATTTTTTAGAATCTGATCCTGCTAACTGTATTGTTAGATTTTTTTCCTCTTCTTTGACTTTATAATCTTTTCTATTAGTATGGAGAAAAGAGTCGCATGTGATCATTTCTGTATATAAATAGATGTTTTTTGATAATATTCTTACAAATGCCCTATAATGTTCATCTGTTCTGCCAACCATTGGTGCTAAATATATACGCTTATTATCCATGCTGAGTTATTCTATTATATAAGCTAATTAATATCTAATGATAACCTTTTGATAAAATGATTATAAATAGAGAAGATATAACGATAGTAATACTGGCAGGTGGGAAATCTGAGAGAATGGGTGGTCAAGATAAGGGTTTAATGCAGATAAATAAGAGATATGTTATCAAGCATTTGTATGATATTTCTAAAAAATACTCGGATGAAGTCTATGTTAATGCTAATAGAAACATGGACATATATAGTAAGATGGGTTTAATGGTTTGGGAAGATAAGTTAGATAATTATCAGGGGCCATTGGTAGGCATATACACCTCTCTTGTTAATACAAAAACAAAATATATGATAACTTTGCCATGTGATGGTCCATTACTCAATGAGACATATTTTAAAAGAATGACTAAAGTTATTGGCGACTTTGATGTTAGAGCAGCTCATGACGGGAATAGATTACAACCCGTTTACTCATTAATAAAAAAAGATTTGGTGAGTAATTTAAAATTATTCATTGATACTGGTCAGAGAAAAATAGATAAGTGGTATAACCAGTGTGATTTAGAATTAGTAGATTTTTCAGACGATAAAAATATATTTATCAATATAAACAGTCGAGAAGACTTGATAGAATATAAAAAACTAATAAATGAAAGTATAAAATAATATGACTGATAAGAAAAGAATAGCATGGTGTATTACTGGCTCTGGTCACTATCTAAAAGAATCAATAGAAATTATATTTACTTTAAAAAATATAGACCTATTTCTTAGCAAGGCAGGTGAGGAAGTTCTTAAGTGGTATGACTACAATCTTGAAGATTTTAAATCAAAAGGTATTAAAGTTTTCAAAGATACTACGGCGAGTTCCGCTCCAGTTAGCCTGCTTTATGAAGATGTTTATAAACTAGTTGTTGTTTCGCCCGCAACATCTAATACTATCGCACAAATGTGTTATGGCTTATCAGATACCTTGGTAACAAATATGTTTGCACAAGCTGGTAAATGTAAAATACCTTCTATTGTATTTGCTTGTGATACTGAACCAACAGTCATTACTCAGGCACCAAAGAAATCTGTAACATTGTATCCTCGTGATATAGAATTAGAAAACTATGAAAAATTGAGGACATTTAAGAATATTGATGTTGTAGATAATATTGTAAAACTAAATCAAGCTTTAAAAAAATGGATATAAAAAATAATATTTTATTTATCACTGGCAAACTTGCAGAAAAAAACTTAAAAAAGATTTTAGATTGCATAGAAAATAAAGAGTTCACTTATGAAATAAGAAATCTTAATATTAATGTTGCAGCTTTACTTACAACAGACATGATATATAGGCGAATTGGAAGCGTGGACTCCTTCAGCAAAATTATCTTGCCAGGCAAAGTTAGAGGTGATGTAGATGAATTAGCTAAAAAACTTAAGATTGAGATTGAGCGTGGCCCAGAAGAACTTAAAGACCTTCCTGTCATGTTTGGAGGCAATCCTTTAAAACATGACCTCTCTAAATATGAGGTGCATATATTCGCAGAAATAACTGATGCACCTAATATGGATATTGAACAGATTATCAATTTAGCCAGTTACTATAGGGATAATGGTGCGGATATAATTGACATTGGCTGCCTACCTAATAAATTATTCCCTCATTTAAGTGAGACTATCCAAGAATTAAAGCAACAAGATTTTTATGTGAGTATAGATTCCCATTCAGATAAAGAATTAATTCTTGGGGGTAAATCTGGGGCAGATTATCTTTTGAGCATAAAATCAGATAATTTTTATATTCTTGATGAAGTTGATTCATATCCAATACTTATACCTAAAGATGGGGACATGCAGAGCTTGTATGATTGTATTGATAAATGTATTTTAAACAAAAGAGTTTTTATTGCTGACCCTATCCTTGATCCTATAAACTATGGTTTTACAAAATCAATAATTAGATATAGCGAGCTAAGAAAAAAATATCCAGATATACATATAATGATGGGTACCGGTAATGTTACGGAACTTACTCATGCAGATACTACCGGGATGACAATGGTCTTAATGGGAATAATATCTGAGCTCAAAATTAATCATATCTTAACCACAGAAGTTAGCAATCATTGCAGAACAGTAATTAAAGAAAGTGACTTGGCAAGGAGAATTATTCTAGCGGCAAGCGTTGGAAATACAACCCCAAAACATATTAATCCAGGATTACTTACAATACATGAAGAAAATCCTATAAGATATGATGGAGAAGAAGTTAAAGAATTATTTCGGCAAGTTAAAGATGCTAGTTATAGAATAATGAATACGAATGAAGGGGTTAATTTATTTAATAAAAACGGACTCCAGACTGCAGTTGACCCTTTTGATTTTTTTAATAAAATAGATGTTGGTGATGATACTGGTCATGCTTTTTATTTAGGAGTAGAATTGGCTAGAGCGCAAATTGCCCATCAACTAGGAAAATCATATGAACAAGATGAAGAATTAAAGTGGGGATGTTTAGTAGATGAAAAAATTGATGATAAACTTAGATTTAAGGAACAAGGTCCAACCTATAAGAAGAAGAAATGATACATGAAGTAATAGTCACAACAATATCTAAAGATAGTCAAGTGCATATTGCACCTATGGGAATAAAGATAATTGATAATCAGGTTATTATTTCACCATTCCGTCCATCCAAAACTTTAGAAAATATCACTGAAAATAGGATTGCAACTATAAACTTTATAGATGATGTTAGGGTATTTGCTGGAATTGTCACAAAATATAAAAAAGATTGGGAATTAGAAGATAGCAAAGATAAAACAATAGTACCAAGACTAGTTCTTGCAAATACACACTATAATGTAATAGCCAAAAATTTTAAAGATGATGAAAGAAGACCTAATATAGTATGTGATGTAAGCAAGAAAGAATTTAATAAACCGTTCATGGGTTTTAATAGAGCTCAGTTTTCAGTGATAGAGGCATCTGTCTTAGTTAGTAGGCTTAAAATGCTCCCTATAGAAAAGATTTTACTAGAAATTGAATATCTAAAGATAGGAATTGATAAAACTGCAGGGAAAAGAGAATCTGAAGCTTGGAAATGGATTGAAGACAAGATACAAGAATTTCAGAAAGTAAATATAAACTAGTATGACGAGTTTTCTTGCTAGCGTAAAAGATGTCAATGAAGCAACTATGGCTGCAACAGTTGATATTGATATTTTGGATTTAAAGAATATTAATGATGGAGCATTAGGCTTTGTAGGCATTGATATAATTAGCAAAATAAGAAGCTTATTCCCTGAGAACATCCTTAGTGTAACAATGGGGAATGATATTAATCCAAATAATGAAAAAAATATAAAAAATTTAAAAATGGTGATAGAAAAAGAGATAAATTTTTTGAAAATAGGATTGTTTGATAAAAAATATCTATCAGAACATAAAATTTTATTGGAAAACATTGATTTTAAAAAAACTAAACCGATTTGCGTGATGTTTGCTGACCAAGATTTTGACCTTAGTAATGTAGAGAAACTGATAGATATTGGTTATCAAGGTATAATGATTGATACATGCTATAAGAGTAGTAATTCTCTGCCAGATTTATTGACTCATCAAGAAATAACGAGTTTTCTAAAGATAATAAAAACCCATAATCTAATTAGCGGTTTATCGGGATCTTTAAAACTTAAACATATTCCAGTCCTCAAGAAATTGAAGCCTGATTTTCTAGGATTCAGAGGTCAATTGTGTAGTTCATCAAAAGCTAGATTTGAATTTGATATAAAATTAGCAGAAGAAGTTTCAAGAAGAATTAGATTTAACTTTTAAGTAAATTTAAAAGTGGTTTAATCTTATCAAATGTTTCTTTATATTCAGACTCAACTTCAGAGTCATAGACTATTCCGCCACCTCCCCAAAAATATAATTTATCTTTTGTAGCCATCACAGTTCTGATAGCAATATTTAAATCAGTAGTACCACTAAAACTAATGTAACCTATAGACCCACAATATACATTCCTATTATCTAACTCAAGCTCATTAATAATCTGCATTGCCCTAATTTTTGGTGCGCCTGTTATAGAACCTCCTGGGAAACAATCTCTAATAAGCTTATAGATATCATTATCTGAAGCAATCTTGCCCTGGATGGTGCTAACAAGGTGATGAACATTTGCAAAAGTTTCGATACTAAATAACTCTTTGACTTTTACTGAACCATATTCACAATTTTTCCCTAAATCATTTCTCAATAAATCAACAATCATTAAGTTCTCTGCTCGCTCTTTATATGATTCAGATAGTTCTTTCATTAGCTGTTTATTAATATTTTTATCATCAGATACAGGTCTAGTTCCTTTTATTGGCTTTGTTTCCACAATATTACCATCATATGAGAGAAATCTTTCTGGAGAGAAGCTCATGATTTTAATAAATGGCATATTTATATATGCTGAATAAGGGGACGAGTATGAAGGAGTTATCTTATTATAGATATCCCAGGTGTCGCCACTATACTCCATAGAAAACCTTTGTGAAAAATTAATTTGATAACAATCCCCACCTTTTATATAAGATTGAATTTTACTAAATTTCTCCTTATATTCTTCATGAGTAATATTTGATTTACAAACAGAGTTAATCGAAAAACTATTCTCCTTATTTTTATCAAACATCTTTTTTTCAAGACATGATTTTATTTTATCAATAGAAGAATCTTTATTTCTATAAACTAAAGTAGTATTTTTTTTATGATGATCAATGATAACTGCCCAATCATAAATACCAAAAGCCATTAATGGAACATCAATGTTACTATCCTTTATCCCTATACCTTCATAATAATTTCCTAAATCATACGATAAATAACCGATTGCACCTCCAGTAAATGGTAAATCGCTAACCTCAGAAGGATATTTTTTCATAGTAGCTCTTACGATATCTATAGGGTCACTTTTGAACTCATTAATACCGTCTTTATCCTCTACATAAGTTATCTGGCCATGTGAAATTATCTTTTCGATTGGATTAGCACTCAGTATGTCATATCTTTCATCTTGGAACTTATCATGATTACTGCATAAGAAAACCGACCATTCTAAATCTTTTATGATTGCAAATATATCTCGAGTATCCCCATAATAGTCATAACTAATTTTATGTTGTTTATTCATAGTATTTTTTTAATAATAAAGATAGTAAAAAGGATGGAGCTAAATCAGATGGCTCATAATGTCGCTTATCATACTTAACATTAATATATTGGTTCAAGGATAAATATTTCCAGTTATTCTTTTTACTTAAGATGTCGATAAGAATCGCGCCCACACCCATACCAACAACCCTTAAATCCCTTGTGCCAGAAAAATGGTTTTTAATATGACCTTTTATAGTATAACTTATTTGATCCAAATGCGCTGCCATGATTTTTCTAGATAATTTAATGATAATATCATTATTTACTTTAGTGAAGTCGAAACCAAATATTCTTGAAATCCGTTGCAAAGTGTCTTTTTTAGATTTAGACCTTCCATCAGCTGTTGAAGTATAGTCAGATTTATTTCTGATAATTGAGAGTAAACGATAGATATCAGACATTGTGGAAAAGTTTTCAGGGATAACATTATAGATTCTCTTATTTAGTATGATTGAACTGATTACTGAATATATGGGTGTTCTTAGGGCGCCTGTATATAGCAACTCATTGGTATGTAATCCTGAAAAATCATCATGTCTTTTATTAATACATTTATGATTCTTAATAAGCACTATATCAGTCGTAGTTGATCCAATATCAATGGCTATTACATTTTTCTCCATACCTTTTAAGTAGTCAGGTATAGCCATCCAATTTGTTGATGCTAGCGAGGCATATTGTTTAAAACCATTAAATTTTGATATCCCTATATCTTTAGAATATATATGGTTAATAAAACCTTTTCTTTCGAACAAAGAAAGTACTGATTTAACACCTTCTTTTCTAGAAGAAAATACATCACACATCTCAGCAGACATGCTAATCAGATTTATTATTTGAAATTTTTTTTTATACATATCATTGACACCTTCAATAATATCTTTTAATCTCGATAAAGATTTCCAAAGCTCACAAGAGATTATACTGCATTTCACAGTGTCTTTATTATTCAATAGTATAGTGATTTTTGTATGCGCAGCACCAATATCCCAGCCAATATATAAATTCTCTTTACTCATAATTTTTTATATATATTTTCTTACCACTTATAATATTTTTTAATGGTTTTCTAGATGCTATTAAGTCAATAATATTTATACCTATTGTGTCATATATGCCAATGAAAGATGTTGTTAATCTTGGGTTAATCTCAACAATAAATATATCATTGCCTTTTATTATAATATCAATTCCCACAAAACCATATAACCCAGGAAGGACATCTTTAATCCTTGACATAAGACTTATTATTTTCAAATGTAAATGATGTTGGACATTTACAATAATACAACTTAGTCTAGCTATTTTATTTTTAAATTTTATTATTTGTTTATTGATAGTCAGAATATAGAAATTATGTTTAGTGAAATAGACTGAGATACTATAATCATCTCCTTCAATATAAGGCTGTAATACCATTTTGTTGTTTATTGTATTTAAACTCTTTATATTAGTAATAATCTTTATAAATGAACATCCTGCTCCATATCTATCTTTAATCAGTATTAATCTCCCTGATAAACTACCGCAATAGTTTTTATATGTCTCAATTGAAAGAAGTGATTTCTTCTCGCAAAACTTATAAAATTGTAACTTATCTGAGCATAGCTCTATTGTTGAAGAATCTGATATGATTGCATTGATTTTATGTTTTTCTAAGTATTTTACGTAAAGGTATAAGCTCATATTTAATTCTGGCAGAATAGGTAAAACATAATCAAATCCTCTCAAGAATTTTAAATCATAAATTTTATCTTTATTTTTTATAATTATAGCTTCTTTCTCAAAAGAACCTGAAAGACGATAATCTCTGAAATTATTATATTCAAAATACTTAGATTTATGACACATATCATAAATTGAGGTGGTAATCATATCTGCTTCATTCATAAGACTAGAAGTTAAATCTTCATTTAGAAGCCCTCCTCCTGTAATATATTCATATATTAATATCTTTTTCATACTATGGACATAATTCCTGTAATAGACATCTTAAATAACCAAGTAGTTAGAGCGATTAAAGGTGATAGAGATAATTATAAGTCTATCAATTATGCATTATACAATAGTACAGATCCAAGAGATATAATTGATCAAATTGCAAGAAAGTACTCTCCCAAGATACTATATATCGCTGACTTAGATGCCATTGTCCGTAATACTATCAATTTTGAATTATATGATAATTTACTCTCATCATACCCAAGGATTAATTTTTGGATTGATTCTGGTCTGAAAGATATAAAATTAAAAAAGAAATATAAAAATTACTATCCTGTATTTTGTAGTGAAAAATCTAAGGGTTATGAGTTAACTTCAAATAAGTTTAATAATTGTATATGCTCATTCGACTTCATGGGAAAATATTTAGGTAAAAAACCAATATTTAGACATCATAGATTAGGGTCATCAAAAATTATACTCATGGACTTACTTCAAGTGGGTTCTAAAAATAATATTAACTATAAGCTTGCAAAAAGATTTATACGAAAAAATAATCATACTTATTACATAGCTGGTGGAATTAAATCTATGTTTGATATTAAGAGAGCAAAATACTTTGGAGCGAGTGGTGTTTTGATATCTACAATGATTCATCAAAATAAAATTACAAAAAATATGATTCAGAAAGAAAAAACCAGCCCTAATAATAGAGCTGGTTAATCTTACTTTCTAAGTACTACTTAGGTGAGTATGGGTGAGCAGAATCTGCTGCTGCTGCAACAACATCTTCGGCTGTTGGTTTACCAGAAACCGCACCTTTGATAGCCATCATTGTAGCTTCATAGTTGTAGTCATAAATTCTAGTATCATCGTTAGCATCCCAATGGATGAAAACACCAACACAAACGAAAATATCATTTGCTTCAGCTGCTGGAATTGTTCCATCTTTTACAGAATCTGTAACAGCCATAGCTACTGCTCTTTGAGCTGGTCCAAACATTTGAACTGCTTGTTTAGCCCCTTTAATAGTAACTTTGTTAAACATTACTGTAGCTGGTTTAGTTGGTAGATTAGGTGCACATACAGCTAATAGCGAAGTAAAACCATCTTTGTTATTACAAAGTGTATTACAAAATGCATCTTCTACAGCAGAACCACGTGGTCCCATAATTAAGTCGATATGAGCTATTTCATTGTCACCGCCTTCAGTTACAACTAGTCCTTCACCGACCAATACTTTATCAATTACTGCCATTTTTATCTCCTTGTTTATATTAAATGGTTCATACTTAGATTATACACTTTTGAAAATCCTATAAATCATCAAACTTGCGACTAATAAATCTGCGGTAGTCCCCGGATTAATTCCTTTTTTCTTGTATTCGCAATCAAGATCATTTAGCTGTTTAACCAGAAAATCATGACTACATTCCTTGTCTTGTATTTTTAACAAATCATTGACACGATTACTAGTCTTTTTTGCTATTTCTTCACCAAATTTACGTGAAATATGCGAATCTGGGATTTTACCCAAGATTTGAAGAAATGTCATAGAAATTGAAATATCATCAGAATCATATTTAATTATATTTTTTTCAAGATTAGGAAGGATAAAATCAATAATATCTTCGAAGTTCTTATGATATTGGTATGAAATCCGATCATAGCTAGCTGAATAAGTCATTATTTCTCTTAATTTGATTTTGGGCTTGGACTTAGTGTCATACCTTGAACTATTACCTAATCCTCCTGGACTGGTTATATTAATAGCTTCACATATCTTTGAAGTATCATCAGCATCAGCATCACTAATAGTCTTTTTAATAGCCTCCTTGAGGCTCAAATCCCTGTAATTGATAAGCGCATGAATAATCGGTGCACATAACATGATTATCCCTAGATTTGTATTCACTGAAGTTTCATTTCTCGTAGCAAGAATTGAGTTAAGAATTCTTTCACCAAGGCTATAGCTAGTATGAAATAGCTCGGATCCACTATTGATTGAACTTATAAGATAGTCACTAGCCGAGGTATCCTTATGAGGGGAATTTATATTAACATTTCCAGGTTTGATTACCTCGATGTCTTTATGACATGCATATAAATATGAGTCTCTGAGTATAGATTCTTTAAAATCTCTATCTAAATGAAGATATTTTGGGTTATCAGTCATTAGGATTATTTTTGAATAGACACATAAGATGCATCTGTTATGTTTTGAATAAATATTTCTGCGATTTCATCTGAAATGTTATCTTTTGTGATGGACTGCATACCTTTCCATGCTGGAATACTGTTTAACTCAATCACGTAGTTCCTGTTATCATGCCTGATAATATCGACACCACAAAAAGGTATATTAATCAATGATGCTGCATCCACTGCTGTCTTGATGATTCCTTCATCGGTTTTCATAGGGACACATCTTGCACCTTTTGATATATTATTTATATAAGAATCACTATAACGCATCATTGTATGCAAAAAATATTTATTTTTATTTCTGACTATTAATACCCGATAATCATGAGAGGGTTTTGTTTCAAGAAATTCTTGTATATAAAATATATTACTTTCATTTATAATTTTATCAAAATCAGAGGTCTCTGTAATCTTCACTATATTGTCACCCTGCGAACCAAATAATGGTTTAAAAATCAAAGGATGTTTTTTAAGGAGGTCTGGAATAATTTTTTTACAATTCTTTTTCCCTCTAATTATCCAAGTATCAGGTGTCAAGATACCACCTTGTCTTAGTCTGATAGATGTAAGTGATTTATCAACTGTCATTTCAATATTTTCTGCCGTATTCATTATATTAATATTATGGGATTCAAAAACTTTGAGAATATTAAGGTTTACTATTATTTCTTCTAGTGACCCACCGGGTATATGGCGGACAAAAACATCCGTAATATCAGATAATGATTCACCATTATTTTTTATAATATAATTTTGATTGTTATGTATTGCTATTGATAGGTCATCCAAATTAGATGAGTCAACTAAAATATTTTTACTTTCAAAAGATTTTTGCAATTGCCTATAATGCCAGCCTTTTTGATCAGTTAGGATTAAAACTTTTCTCATTTATTAAATGATTTATCAACTAGTTCTAGATCTATAGTTCCTTCTGTAAAAGTTTTTCCTGTTTTCATTGTTGTAACAATAACTTTTGCTGGGCTAAAAAGAAGTTTATCAATCTTATAAAAGTCATATTTATATTCCTTAAAGACATCGGCAAAAGGTTTTCCATAATCGGATGATGTTGAACTAGGTAATCTTTTGGCAAGCTCATATGCCTCGTCGTCATCCACGTCTACAAAAAGATGGACCATTCCACCATATAATATTGCATCATTTGTTCTCCCCATCCCAATTAAAAAATCAGGAGCTGGCGGTGGGATAGGTGCAGACCCGAAACCATCAACGACTTTATCTAAGGGGAATCCTATTTCATGTAATTTATGCATGCCAACTTCTAAGACTCTGCCAACAACTTGAACAGAACCAGATAACGATCTAGTTGGTGTTAATATGATAGTGAGATTCTTCTCGCTAATACTGCAATCATTTACTATCTTATCTATAATTTCTTGGGGAGGATTCCTGTCAACTTCCATTACAACTACTGTTGAGTAAAATTTATCTGAATAATCTAAGTCTTTGAATAAGTCTTCCTTCAAAGCAAGTGCTCTGCATGGACCTGATCCAAGAGCATTAAAGTTATCTTCTTCTTTAACGAAAGAGAGGTTCCAACCAGCATATTGGCTCCCTAAACAACTTATTACTGGATTAGTGCTATGAACATGAATAGATAGCGGCCAATTTGGTGTATTAGTTGTCATAGATAATGATACCCTGCCTAATCCACCCATGCATATCTCTGTGATTAACCGTCCAGACTCTAAGCAACCAGGATAATTAATACCAGCATCGACAATCTTAGCTCCACCTTCTGAAGTATGCACGCCAATATTTAATTGATCCGCAGTTTCAATCAGCTTTTCAACTAATGGCTTAACAACTTTATTTATACTTATTTTATCAGTCATAATTTAGATATCTATATCATAGCAGTTATAAAGATTCCTTGTCATGGAAATTTTTTCTTTTAATTGTATCAATAAATCAGATTCAGAAAATGAGTTTATATATATTGACAACAAAGGCTGATTCTTATCGACATACTGACCTTCCTCAGGAAGATTTAAAAATGATGAATCATTAATAAAAATATTTTTAAATACATATTTATTTTTAACGAACATATGTACAAAAGCATATATATTATTACTATCCTTCTCCTCTACTTTTCCAAGACCAGGGTCTATCATATGATTCAGCAAGGCATTATTGTAACAATCATTATAAATCTTAAATGTAGAAGTAATTCTTGGATTAATATCCAGTATAAAAACTTCATTATCTATTACTTTAAAATCAATACTATTATAGCCATTCATCGAAAGATACCTTGCTAGCTTCTTAAAGGAAGAAATTATATTATAAGAATTTTCAAATTTGGCTGTTGTTATTGCTCCAGCATGTATGAAAGGATGAGGCTGATAATTTACAAGTTGCAATAATTTATTAAACCCAAGGAAGGTAAAATTATCCTTATAATTAAAGAAAGATACCGAATATGTTTCCCCTGGCAAATACTCTTGAAAATAATAACCTTTTCTAGAGCTTTCGTTAAATGAAATATTATACCCACCAGAGCTATTATATGGCTTAGATAAATATTTCTTAGATATATTATCGGGGTTATCTGTATGCTCCGGAAGTTTAAGATTACATTTAGATAATATGTCTTGTAGTAGTCTCAAGTTATTACACTTGGTTAGAATATTTGGATTATTGCCTAAAATTTGCAACTTAGTCTTCAGGTAATCATATATTTCTGGCTTATCTTCTAGGCCAGAACCATAAATTAAACCAATGTTCTTATTATGAACAGAAATTTTATTAATGAATGACTCAAGATAGATAAGGCTCTGGATTTTATCTAAATTATTATGATTATAATAATCAAAGGCAAAAACTTTGATGCCTAGTGATGCGAGCTTGCTTTCTAAATATGATGTATCTGAGTTTATTACAACAACAGTATCGATCATTAGACATTTTTTTGTGCAAATTCAAACGCATGCTCAAAATGTAAATATACTGGTTTGTCACAATTATACATAAGTTTCAAACAATCATGTTGGGATTTATATTTGATATTTCCAATAGCTAGTGCTCCTATCCCAAAACAACCAGACTTAGAATTTTTCATTGCAACAACATTGTCCATTGCGTCTATGCCAGAGATACCAGCAGGTGGCACAGCATTAACATCTGCGCATATCTTTAAATTTACTGCATTCTTTATTAGCTCATCATTCATTAATTGAATGCCAGCAGCTCCAGTATTAAAAACAACATCAGCGTCTGCCAAGAAAGATGCTTTTTCTGCATCAACTGCTCCAGAGACCGACTTTGAGCCATATTTTTCATTACATATTTTAGCTATACTTTCAGCTTTCTCTAGACTTCTTCCTACTAGTAACACAGTATTTCCAGCTTTTGCACTTATAACAGCAGAAGCTACACCAACTGGCCCAGTTCCACCCAAGATTACTACCTTTTTATCTGTAAAATTCTCAGAAAACTTATCTTTAAGAGCCTTTTCGGTTATCGCTACCATTCCTGCAGCTGTTGTAAACGCACCACTAGGGTCTGCAAAAACAGGTACCTCAAAAGGTGGTACCATATGTTTTTTAGCTTCCTCTATCATATCCATCGCAGTATGAGGATCTCTTCCACCGATGAAGATACCTGTTCTTTTTAAAGCTGATGGAGACCTTGAAAAAATTGTATCCTGAACGATTCCTTGTATTTCATTCATTTCTATATTTGTATATGGGATTATCGAGTTCCAGCCAGCGTCAAAAGCCATATTTGCGTCAAATGGACTGATATTCTTCTCAGGTGTTATCATATGTAATAAAAAAGGTTTTTCCATGATTAAGTCTCCATTGCTTGTTTATTTATAGCTAATTTTATAACCCGAATTCCATGGGCTTGTAATCTTAAATGTTAGGTTATTATACACATTAAATTTATTTTGGATAATACTTATAAGTTCTTTAGCATGTAAACTAGATTCAACAAATATATAAGACATCGGCCCCCAAGAGCTTTGACCCATACCTAAGTTATCATAATTTCTAATATATTTCATTATCTCAGAGATATCTTGGCTCAAAAAAACACCCTTCTGTTTATCTTTATAAAATAATGATGTAATTTTCTGAAATTCAGAGATATTTTTTGAAAAATTATCGAAATCCTTGTAGATTACTGAGGGCAATATTCCTCTTAAAACAATATGTGATAACTCCGATTTATATTGCTTAGATAACTTGATATTCTGATTGAAAAATTTCACCTCTTTCTTGCCGGAAGCTCCTTTGAGTGAGTTATCATTTATAAGAATAATTTTCCACTTGCTAGGAAATTTAGAATTGAACATTGCCATTGGCAATTCATTGAACTTCTTACAAGCGTCAACCACAAATCCTCCTTTACTGAATAAGCTTATGCCGGTCCCTGATCTCTCTCCCCTATCAAAGATATTAGCAATATCATTGATACTTGCATCGATATCAAGGTATGCAAATATAGACTTGCCCATGCATAGCGATAATTGTGAGCCAGATCCTAAACCTATATGACTGGGAGGTTTCGCCAACAAATTAATTTCAAAATTCGTGCTGAGTTTATTTTTTTTTAAATATTTTAGTACCGGGGTAGTGAATTTTTTTGGTATATTACTGCAAAAGGATTTTGATTTTTTTATACATAAGGTTGTTTTGTATGCATTAATTGCGAGCCCCATACTTCCATACTTATAGCCATAATTATCATCAAAACCATAAAAACCAAGATGGAGTCTAGATGGACTACTTATTTCAAATTCTTTTCTATTCTTATTCATAACGTATATACAATATATTTACGTCCATATTTTATACCTTTTATGTACAAAGTGACATGGTTATAATGTAGAATATAGCCATATGGCTAGCCAAAATGATAATAAGAATTTAGTATGTCCTTTCTGCTCTTTACATTGTGATGATGTAAGTGTAACCACAGACAATAATCAGTATAAAGTTAATGAAAGTAATAATGTGTGTGCTAAAAAAATTGATACATATAATTTAAATAATAAAAGCATGTTACTTCCTAAGAAAGGCGCAAAAGTAGTCTCACTATCTAGTGCACTAGAGGATATTAGAAACATTATAAAAGGACACAATGAAACCTTAATTATTAACCATGGTGTAGATTTATCAGGCGTAAGGTCAATGCTAAATTTCGCATCTCAAAAAAACTATATTATAGATCATATAAACTCTAAGTTTTTATATCAAAATATAGGAGTTGTTCAAAGGACTGGATATATGGCTACTTCGTTAACTGAAGCTAAAAATCGTGCAGATGTAGTCATGGTTTTTGGTAATCAAATATTTGATAAAAGCCCTAGATTGCTGGAAAAAGTTCTGGGGGCAAAAAATAGTTTATATATGAAAAAGAAAAAAGAATTAATACTAATCGGGGATTTTTCTGAGAATATTATAAAAGAAATTAAGAAGAAGTGTAATGTAACCAATGTTAAGCTTGATTTAGATTTAACAAATGATTTTTTAAATGCAACTTCACTTGATAGTTCAGAGGCTGTTAAAGGACTAAAAAAAAGTAAACTCTCTAATATTAAAAATATTATTAATAAATCAAAATATCTTGTTGCTATATGGTTAGCTTCTGATTTTATAAAAGCAAAAAATCCAAAAAAGATAATCTCATCAATTTCTAAATATATTGTTGATCGCAATATATTATCTAGGGCTGCATGTATGCCAATATCAGGTTCACTTGCAGATGCAACTTCATCTCAAGCCCTAACATGGACGACAGGATTCTCATCTAGAATAAAACATTCTGAAGGAACATTTAAGCATGATAGAAATGCTTTTGATAGTAAGCACTTAATAGATAATAATAATGTTGATGTAGTAATTCATATCTCAACTATTAGTCCTGATAAATTAAAATTGAATAAGAATGTTAAAAATATAGTTTTAGGACATCCAAATACAACCTTTACCATGGCGCCAGATATATTTATACCAGTAGGGATACCAGGGATTGATTATGAAGGTATAATGTTTAGAACTGATAATGTTGTTTCTGTCGCACTAAAAAGTATTAGGGGTATAAAATTGCCGACCACACAAAATATATTAGATAAATTAGCATAGGAAAAAATTTTGATAACTCAACTAAAATCTGGAAATGTATACGATCCTCATAATAAAATATTTAATGTAAAGAAAGATATTTTTATTGAAGATGGAAAAATAATTAATAAGAAAGATATTAAATCAAAAATTGATAAAGTCATCAATTGCTCAGATAAAATTGTAATGCCAGGCGCAATAGATTTGCATACTCATATTGGTGGAGGTAAAGTAAATATTGCAAGATTGATGCTGGAAGAGTTTCATAACGAGATTGACCCTAATTATGATTCTTCTTCGATCATTGCGCCATCAACTCTTAAAACAGGATTAAAATATATAGAGATGGGCTATACAACCTGTTTTGAGCCAGCTCTATTACCAATTAATGCAAGACAAGCGCATGCAGAAATGTCTGATATTCCCTTTATAGATAAAGGTGGGTATGCTTTACTAGGAAATGATGACTATTTTTTAAGCTTACTTAAAAATAAATCTAGTCAATCTACAATAAATGACTATGTGGCATTTATTTTAAAAGCAACTCAATCTATCGGTATAAAAGTTGTAAATCCCGGTGGTATTAATGCATTCAAGTTTAACCAAAGAGCTCTTAATGTGGATGAAAAGTCAAAATACTTTAATATTACACCCAGAGAGATTGTTGAGAAACTTACAAAAGCACTATACGACTTGGGTGTTCCTCATCCATTACATGTTCATTGCAGCAACTTGGGTATTCCAGGTAATTTTTTTTCAACAATTGAAACTATTAAGGCAGCTAATGGATTACCAATCCACTTAACACATATACAATTCCAAAGTTATGGTAATAATGGTGATAGAGGATTTTCTTCTGCAGCCGTAGAAATCTCAAATTATTTAAATAAAATAGATAATCTTACATGTGATGTAGGACAGATTATGTTTGGGCAAACTGTAACCATGTCCGGAGACAGTATGTCCCAGCATAGAAATCATAAACATGCTCATCCTAAGAAATGGATGTGTATGGATATAGAATGTGATGCGGGATGCGGAGTTGTTCCATTTAAGTATCAAGATAAAAGTTTTGTGAATGCTCTTCAATGGGCTATAGGCTTAGAAATATTTTTATTAGCAGAAGACCCTTGGAAGGTCTTTTTAACAACAGATCACCCTAATGGTGCACCATTTACATCTTATCCTCATCTAATTAAATTGCTTATGGATAAAACTTTCCGTAATGATATTTTAAATCAACTACCGAAGGGGATCCTTGAACATACAATTCTGCATACTCTTAAACGAGAATATACTATGGATGAAATTTCTATCATGACAAGATCAGCTCCCGCCAAGATTCTAGGACTAGAAAAAAAGGGGAATTTCTCAAATGGCTCTGATGCAGATATAACTGTTTATAATAAAAATATAAAAGATATTGAGGAAATGTTTGCCCACCCATCTCTTGTTATTAAAGATGGTAAGATTGTTGTAGAGAACGGCCAAATAAAAGAATATATATGGGGCAAGACTCATACCGTAAAACCAGAATATGATAAATCAATCGAGAAAGATTTAAGTAAATTTTTTGATAAGTACCATACAATGAAGCTAGATAACTACATAATTAGTGATGATGAAATGCATAGGCTAGTGGGCAGTCCTATTTATGTTAATAATTGTTCACGAAAAAGGAAAGAATGAATTATAAAGGTATTAAAATAGACAATACATTTGCAGAAGCTTTCAATATGAAAGCTAGTCGAATAATTGTCACAGCAGATAACTTAAGATGGGCAAAGAATGCATGTGATTCTTTTACAGGTTTTGCAACATCAGTAATAGCATGTGGTATAGAAGCAGGAATAGAAAAACAATTGAAGACCTCAGAAACTCCTGATAATAGGCCTGGGTATTCAATCTTATTGTTTTCAATGTCTAGAACTCAGTTAGAAAAGCAACTAGAAACAAGAGTTGGTCAATGTATTCTAACTTGTCCTACAACGGCGATATTTTCAGGGATGAGTGGCGAAGATATGATACCGCTGGGTAAAAACTTAAGGTATTTTGGAGATGGCTATCAGATCTCGAAAAAAATATTAGATAGGAGGTTTTGGCGTATACCTGTTATGGATGGAGAATTTTTATGTGAAGAGTCTACAGCACGCGTCCCCGCAATAGGTGGTGGTAATTTCTTGGTATTGAGCAATAATAGGAAATCATGCCTATCTGCCTGTGAGGCTGCTATAAATGCAATAAAAAATCAATCTAACGTAATAACTCCTTTCCCTGGCGGAGTAGTAAGATCTGGATCAAAGGTAGGCTCAAAATATAAAGCTTTGATAGCGTCAACTAATGATGCTTTTTGCCCTACCTTAAAAAGTATTATTAATAGTAACTTACCATCTAATGTAAATTGTGTGATGGAGATAGTTATTAATGGTTTAACATTTCAAGACATAAATATAGCAATAAAAAATAGTATTGAAAGCATTGGTAAGTTGAAAATAAAAAAAGATATAGTATCTATCTCAGCAGGAAATTATGGTGGGAAATTAGGACAACATCATTTCCACTTAAGGAAGATAATGAAATGAAGCCTATAACGCTACAGCTTAAAAAAAGATTAAAATATAGGATAGATATGTCATGTTTATCTACCTTATCTAAAAATTCATCTTCCCTGGCATCTAAAATAATTATGTATGGGAACAAGCAGTTCAAAATTAAAGATCTATTTAGTATTAAAGGTGATGATGTAAATAATATCGTTATAAAATCATCTGTACATTTACTAGATAATATAGGAAAAAAATTAAGAGATATTAATATTACTGTATATGGAGATGTTGGCTATTCATTGGGTGAACAAATGATTTCCGGAAAACTTGAAGTGTATGGTAATACTCTAGATTATACTGCGTCTGGAATGAAAGGTGGCTCAATATTTATATATGGCGATACTGGCAATTATACCTGCGGGAAAAGTAATTCTTTAAACGAAGGTATGATAGATGGTCTTTTATTTATAAAAGGAAATGTGGGTAATAACTCGATAGAAAGAATGAGGAGAGGTAATATAATAATTGAAGGAAATATAGGAGATTATGGATGTCATCAAATGATATCAGGCACAGTCATGATTAAAGGTAAAATTGGAAAGTTTTTTGCAGAAGAAATTAAACGGGGTAGTATTTTCACAAAAGATAAAAATCTTGTCAAAAACTATAATAAGTCTAATAATGCAGAGTATAATTTTACCAGTTTCTTCATTAAAGAAATATCTAAAATAATTTCTAAAAATCTTTTTATAAACAATAATTCATTAGTGAGGTACTGTGGTCATAAAGACACTAATAACCTTTCTGAGATATTTTTATTTAAAGGATGAAAATATTATTTTTTAAAGTGATCATCAATAATTTTGCTAAAAAATAATTCCATTTTAGGAGAAGAGAAGTCTCTTTTGCCTACAGCTCTATACAGCATTTCACCTTTCGGACTAATCAAAAATGTAGTTGGCAATCCCGGAACACCCCAGTCATATTCTAAGTCCATATCTATAAATATAGGGAATGATACTGGACTTATGTCTAAATAATTCCGGATGTTTTCAGGACCTGGGCCGACATGAATCCCGATAACAGTAAATTTATCATTGTCAAATCTCTTATGGATAGCCTCTAAGGTAGGCATTTCAGCTTTACAAGGATTACACCAAGTAGCCCAAAAATTTACTAGTAAGAATTTACCTTCCAAGCTTTTTAATGTATGAACTTTTTCGTCCATGCCCATTAAACTAAATTCAGGTGCTCTATCATGGCTAGGCATAGGATCCATCAGATATCCTGAAGCTTTAACGTTATTATAAGAGACAAAAAGTATCGGTAATAAAATGAATAGTGATAATATTTTTTTCATATAATTTTAGTATTTAGGCTTATTTTCATGAAACCAGTTAGGGTCATCTAAAGAAATCTCGCCAATGGGAGCAGCTTTAGCATCCAAAATAAGTTCATTTACATTAGACCCTGTCAAAGTTTTAAGGAACTCAACAATATTATCAACCTCGCTTTCAGATAAATTCAAAGGAAACATTAAAGGACTTAAGTTCTCATTTTTCATTTTCCCAGACTGCTTGACGCCACCTTGATTATAAAACTCTACCACATCTTTTAAAGTTTGTAGCGCTCCATTATGCATGTATGGGCCTGTAATTTCTACATTACGTAACATTGCGGTTCTAAATTTCCATCTATCATTAGGATCTTGGGTTACCGTATATAAGCCAAGGTCATTTGGTGCAATTTCATCTTTAAAAGCAATGTTATCTCTATAAGAAGATGTGTCAATATCAATTGTCAGGCCTGGCACTAATGTTACTTTTTTAGTCGGTGGCTCTACATGCATAGATGCTTTGAAACCCATCCCAGTATTATGCAGTTTTTCATCTGTGAATAAAGCATAGTCATCACCAATTAAATGACATGTAATGCATGCAGCTTTTCCAGTAAATAGTTTAAATCCTTTTTTAGCACTGTTAGATATAGCATTTCTTTCACCAGCGTAATACCAACGATCAAATGCAGAATTACCGCTTAATAAAGTGTACTCATATGCTGAAAAGGCTTTACTAATAGTATCAATCGACGGACCTGTTCCATATGCTTCTTCAAATAAATTATCATAATCCGGAATATGTTTAATCTTATTAATTAGATATCCAGGAGCAGGGTTTGCCATTTCGTTATGAGCAAGTAAAGGGCCCCAAACTTGGTTTTCTAGTGAATGTTCCCTACCGTCATGGAATAAACGATTTAATAATGCAGCGTTTAAAATCGTAGGAGAATTTCTTGGAACAGATCTGCCTTCTGTGCCAACAGCTGTTGCAAGCTCATTGTGCGCAAAGCCCATTTCTGGTACATGACAAATTGCACATGAGATAGTATCAGTATGAGATAACCTCCTATCAAAAAACATTTTTCTACCTAGAGCAATCTTTTCTCTAGTCAAGTTAGTTCCATCAGTAACTTTTAATTTTGGTAACCCTAGTATTTTAGAATTAGCAATCTTGTATAAATCTGTTGATTTACCGATTCTTTTGAGTTCTTGTGCATCCGTAACATAGTCACCACTCTCATAACCTTCTTTAGCATCACCTGGTCTTGCAAGTGAAGACCCGGATGGGACAATATTTTCAGTAGAAGCAACAATTGTTGTTCCATTTTTAGATTCAGGATGCAATAAAGTTTTAACATCATTAATTAAAACATCAGAATGTAAAAAAGAAACACTATATATGTTCCTTATGTTTTTTTCTTTATCAATTAAAAACACTCTAAGTATATGTGATATTGAGCCAATGTAATTTCCTTTGTCATCATATTCTTTAATTATACGTTGACTATATTTATTAAGGATGGGGTCTAAATCATCCATTGAATTAGTCGTTAGAAATTTCCAATCCACTGCACCAGAATCAGTGCCATCACCATAGAGTTTCATTACATCTGGTGAGTCATTTTCTGGATCAAAACTGAGGCTAATCATACTGAGTTGTTCACCGATATCAGGATCCTTATCAAGAATATTTTTGATTTTATGAAATACTGCTGTAGCAAGTGGACAACCATTAATATCAGTGCAAGTACTATACATAAAGTTCAATAGCACAACTTTATCATCGTAGATATTATGAAGGGACTTAGTTAGTCCATCAACATCTATTACATCGCCATTAGAGGCAGCTTTATAGCTTGATAAAGTATATGATCCTGGAATAGGTGCATCAAAAGAAAGCTGGTTATAACCAGGGGCTAATACCGTAGATGAATAACTTGCTTCCTGCGCATATCCATTGTTAAAAAACACTACTAAAAGTAGTAAATATATCCGTGATTTCTCCATACTAAAATCATACCATAAATTTTGTTTATGTAAATTTTAGAGTATTTGTTTATGCAAAAAAAAAAGGCCGCTTACCTAAGTAAGCGACCTAAAAGTTACAGCCATTTTACGTTATTTACCACCAATGAGGGTGTCTATAACTATGACAATAATTTATTGACTAAGTTCTGCCAAATTTTTATTATCTGGTGTTTTCGAGTATAACGAATATGCACCAAATCTCATTTGATGAGGCATACCTAGTTTTTCTTTTGCAAAATCGATAGTAAATTTATGAGTTAACTCATTATTTGCTTGATCGAATGCTTTGAAAAATTGTGGTGGACCTTCAACTTCAGGAACATCACCCTTATCCCAATTTGATAATAGTGAAGTAGTGAAGTATACACGTTTACCATCCCAACTTTGAGATAACATATTTACTTGGTCTCCGATGTGATGAGCTTTAACTTCCACAGCATTGTGTGGGTTAGAGATATCAAACACTCTAGTCATACCATCATTCCAAGTATTTACCCATAGATGTTTATCATCAGCTGTGATTGAAATATCAACAGGTAGTGGAATTTTAGCTGGATCACCAATAGTACCTACAGACTCAGCATGCCATTCATTATCTTTTTCATAGATAAGCCATATTTGAGAAGTAAGTGCT
>JABIVC010000001.1 GCA_018667355.1 Gammaproteobacteria bacterium | reverse complement strand
GATTATGCTAATAAAATACCCGAAGACAGAGAAACTCTTCAAAAACTTCCTGGGGTTGGAAGAAAGACGGCTAATGTTGTCCTTAATAATGCGTTTGGACAACCAACTATAGGTGTAGACACGCATGTATTTCGTGTATCGAATAGACTAGGTATAGCCCCAGGTAAAAATGTTGATCAAGTAGAAAAAAAACTTGAGAAAAATATTCCTGAAAAATACAAATTACATGCACATCATTGGCTAATCATACTAGGTAGATATACTTGTATAGCAAGAAAACCTCAGTGTTATAAATGTTCAGTGGTAAATTTTTGTGATTATAAAAAAAAGGTATTATTAGATGAATAAAGAAATCTTAATTTTTTTAACTGTGCTCTTGATTGGATTATCGTTATTGCTAGAACTGACATTAGGCTCATTTTTTTTAATATACTTATCAATCATAATACTTTATCTGCTGTTGAAACAAAAAAATAGACACATAGGAATATCGGCTTTTGCAGCAGTATTTTCTCTGATAACAATATTGTATGTGCTTGGAGTTATAGGTAATTGTCATCTATGTACTACTGATAAGCACGGAGTTATATTTCTCTGTAATCGTTTGATTAAACTTGCGCCACTAGATTATGATAAGCAGTTAAAATCAAAAGTTTGCACTAGGGAACTAGTTTGGGTATGGCCCAAACAAGACTAAGCTTCTTTTTTTATAATCTGCCAGAGCTTTTCCATTTCTTCAGGATTGGCATAATTTTTTCCTTCTTTTTTGAGTAGCTTCAGTACCTGCTCATATCTCTTTTTAAATTTAAGGTTGGCTAACTCTATAATCTCTTCTGGGTCATAATCTAGATGTCGCATTAAACATAGAATAGTAAAGACTAAATCACCCAGTTCCTCTTTAATTGCTGTATTATCATGATTTTTTATTGCTTCATCAACTTCCTCAGTTTCTTCTCTGATTTTGCTAATAATCCCATCAACTTCAAGCCAGTCCAAGCCAATACTCTTGGCAGCAATTTGTAAATCCATTGATTCTTTGAAGATATTTTTTTTATTCATGTAATAAGTTTATATGAAGTAGATCTTTTTTGTGAAAAATAACTTAATAATCATGTAATATTACCAAATGGAACAAAATAAACTTGATGATTTAACTAAATGGGTAAAGCAATATTACTCTTCTGATTTTTCTATTGAAAAAGCATCTTCTGATGCAAGCTTTAGATCTTACTATAGAGTTATATCTCAAGATGATACTAAGATTATAATGGATGCTCCACCAAAGCATGAGCCTTTAACTTCATTTCTTGATATCACAAAGAGATTATCAGTAGCAGGTCTTAATGTGCCAATTATATATGAAGTTGATGACTCAAAAGGCTATATATTAATGTCTGACTTAGGGAAAAAGATTTATTTAGATGCATTGAATAAAGAAACTGTTTATTGTTTATATACGGACGCAATTGATGCACTATGTCATATTCAGAATCGAGTCAGTAGTGATGATTTAAAGAAGTTTGATATGAAAGAACAATTAATTGAAATGCAATTATTTAGCGACTGGTTTATCAATAAACATTTGAAAATAGAACTATCTCATGAACAAGAAGATACTCTAGAACAGTGTTATACAGAGATTGCAAAAACACTACTAGATATACCGCAGACATTTATCCATAGAGATTTTCATTCCAGAAATCTTATGATAACAAATAAAAATAATCCAGGAATTCTAGATTATCAAGATGCATTAATTGGCCCACTAACTTATGATTTAGTTTCTCTTTTAAAAGATTGTTACATAGATTGGGATGATGAGATTACCTATAAAATGATGGGGTCGTATTTACAAAGATTAAATAAAGATGTTGTTATGGATCATAGCCAGTTTGAGTATTGGTTTGATATCACAGGTGTACAAAGACACTTGAAGGCAATAGGTATATTCTCAAGGCTAAATTATCGTGATAAAAAATCTATATATCTAAATGATATCCCCCGAACATATAAGTATATAGAAACAATAGCCACCAAATATCCAGAAATGTCGAAATTGAAAAAACTATTATTAGAAATAAATATAAAGGAAGCATTATGACGGACCAAGCAATAATACTGGCAGCTGGTCGAGGTAAAAGAATGATGCCTTTGACTAGAGATATACCTAAACCAATGTTACGCATAGGTAATATGACTCTAATAGAGGATAAGATTATTAGGCTGTCAGAGGCTGGTATCAAAAAAATTGTTATAAATACTGGGTACCTTGGCAGCTATATCCACGAGCATGTTGGTGATGGATCTAAGTATGGTATTGAAATTGTAATAAGTGATGAAGGTGATATGCCGATAGGGACAGCTAATGGTATTAGAAATATAATGCATGAATTTAATGAAAAACCATTCATCGTTGTTAATGCTGATATATGGACAAATTATTTATTTATAGATTTACTTAACATGAAGCTCAATAAAGAAACGTTTGCCCATCTTGTATTTACTAATAGACCAGATTATCTCAGTGGTGATTTTAATATTACTAATAATAAGATATGTGAAGGTACTGATTATATTTACACAGGAATAGGACTCTATAAACCTGAATTATTTATGAATTATAAAGATATAGAGATAGGGTCCATCCTCCATAAAGAGAAAAATATCAGCGCCGAAATATATGAAGGTTTATGGGATGATGTTGGGACACCAGAAAGACTAAATATGATAAGAAAAAGACTATCTTTATGAAAGCTAATTATCCGTTAATATTTCGAAGGATTTTGCATCATAATCATCATCAATATCAGACACTAATATTTTTTCCACAGCAGAACTTGGTGGACCCATATAACATTGTTCTATTAGATTAATAATTATTTCTTCGTCGCCGATTAGAAGAGCTTCAACCTCTCCATTAATGTTATTTCTAACCCATCCGAAAACACCATATCTAGTTGCAAAAGCTTGCAGCCAGAATCTATATCCTACACCTTGAACTTTCCCGAATATTTTAATGAATTTTTTTATTCTATTATTCAAAGCAACTTACATTACAAGCAGGAGGCCCCAAGATATGAAGACAAATCCAGTAACACGTCTATAAAGTATAGGTCTTTTGTAAGATAATTTTTCAAATAAAACAAATATTGTCAAAATCATTACCCACATAATGTTCATCACGCCAAGCGCAAATAAGGTGAGCATCAATGCCCAACAACAGCCTATGCAATAAAAACCATGTTTATACCCTATGATAAAAGTTCCTAAACTGCCATCTTTCCAGTTATTCATCAAAAAACTCAAAGGTGACTGACATACTGTTAAGCAAGCCTCTTTGAATGGTGTAAATTGATAAATACCAGCTAAACACAAAACAATAGCTCCGATATAAGCATGTGTTGGTTCCATCATTGGATTTAGTAGACCAGCTTGATGCATTGCAAATTGTGGAAATGTTATTACCAAACTAAATAAGACCCAGCTCATTAAGTAACCGAATAGCAGAATCATTGTTGAAGACGTCTCTTTCCCATTAGCTTTATTTTTAGAGTTTATAGTTGTGAATAAGAATAACATGGGAAGTATTGATGGTGTCATCATTGCGATCATCATAACCGCCCACATTAGAAATAGTAAAATAAAGTCGCTCATAGCCCATGACCCACTTGATGGAGGCATCCATTTTAAAACATTTTCTATGATTCCAGATTCCATATTCATGGGTTTATCCATATTCATGGGTTTATCCATATTCATGGGTTTATCCATATTCATGGGTTTATCCATATTCATGGGTTTATCCATATTCATGGGTTTATCCATATTCATGGGTTTATCCATATTCAT
>JABIVC010000014.1 GCA_018667355.1 Gammaproteobacteria bacterium | reverse complement strand
TTTTATTTTTTATTTAATAGCAAGTAAGGTTGAAGGTGGTGTTCCACCTATTTTAAATGATTATCAATTGGTTTACTCAAATCCCTTACCTCATGTATTAATACTTACGGCAATAGTTGTGAGCATAGCCACAACAAGCCTAGCTCTTGCTTTAGTTATAAAAATAAAACAAAAATATAATTCAATAGAAGAAAATGAATTGGATAAGATATAAGTAATGAATCAATTACCAGTACTAGTACTAATTTTACCTTTATTAGTTGCACCTATATTATTGCTTTTTAGAGATAATAGGTATGCCTATAATATGAGCTTAGGAGTATCATTCTTAAACTTATTGTTAATAATATCTCTTTTACATTATGTATATGAAGATGGAAATATTCTATATGAGCTCGGCTCATGGGAAGCACCCATCGGCATTAGATTAAATGCTGACTTATTATCTTGTTATTTTCTTTTGCTTATGAGCTTCATGTCTCTCATATGTCTGATAGCAGGCCATAAAAATGTAAAATCACAAATTGAAGATGACAATATATATTTATTTTATATTGCTTGGTTGCTCTGTAATGTTGGATTTTCAGGGATTATTCTAACGAATGACATATTTAATTTGTTTGTTTTTTTAGAAATCTCTTCCCTTGCTAGTTACTTTCTTATATCGCAAGGTAATTATAAAGCCTCTAGTCTTGCAGCTATTCAATACTTGTTTATTGGGAGCATCGGGGCAGTTTTTATATTATTTGCCATTGGTATTTTGTATGCAAATACTGGTACTCTAAATATGTCCGATTTATCAAATAAAATAATAAATAATAATATTTCTCTTTCTATGTCGCTCTCTATAGCCATGTTTCTTATAGGTGTGGGTATCAAGACTGCTCTATTCCCTCTACATGGTTGGTTAGTTAGGACATACACATATGCTCCTTCAATAATTGTTTCATACTTCTCAGGAACATCGACAAAGATAGGTGTTTATATATTACTTAGAATATTTTTAGATGTATTCCACTCAATAAATCCTTTAGAACATTATGAGCTTGCTCAGCTAATTCTATTTCTATCTCTTATAGGAGTCTTGCTATCTACTTTGTATGCGGTTAAACAAATTGAAGTTAAGAAAATGTTGGCATATTCTAGTGTTGCTCAATTAAGCTATATCATTCTGGCTATAGCATTATTAACTCCGGAAGGATTGACTGCCTCATTAGTACATGTCTTTAACCATTCAATTATCAAAACTGGACTGTTTCTTGTAGTTACTATCTTATTTATAAACAATAAAGATGTCAGCATAGATGACTTCTCTGGATTGGGAAGCAAATATCCACTACTAATGTCTGCCTTTTTATTACTATTACTTGGCCTAATAGGGCTGCCGCTAACCTCAGGCTTCATTAGCAAATGGTATTTAGTCTCGGCAATCCTTCAATCTGATTATTGGTATATTAGTGTTGTAGTGCTTATAACTTCTTTCATGACACTATTCTATGTCTGGCTATTAATTGAAAAAATTTATTTCTCAGTAAGTGTGAATCATGATTCATCTATACCAACAATTTCTCAGTCTTTATGCATATATTTGTTAGCTGCTATTACAATATATCTAGGTATTGAGACCTCGTTAACTTTTGGTATATCTGATCAAATATCAACTAACTTTTTTTACAATACAAATAAATGAATATTCTAGCATCACATATATTATTTCTAAGTCTCGGTATATTTATTATAAATTTTCTTAGAAAAGAAAAATTTATTGGCTTAGTTTCAGTACTTATAAGCTTAGTATCATTAACATATGTTCTATATATAGTTAATATGCAAGATTCTTTGATTAATCAAAAAATTGATTTAATTAATATAATACCAGGAATACCACTATCATTTAGTTTAGATCATTTAAGTTTAATTTTTCTAGTTATCTCAAATAGCTTATGGCTGATGGTGTCTATTTTTTCTGAAAAATATTTAGAATTAAATAAATACGAGAACAAATCAAAATTTTATATATTTTTTACATTATCAATGCTCGCAACTAATGGAATTATTTATTCGTCAAATCTCCTAACTACTTTTATATTTTATGAATTACTTACTATTGCTACATATCCACTAGTAACATTCAAAGGGGATCATAAATCAATCGTAAACGGGAAAAAATACTTATATTATTTACTTGGAACATCGATTATATTTTTCTTACCGGCAATAATATTAACTCATATAACGGCTGGAACCTTGGATTATAAAATTGGTGGAGTTTTTACAAATTATAATAACACCACCATATATATACTTGTTATATTGTTCCTATTTGGTATTGCTAAGTCAGCTGTAATGCCATTTCATAAATGGTTACCGTCAGCAATGGTCGCTCCTACACCAGTGAGTGCACTACTTCATGCAGTAGCTGTAGTCAAGTCAGGAGTATTCATATTACTAAAAGTAATGCTGTTTATATTTGGAATAGATGCACTAACAACAAGTGGTGCTAATATCATCATAATATTATTTGCATCATTTACTATAATAGCGTCATCCATAATTGCACTTAGTAAAGATAATATTAAATTACGTTTGGCATATTCAACTATTGGCCAATTATCATATATTGTTTTAGCAACAGCAATATTAGCCCCATACTCAATATTAGCTGCCATACTTCACTTGATATTTCATGCATTAGGAAAAATAATACTATTTCTATCTGCAGGTATTATTGCAACACAAACTGGTATTAAAAATGTTAGTGAAATGAATAATCTTTCTTCAAAATTACCTATCACTTGCTTACTGATGTCTATAGGTGCAATTATAATGATTGGTTTACCTCCGACAATTGGATTTATTAGTAAATGGTATTTACTTCTTGGTATTGTAGAATCAGAAAAGCTATACTTACTTTTTGTAATCATACTAAGCACATTACTTAATGCTAGCTACTATTTTCCAATGATTTATAAGGCATACTTTGAAAAGGAGAAATTTAGCTATAAAGGTAGTAGTTGCGAAAATATAATACTAGCGTTTCCTGTCATTCTGATTGGTTTTATTGCAGTATTTATATTTTTTAAAACAGATTTTATTGTAAAGTTTATTACAGAGCAGATTATTTAAAATGAATGATAGAAATAAAATAATATATATACTTATTGTCTTGATTAATATAACTCCATATTTATATGTATTCTATGACTTTAAAAAAGTTAGTTTCAATATAGATAATGCAATTGGTTTCTATCCTATTTTTGGTTTTATAGCTTGTATTGCTTTAATTATTATTGCTAAATGTCTAGCTCTAATATTAAAAAAAGAGGATACCTATTATGATTAATAATCTTTTTGCGCATCCAGCTTTGCCATTAGTGATAGGCTCTTTACTAATATTTCTCTTCAAAGAGAAATCTAATCATATATCTATAATATCTATTTTAATATCGTTGTTCATACTCATATTTATTACAAGTAATGTAGATTATGTGTACATGAGTAACATTACTGCTATAAATTATTTTTCATACTCAAAACTTGCGTATTTGTTCTGTTTAGTTTTTCTAATTATGGGACTAATAGGAAAATTATTTTCAATCTATAGGGATAGTTATAAAGAAAAGGCTATGGTACTTTTATATATTTCCTCCGCCATCTTTGTTTTATTTTCTGGAGATTTTTTAACACTTTATATTTTTTGGGAAATTATGGCAATTGCATCAACTATGGTTATTTGGTCAAATAATTCTAGAGAGTCTTTCTCCGCTGGCAATAGATATCTTGTAATGCATCTTTTAGGTGGAATGATTTTATTGCTCGGGATTATTGGCTTATATGTTGACACCAATGATTTGCAGATTAGACTATTAAATCTTGATACTTGGTATAACTGGATGATACTAGTAGGCTTTCTACTAAACGCTGGTGCTCCTCCGTTCTCACAATGGATTCCAGATGCTTATCCAGAAGGTAGCTATTCGTCAACAGTATTTCTATCTGCCTATACAACGAAAACTTCTGTTTTTATATTAATAGTAACTTTTGCAGGCAGTCATGTTCTTATGTTGATTGGTATATATATGATTATGTATGGAATTGTCTACGCATTACTTGAAAATGATATAAGAAGAATACTTGCATATAGTATTGTTAATCAGGTTGGATTTATGATTGTAGGTATCGGGATAGGAACAGAGTTATCTATTAATGGCACTGCAGCTCATGCTTTCTCACACATCCTTTACAAAGGTCTTCTGTTAATGTCAGCGGGAAGTGTAATTTATATGATTAATAAGCGTAAATGTACTGATGTTGGTGGATTATATAAAACAATGCCAATAACAGCAATATGCGGGATAGTAGGTGCATTAGCTATATCTGCATTCCCACTAACCTCTGGTTTTATTTCTAAGTCAATGATTGTTGATGCTAGTATCCATGAAGGAATGGAATTAATATGGTTAATGTTACTCGTTGGGTCAGCTGGAGTATTTTTACATGCGGGAATAAAGTTTCCATGGTTTGTATTTTTTCACAAAGATAAAAAAATTATAACAACAGATCCTCCAAAGTACATGAAATATGCAATGATTATAACTTCAGGTATATGTATTTTCATCGGTGTCTGGCCAGAATTACTTTATAGTATACTCCCTTACTCTGTAAGTTTTATTCCATATACTGGGAATCATGTCGCTTCACAGTTACATATATTGTTATTCTCTGCACTAGCATTTTTTATTAGTCTAAAATATTTAGAAAGGACTCTGACTATAACATTAGATATAGACTTTCTATATAGGGATAAAATTAAATATATTAAAATACTGGTGAACTTTATGAGTAACATGACAGCCAGAAGTATTAACTATATTTCTTTTATTAACTTGAGAAAAAATTTTAATTCAATAGAAAATTATCTTATGAAGCAAACTACAGTATCAGTAATGCTAATAATAATTCTCATTACTTTTACAGTATCACTCATAATGAATATTAGTTAGTTCCACCAATCGTAATATTATCTATTAATAACGAACCTGTTCTAATTCTATTTCTTAGGTCAATATCATCACCAAGAGCCAAAATATTGTGAAACATTTGAGACAAGTTAGATGCAACAGTTATTTCTGTAACAGGATGTTGAATTTCACCATTCTTGACTAGGTACCCAAAAGCTCCTCTCGAGTAATCACCAGTTAAGGTATTAGCGCCACTACCCATCATATCTGTAATATATACCCCATCATGTAAAGTAGATAACATATTTGAAACTAATGGTTTGCTTGAATTCATTGTTACATTAGTTAAAACTCCATTACCTGTACAATCCATTTTGAGTTTTCTAGATGCATAAGTATCTAATAAATAGTTTTCTAGTACTCCATCACTGATAATATCTTTACTTTTAGTTAAGACGCCTTCAGAGTCATATGGGCGCGTTGCAGGACCATTAATTAATAATGGTTCTTCTTGTATATTCACAAAATCTGGAAATATTTTCTCATTAATCTTATCTAATAAAAAACTCGATTTTTTATAAATAGCTGAACCATTGATGGCTGATAAAAAATTACTGACAATAGATGCAGACATCTCGGGTGAGAATAGTACTGGGCAAACCCTTGTTTTTATGGTTTTAGCTCCCAATCTAGATAGCACTCTATCCGCAGCTTTTTTACCAATACTAGCCCCTTTCTCCAACCTATTGAAATCTCTGGAAGATGAATACCAATAATCTCTTTCCATTAACTTATTCTCTTCTGCTAATGCAATACAGGATAAAGAATAGTCTGTTGAGCGATATGTCCCATATGCACCATTAGTATTCAAAATCATATGTGCATTTTTAGAAAATGAGAAAGATGAACCTTCTGAGTTTGATATTCTTTTATCTGTTCTGAAAGCTTCTGCCTCACAATCCTTTGTCATCTCAATTACTTCTTCAACTTTTAGCTCAGTTGGGTAATATATTCCTAAATCATCCCAATCTTTCTCAGTAAAATCTGATTCCGGCAAACCTTGACAATTATCAGCTTGTGTATTTTGTGAAATATTTTCAGCTTTTTTTATAGTTTTTAAAATATTTTCTAAAGATAAATTATTTGTGGAAGCACTGCCTTTCTTATAATCATTATAGACACTTACATTTAGCGCCATATCTTCATGATATTCTATATTTTCTACCTGAGATGACCTAGATGTTACTGTGTAGCCATTGGATATACTCAAATTAAACTCATGGCTATATTTTTTATTTAACTCTTTATAAATATCCTGAATTCTATCTTTATACATATGCATATTATTTTCATTAGAATTCATACTTGCGTTCCCCCGACTGTTATCTCATCTATTTTAAGAGTGGGTTGACCTACTCCTACTGGTACACTTTGTCCATCTTTCCCACAAGTACCGACTCCATCATCTAATTTCAAATCATTACCTACCATAGAAACTTTTTTTAGAACCTCTGGTCCATTCCCTATCAGCGTCATTCCTTTGATTGGTTTTGTAACTTTTCCATTTTCAATTAAATAAGCTTCAGATGCTGTGAAGACAAATTGTCCATTCGTTATATCAACCTGACCACCAGAAAAGTTTACAGCGTAAATGCCATCATTAACTGATTCTATTATTTCACTAGGATTAAAATCACCAGGTAACATAAAAGTATTTGTCATTCTTGGCATAGGAAGACAAGCATAGTTCTCTCTTCTCCCATTACCTGTAGGATTTGTATTCATAAGTTTAGCATTAATTTTATCTTGCATATAACCTTTAAGAATTCCATTTTCAATCAAAGTATTGCATTTTGTCTCGCAACCTTCATCGTCTACAGATAGGGATCCTCTTTTTTTTGAAATTGTTCCGTCATCAACAATTGTGCACTGAGTTGATGCGACTTGTTTCCCGACCAAGTCAGAAAATGCTGAAGTTTTTTTTCTATTAAAATCTCCCTCTAGTCCATGTCCTATAGCTTCATGTAAAAGCACTCCTGGCCATCCAGGTCCTAAGACAACAGTCATTGACCCTGCTTTCCCATCTTCAGCCTGAAGGTTTACATCTGCTTGTCTGATTGCTTCATCAGCAAAATCATAAGCAAAGTTTGTATCAATAATTTGATCATAAGAATATCTTCCACCGCCTCCAGAAGAACCGCGTTCTCTACGGTTTCCAACCTTTAGAATAACCATTACGCTAAATCTAACAAGTGGCCTATCATCAAAAGCCTTAATGCCATCTGTATTAAGGACCAAAATCGAATCATATACGCCAACTAAGCTTAGAATAACTTGTTCAACTCTATCGTCCTTATCTCGTATATATTTGTCAATTGCTTTTAAAAATTTAACTTTTATATCATCTTTTCTAAAATCTAATGGGGAAACTGGGTCATATAGTTTTCTAATATCCTTTATAGTGCCTAATTTTATTTCTCTATTTTGACCGCTCTTAACTATACATTTCGACGTTTGTGCTGCAGCAATCAAATTTTCATAATTAAAATTATTGCTATATGCAAAACCAGATTTATCTCCAGCTACAGACCTAATACCAACCCCGCTATCTATATTTGAAGAGCCGCTTTTAACAATTCCGTCCTCTAATTGCCAACTCTCAGAATTGATATATTGAAAATATAAGTCTGCAAAATCAATATTTTTAGGGCATGCTACTGACAATATATTCTCAAGCTTGGCATTTGTTAAATCATGATTATCTAAAACAAGATTTTGTATATAATTCATTTATCACCTATTAAGTTAATGTGTTCAAGTACAGGAAATTTTTCTCTGATTGACTTTAATTGTTTATGATTTATTTCAGACTCAATAAAACCAGAACCTCCAGGTATTCTAGATATAATTTGACCCCATGGGTTTACTATCATGCTATTACCATGTGTTTGTCGTCCACTGATATGGTAGCCATCCTGACATGATGTAACTACATAGCATAGATTTTCAATTGCTCTAGTTCTAACTAATGTCTCCCAATGAACTTTACCGGTCTGTTCTGTAAAAGCTGCTGGAAGAACAATTATCTCCACATTTGAGGAATGCAGCAACCTAAACAACTCGGGAAACCGAAGATCATAGCAAATTGATAAACCAACAATGCCTACCGGTGTTTCTACAACCTTTAAATCTTTACCAGGCTGGAAAAACTCTGATTCATTATATGACTCATTTGAATTTGGTAACTCAACATCAAATAAATGTATCTTGTCATATCTTGAAACTATATCTCCAGCGTCATTATAGACAAGAGTCGTAGATGTAACCTTGTTAGGTGACTTAGTTTTTATTGGTATGGTACCGGCTATAATCCAAAGTTTATATTTTTTAGCATTCTCTGAGATAAACTCTTGAATTGGACCAGACCCTAATACTTCAGCATTTTCAATAAAATATGAATCATCCTCTGGCATGAAGGCAAAATTCTCAGGTAATACTACTAATTTTGACTTTGTTCTAGAAATCTCTTCAAGGTACTTTGATACTTCTAGTAAATTAGCCTGGATATTGGGTCCAGAAGATAATTGAATTGACGCTATGCTACTCATACATTCCTCATAAGATGAATACTAAGAATATATTAATTTTCAATAGGTTTAAATGATTCTGTTACTTTTATCTCTGGATCATCCCAGGGACCCTTGATAGAATACTCAACAGCTGCTAATTGATTAGTATTAATATCCATCTCTTTGAGAACTTTATCATAGAATATAGAAGCAAGGGCCCCAATTGGTCCTCCTAGCAGGGTTCCTGAGATTAGACTCATTGATGATAAATCTGGTATATAAATTAGTTTTTGATTATGGGACCTTTTTTGGATATCAGATACACCATTGACCCTCATTTCACCAAAACTACCCTTTAAAAATAAGTCTTTAGCTCTTGCTTTTGATTTAGAAAAATTAAATTCTCCAGTCATCGTATCGAATGATAAGCCACTAGAGAAGAAATCACTAAAATCTAAAGATAACCTTTTTTGTAATGATGAAATACTGAATAATCCGAGTAATTGTCCTATAGCTCTTGTTTGTTTTGTAACCTGAAGAAACTCACCATCTTTTAAATCAATTATAACTTTCCCATCAAAATTATTAAAAGAGAATAATTCAGGCGACCCTTGCCATTGTCCTATCAACTTAGATGACAGATTTCCTTCTTTAATAATATTTGAGTACCCTAAGTAGTTTAAGGAATCACCAAAATTGTTACTCTGAAATGCTGCATCAAAAAATGTAATTTGTTTACCGGATTTATTTATCCATTTTCCATTCCCCTTCATACTTAAATTATGATTTTTAAAGTCAAGTCTCTCAATGATCATGCCATCATTGCTTGGAGAAGTAACAATGTATAGATTATTAAAATAATAATTACTAATTTTAGCTTTCTCGACGCTTAAATCTAGGAAAGGGTATGATAGAGGATCAGATCCACCGGAAAACTTATTTAAGTTAAAATAATTTAAACGTACAAGTAATCTATTATCACTAGTTATATAGTCAGGGATATTTATTAGGCCCACTATATCTGGAGAATTAACTGAAATAGAAAGAAAATCTTTTTGATTAGATATTTTCAATCGATATACATCAAAATCTATTTTTACATATTTCTTTGCACTGTCATTGAATACATAAGATACCTCTAAATCTTTAGACTCTCCAATATTTTTATTTAATGGTGGAATAATATTAAAAGCCATACCTTTCATATTACTTCTAAGATTTACAAATACCATATTATCATAAGGTTGATAAGTTATTCTAAAATCAACAGGAGATGAACCAGCAAAAGATTTAGACAGTTTAACGGCTAGAATCTTTTGTACAAAATCAGATGTGATGATTCCTTTTGAGTGGATGTTATATTTAATCTTATTACCAGAGATATTTGTGTCTAATATCAAATCAAAAGTATTATTGTTAATGATAGATTGAGTTTTATAAGACTGAATATATTTATCGGAAAAATTAACTCGCAGCTTATTAGTACTCAATACAATATCATTCTGTTTATCATTAATTACCAGATTTTTTAGATCTATAGCCCCAAAAGTATTAGTTTTATCTTTTTCTCCAAAAATTCGATAATCAAGAGTATATAAAGAATTAATAGATATATTGTTATCTTTAATAAGTTTAGAGTATTTAATGGGAATGATATTCATTAAACTTCCTATATCACCTTTGATGTTAATTTTATAGTTTGAATATTGACTAGAGAAAGTTCCATAAAGATTAGCTAAATGAGAGTCTCCTAATTTTAATTCTTCTGAACTCAAGGAAACATTGCCATTAGCAACCTTATAGAAAATTGAGCCTTTTAAAGTAGCTAATTTAAATTGATCATATTGGTTAACAGATGCCATTATATCTTGACCATGTATTGACAGCCTACCAGATTTACTACTTCCTGAGAGATTACCATTAATATTGTTCATGGATAGGTTATTATTGATAAACTCTATATTATTAAAATTCATGGAATATTTAAGATTTTTATTATTATCAATATTTAATAAAATAATATCACTTAATTCTCCATTATAGATATTTCTAGATATGCTATTTATAGTTTTATTGCCTATGGTAGGTAAAAAATTAATTACTTTTTTAATTTCCTTTACATATACCCTGTCTAACACAACCGCATCTAGACTCATCCCGTTAAAAGATGCATGAATAATAT
This sequence comes from Gammaproteobacteria bacterium, assembly GCA_018667355.1. Taxonomy (GTDB): domain Bacteria; phylum Pseudomonadota; class Gammaproteobacteria. The sequence goes on along the minus strand of JABIVC010000014.1, from coordinate 24,560 downwards.
TATTAGAATATATCGAATTATCAACTGAAAGATTGAGGTTTGTAAATAGGATATTATTTTTATTTTTTGATGAAAGATATTCTATATTAGTATCTAAATTTTTTAATGATATTCTATTATTTGTTAGTAAATTTATTAGTGCAGCTTCCTTAATTTTTAGTGATCCATGAAGATTCGATAGAGAACTATTATTAATATCCGCCCAAAGGCTATAATTTAAATCAGAAGATACTATCTTGAATTTATTTGAAAATAATAAAACTTCATTTGGATTAACATTAAGCGCTTGACTATAAAGTTTTCCATTGATCTTATTATCATTATCTAATGAAAATTCAGATGCCAAGTGAATAATCTCAGTATTATTATTATGATTGAATGTTGTATATAATTTAATATGCTTATTGTCAGAAAATAAGACGAGATTAATATTTTGAAAATTATACTGAACATTACTCTCCTGATTTTGAATATTTATATTAGAATCACTTATACGTAATTTAATATTTCCTAGGTCATTAAACCCATAATTCCCACTAGTCTTTGTGGTGCCTAATAAGTTATGATCCCTTAAGAATAATCCATTATTATTATAAGTTAATGATATTTCCGATTTGAAAAGATTAAGACTAGATAATTTAAGATTAAAAATAAATAATGACTCTAATGTATTGATATCAATAATGAGCTTATTTCCACCAAGATATAAAACTTCATCACCTGACCTGTATAAAGATATATTGTTAAATATTAGATTTGGGTTGAGTCCATTCCATTTTATATCAAGACTATCAAAATCGAATTTAAGTTGTGATTCATCTTCAATATATTTAACAATTTTTTCTTTATAAAGATTAGAAACAATATTTGTATTTTCAGTTACCAGAACTATTATAAATATAAATGTTAAAACTAATGATAAAAAATATGTAAGAAATTTGATTATTTTTGGCATAAAATTATATATAAGTATAATTATCTGTCTCTATATTTTCATCCCATAATTTTTCGAGTGAGTAAAACTCACGAGTTTCAGGATGCATAACATGCACTAATAAATCTCCATAATCCAAAAGTATCCATTCAGAAGAACTGAAACCTTCGACACCTATAGGCTTAATTTTATTTTTTTTGAGCTTAGTTATAAGATTGTCGGCAATAGACTTGACATGCCTAGTCGAACGACCTGAGACGATAAACATTAAATCAGTTACCGAAGACTTGCCTTTCATATCAATCAAGGTAATATTCTCAGCTTTATTATCTTCCAAAATACTAATGATAGACTTTTTAAGAGTTTCCATGGTTTAATAAACTTTATTCTTTAATAGCCATTCTTCTAACTGTGATGGCAATAAATTTGATATTGTCTCCTTATTTTTCAATTTACTTCTTAATTCCGTTGATGATATATTGACTGATGTAGTTTTTTCTAAGTATATTTTACCATATGAACCACTATGAAATATAGCTGGATCGGATGAAATAATTGAGCTTAAACTAGCCTTATTTATCTTTATATCATTTAAGTTACTCATGCTGTATTCATTCCCTCTATTAGAGACAATGATATTGCATAGGCTTAAAATTTCAGGAAATCTGTCCCATTTATCCACATTAGCCAACACATCTAACCCTATTATCAAATATAAGTTATCTTTAGGAAACTGCTTTGAGATTGACTCAATAGTGTTAATCATATAAGAAACACCTCCTCTTGAAATTTCTCTATCATCTACATGATATTTTTCATCTGATAATGCTATTTCTAGCATCTTGATCCTTTTGGACCCAGGCGCAATAATTTTTTTGTTGGAATTAGAAACATTAGTTGGTATGAAGTAAACTATATCTAAGTTATGAATCGAACATATCTCGTCTATTGGATTGATATGACCATAATGGACTGGATCGAAAGCCCCTCCAAAAATACCTACTCGTTTATCTCTATTGTTTTTAATTTCTCAACTTCCCTTGGCTGCTAACTATGTATTTCAGATTTGTTAAGCCCTCTAGGCCAACCGGGCCTCTAACATGTAATTTGTCAGTACTTATACCAATCTCTGCTCCTAACCCATACTCATAACCATCTGCGAATCTTGTAGAAGTATTTATCATTATAGAGCTTGAGTTGACCTGTCTTTTAAATTTATCTATTACTGTCTTACTAGATGCTACTACTGCATCAGTGTGTAGCGAACCATATTTATTGATATGATCGATAGCATCTTCCAAACTATTAACAATCTTTATAGCTATGATTGGAGATAAGTATTCTTCGAACCAATCTTTACTTTTTGCAAGACTGATATTACTACTAATCCTTTTAAGATTTTTACAACCACGTATTTCTACTCCTTTAGCAGTGTATTCATCTAGAATTTGAATGATATGTTTTTTTGGAAATTTTTTATGAATCAAAAGAGTTTCTATGGCATTACAGACCCCATACCTTTGTGTCTTAGAGTTAATACTGATATTGACTGCTCTTTTTACATCTGCAGTTTTATCTAAATATACATGACAATTTCCATCAAGATGTTTTATTGTTGGAATTTTAGAGCAAGAAACTATTTTTTCAATTAAGCCTTTCCCGCCTCGAGGGATAATTACATCAATATACTTATCTTTTGATAATAGATATGTAACAGCTCTTCGATCCGTAGTCTGAATTAATTGCACTGTATGTTGATGGACCTTATTATCTTTTAAAGCATTAGTGATGCATGTCATTAAAGCCTTATTGCTATTTATAGACTCTGAGCCACCTCTCAGAATTACACTATTCCCAGATTTAATGCATAGTGCAGCAGAATCTATGGTTACATTTGGCCTTGATTCATAAATCATACCTATCACGCCCAGTGGGACCCGCATCTGACTCACTGTGATTCCACTTTTCTGCTTAATACCTTTTGTAGTCTTATAAAGTGTATCTGATATTTTGATAATTTCATGTAAACCACTTTGCATTGACAAGATTCGCTCTTTATTTAAAACTAATCTATCAATCATGCTTTCCTTTAAATTCATTTTACTAGCATTTTTAAGATCAATAAGATTATTTTTAATAATCCTATTGTAATTAATATCTAAATTATCAGATATAGACTTTAGGACGCTATTCTTAACTTTCGAATCATATATCCCTGAATAACTAGATGCTGATAATGCTTGCCTGCATAATTTATCTATTTGTTTTTTTATATCCATTCAACTTATCTCTTTACTTATATGATTAAGCGGTTCATTAAGTATAAAGGAGGATACGAGGATTTCAAGTTGATGCCAAACTTTAACTTGCCCCTTTCCTGTCTTAATCTTTTTGTCTATTACAAAACAGAGTTCCAATAAATCTGATACATTGTCACTGTCAGAGTTTCGTGAAAAAGTATTATATAGATTCCTTTTGAAATTAGGTATATATGGCTGTGGTGATAAATTATTTAGTAAGTAATATATTTTTTTAATTTCACTATTTATTAGAAACAATATATATACTTCAGATGACTTTATTGCTTTCAGATAAGCTAATATTCTTCTGGACCTAAAAAGATTCCTCTCTAATATAGAATCAATAAGGTCATATTCGGTAAACTTATATTCTTTCTGAAGATAATCAAAATAAATAGCGATATCTGTTATGTTCAACAATGACATCTTATAAAGTTCTTGTGAGATTGAAGATGAGTTTCCCTCATTCTTATCAATTAGCTTTGTGAATAATTCATCGCTATAATTAATATTATTTTTTTTAAATTTTTGTTTCACCCAACTATTTAGTGTTGGCCCGGTAAGCTCTGATACCTCTATAATGCACCCTTTAGAATCTATCATAGATAAAAATTTACCTTTCTTAAATGCAGGTGTTTGTGGCCCCAATTTAATAATTAAACTTAAATCTTTTGATAGATTATTATTTAATAAATAATCAAGTAAGCATTTGGGAATAGTATTCGATACTACATTCAAAACAATCACTTTTTTTTCTTCAAATAAAGCATAACTCTCAAAATCGTCTCTTATATCACTCAAATCAAAGTCAGAATCAACGACTAAATGTTTTATTGATGAACCTGCTTTACTAAAAAATGCCTCTATTCTATGCTGAACTTCATTTTGTAAATGATAAGGCTTCCCTAGAATCAGATAAATTGTTGACTCTGGAACCTGCGGACTATCAAAGAATTTTTTGTAACTAATTTTCATATGATAAATGTTTTAAATTCTATACAATATATCATGGATACAAAAAAAGCTCATAATGAAATTGGCTACATTGGTCTTGGGATCATGGGGAAGCCTATGGTAAAGAATCTATTGGTAGCCGGGCATAATATTGTATTTTATGCTAGGAAAGCTAATATAATCAAAGAGGTATCAAAGATAGGTGGGAGATATATTAATAACATAGCAGGCATAGCTAAATCCAGCAAAGTCATTTTTCTAAATTTGCCTAATTCAGATGATGTCTATCAAGTGATTTTAGGCCCAAGTGGTCTAATCCAAAGTTTGTCTAAAGGCTCAGTTATCATAGATATGAGTACAATTTCTCCAGAAGTAACAAAAGCAATATCAGTTAAATTAGAAAAGAAAGGTTGTTACCTAATTGATGCACCAGTTTCTGGAGGTGAGGTTGGAGCAATAAATGGAAATTTATCGATAATGGTTGGGGGTAAGAAAAAGATCTTTAATAAAATTAAAAACCTTTTGTCAATCCTGGGAGAAAATATTACATACATAGGTGATAGTGGATCAGGTCAAGTCACCAAAGCGTGCAATCAAATATTAGTAGCAGGAACCATGGTATCTGTTAGCGAAATATTATTACTCGCAAAAAAATTAAAATGTGATTTAGATTTAGTGAAAAAAGCATTAATGGGTGGGTTTGCAAATAGCAAGATTCTTGATCTCCATGGAGACAGAATGATTAATGGTAACTACAAACCTGGATTCAAAGCAGCACTACATATGAAAGATCTTGATATAGCTGTAGGTTTATCAAATAAAGTTGGCTTAAATCTAAAGGGAGCCAAATATAGTAAAAAATTAATGAAAAATGCAATAGAAGACAATTATCATAATAGTGACTCGTCTATAATTAATAAAATAATCAGTAAGAATAAGAAATAAAGTGTTTAATATGTAAATACTAGAATATATAATAAATATATGAATATAGAATGTTTATTAAAAGATAATGGTATAACCCCAACAAAGCAACGTTTAGAAATTGCAGAGCTTATTTTTGCCAAAAATCAGCATTTTACTGCAGCACAGTTAATTGAAAAAGTTGGAGATATAAAACTGCCTATTTCACAAGCTACTATATACAATACATTATGTCTATTTGAGTCAACCGGACTATTAAAAACTATTGATTTAAGAAATGATTGTAAATTTTATGATACAAACTTGAGGTCGCACCATCATATATATAATACTAGCAACAATACTCTTGTTGATGTGAGTGATGATAAGATAGCATTCTCTAAAATGCCAGATATTCCAAGTGACTTAGAGTTAGAACAAACAGAAGTTTTGATTAAAGTAAGAAATAAATAATATTTTACTCAAAATCGCTTACCAGCGCATTTTTTACTTCATTATTAATTTTCATATTATACGTGTAGTTTTCATGTTCGACACCAAGTAAAATATTATTCGAAGATTTAAATTTTTCAACAATACTCTTGTCAAGCTGAAATCTTAAGAAATGAACTGCTGACGTTTTACCATCTTTCGTCCTTTCGAGGTCTTCATCTGAAACTGCAAATATCTTATCTATATCATCAATCTGTAAATAAATATTATTTTCTATGCCGTTTAGCCTATTCAACATAATCTTACGCTCTGATACATCTGGATACATAATAAGCATAGTTGCTTTTAAATTATCTCCATCAGGAATAAGCTGAGTATAGGCCGATATTTCGTCATTAATTTCAGTTTCTTTAAAAATTTTTTCAATTCTTAGCATCTCTTGCACCTGATGCTTTATTGTTTCATAATCTTCGAATAATAATAATATATTCTTTCCGATCATAATAGACCGATTTTTTTTATGTAATAACAAGTCAGCCTTAATCTGCTCCCTTTGTTTCTCATAATCTTCTAGGGACAACAGGTTTTTACTAGTTAATTTTTTCATCTGATAATCTCCTTATTATAATCCATAAGCTTTTCTTAATAACGCAATTGGGTGAGTAGGCAATACCTTGTTACCCATTGCATTAACTACATGATGTGCTGCCAAAGTACAATCGCTAGTAAACTGGGTTGATTCAAGTTTTTCATATTCTCTAACTATAGGCATAGCTATTTTTATTGCTACCTCATGTGTCTCTTTTTTTACACCATATGTTCCATCATGGCCAGAACACCTTTCCAAGGCGTCTATGTTTGTATTCGGGACTAGCTCAAGTATCTTTTTAGTAACTTGTCCTATATTTTGAACTCTCTGGTGACATGCAACCTGATAAAATACAGACCCTATGTCATTTTTAAAATCTACATTTAGGCTTCCAGAGTTATGTAGTTTTAACAAGTATTCAAATGGATCGCATATTGCATTAGATACAGACTGTACATCCTTATTTTCTGGGAAAAGCAATGGTAGTTCCTGCTTAAACATAAGAACGCATGATGGAACTGGAGCAATAATACTATAACCTTTGTCAACATACTTTTTAAACTTCTCTATGTTATGACTCATCATTTCTTCAACTGTATTTAAATCCCCTAGCTCTAGTTTAGGCATGCCACAACATTTATCATCTTTAATCAATTCCACAGAAATATTATTATGTTTCAAAACCTTCACTAAATCCTCAATAACACTCGGTTCATTATAGTTATGATAGCAAGTTGTAAATATTGCAACTTTATTATTTGAATTTGTCTCATTTAAGATATTTTTATATTTGGATTTTGCAGTATAGGAAGAAAACTTTGGAAGCTTAGCATTTCTATGAATGCGTAATATTTTTTCAAGTAATACTCTAAATATTTTTATCTGGTTAAAATAATTTATGATTGGAGCTATTAATTTTCGAGATCCTAGTTTCCCAAGCATATCTGTAGATGTTAAAATTCTATCTCTAATTGAGGTTTTTAATTTACTATGTTTGATAGCTTTTCCTCTCAACATTAAATGAGGAAAATCTATAGCCCATTCATGTGGCGGTACATATGGACATTTGGTCAAATAACATAAATCACAAAGATAGCAATGATCTATGACTTTATTAAATTCATCATATGTAACTCCATCAACTTCGAATGTTTTTGATTCATCTATTAAATCAAATAAAGTAGGAAAAGAGTTACATAGGCTCACACATCTTCGGCATCCATGACAATGATCAGACACCCTTCTTAACTCCTCTTCAAATAACTCTTCATTTAAGTAGTCTTTATTTTTCCAATCAATACTAAATCTTGTTGGTTTTTGTAACCCACCTTCCATTCTATTCTCCATGATTGATAAGTTTATCTAAAATGTCCCCTCAATCATAATTAAGGGGACAAGTGATATTTATGATATTGATTCTAATGCTTTAGTAAATCTATTGGCATGTGAACGCTCAGCTTTTGCAAGTGTTTCAAACCAATCTGCTATCTCATCAAAACCTTCATCCCTAGCAGATTTTGCCATGCCAGGATACATATCTGTATACTCATGGGTTTCGCCAGCGATTGCAGCTTTAAGATTCATTTCGCTACTACCTATAGGCTCGCCAGTAGCTGGATCACCACACTCTTTCTCCAAGTATTCTAAATGACCATGTGCGTGACCAGTTTCACCTTCTGCTGTTGATCTAAATACAGATGCTACATCATTCTGTCCTTCAACATCAGCTTTTGCCGCGAAATAAAGATATCTTCTGTTAGCCTGTGACTCACCAGCAAATGCATCTTTAAGATTTTGTTCTGTTTTTGAACCTTTTAATCCCATAATATTTCTCCTTATTATTCAATAAATATTCTAAAATAGTCTTTAACATGTATTAAAAAACTATTTAGAATCATTCTAAATTTAATACCAATAAGTGTCAATATTATTATGTTAAACTAGTTAATATAACAATGATTATCATTCTCAATTGTAAATATGAAATTATCAAAAACTTTTTTTAATCTATATAAAAATCTAATTTTTATGTTGCCTGCTGAAACCGCACATACATTTACTTTAAATACAGCAGAATTTATATATAAGTCATGGCTAAAAAATATATTTATAACAAACAGAGTTGATGTGACAAATAAATTTATGGGATTAAACTTCCCTAATAAACTTGGTTTAGCGGCTGGTTTTGATAAAAATGGAGACTATCTAAACTTTGATAACAATATAGGTATGGGTTTTATTGAGTTGGGAACCGTTACTCCTAAAGCTCAGTATGGCAATAGTAAGCCAAGAATCTTCAGGTCGGTTAAAGATACTGCAATAATAAACCATCTTGGTTTCAATAATAAAGGAGTTCAATACTTAAAAAATAATTTAAAGTTGATAGAGAGAAACCAACCTATAGGAATTAATATAGGTAAAAATAGTGATACTCCAATAGAGTTAGCTCATGAAGACTATCAATACTGTATGAAGGAAATATTTGTTTTAGCTGACTATATAACATTAAATATATCTTCGCCAAATACATCTAGATTAAGAGAATTACATTCTGATAATTTCTTGAATAAATTTCTTCATGAAATAAAAAAAACACATACAGAATTAAGCAAAAAATATCAAAAAAAGGTTCCTTTGGTATTGAAAATATCTCCAGATATTCAATATGATGATTTAGAAATTCTATGTAAACAAATGCTGGATTATGAAATAGATGGTGTAATTGCAACAAATACAACTATAGATAAAAACTCTCTCTCAGATAAAAGTTTTCATGAAAGCATGGGTGGCGTTAGTGGGAAACCCCTTTATAAAAAATCAAATACAATAATTAAAGACATAAAAAGTATGGTTAAAGACGATATTATTATAATAGGTGCTGGTGGTATTACCTCAAAAGAGGGAGCTGTTGAAAAACTAAATTCAGGTGCTGACCTACTACAACTATACACTGGATTGGTGTATTTTGGCCTAGACCTGATAAGAGAAATCACTCAAGAAACTACTTAGGAGTCCATTTCCCGAAAGCATCTGGAGCAGACTGAGGATCGGTTGTTTCTGGAGCATTCATAGGGCTTGTTCCTGCTTTACGTTGCTCTCCATAAACATATTTAATAAAATCTATCAGTTGATTCAAAATATCATCTTGGTCTTTTTCAGGTATACCTGATGTAGCAACAATAGATCCGACAACTGCAGAAAGATACTGTGCTGCTAAAATAGGATCCTCATTTTCTGGTTCATAATCTACCAAAACTTTTTGAAGACCTTTAATTAATTCTGGTTTTAAAACTATCTCTGTCATAATATTAAATAAGGGTTAATTTTTAATAGATTAAAGTATTACATAATTGAGGATGATGATGCAACCAATAAAACAGTCATATACAGTTAAAACGTTTGACGTCGGTCCAATGCAAAATCTGATTTATCTTATAACTGATCTAGAAACACGTCAAACTGCAATAATAGATCCTGCATGGGATATATCTATTGTAAAAGACTATATTAAAAATAATGAATTAATACTTAAAAAAATACTTTTAACCCATAGTCATCATGACCATATAAATTCAGTTGATGAAATATTAAAAATATATGATATTGAAATATTCTTAAATAATAAGGAGAAAGATTTTTGGGGGAAAAAATATGATAATTTTGTAATAAACCATGGTGGTGATATCATCAGGCTGGGTTCAACAAATATTAAATCAATACATACACCTGGTCATACACCCGGATCAACCTGTTATTATGTCGGAAATAAACTAGTAGCCGGAGATACTCTTTTTGTTTTTGGTTGTGGAAGATGTGATTTACACGGCGGAAACCCCGAGGAAATGTTTAATTCATTAAAAAATCTTAAGGAAACTTTAGACAAAGACACAATCATATTGCCCGGGCATGATTATTCTGTTAAGAGAGAGTCAACGATAAAAGAACAAATAACCGGAAACCCTTTTATGCATTTTGAAGATTTAAGCAAATTCGTTGAGTATAGAATGTCTATTCATGATAAAACCAGACCATCACCATATGATATGGTTTACAAAACTTAGTTACTAATTATTCGTTAATGCTTTCAATTTATTGAAAATTAATGTCGAGGCAGTAGACATCATATCTTTCTTTATATAATCTTCTCTATCAGTGTTACCCATTACATTATTTTCATCAAATGAATAATCACGATATAAAGTTATCCTTTCACTAATTGGTTTTCCATTTGGCGCTTGTAATTCAAAGTCAACATTATATATCAGCTCATATTCATTAACCCTTCCAGAAATATTAATCGATAATTGTCTCCGATTAAACTTTTCTGAGATTAAGTTTATCCTATAAATATTATCTGTTTTAGACGATGATAGTTCTATTTTGGATAAGACTAGGGATGAATTTAAAATATTAACTAATTCACTATATTCATTAGAGATAACAGATACAGTTTCAATAGATGAGGGTATGTCTAATGAGCCACGCATAGAATATCCGCATGAAGATAATACGATAGATATCGAAAGAACTATGATGTTTAAATAATTTAGTTTCATTTTTTATACGACATAATTAATTAATTTATTTTTTATATAGATTATTTTCTTAACATCACTATCCTTAAGATAGACTTGGATTTTCTCATCTAGATAAACTATGGAATTTACTTCTTCTTCATTTTGGCCAGTTTCAATAGTAACCTTACCTCTAAGTTTACCATTGATTTGAACTATAATCTCTTTTTTAGATTCTACTAATGCATCATTGTCAACTTTTGGCCAAGACTCATCCATTAGGGAAGAATTTTTATCAAGATTATTCCATAACTCCTGACAAATATGAGGAGTAATTGGGGAGAGCATCTTAAGAAGACTTGTAACCCCTTCTAACAATATTTCATTATCAAACTCTTTGCTTTGATTATATTTAATCATTTCATTTAATAACTCCATTGAGGATGCAATTGCGGTATTGAAACTATTTCTTTCAAAAATATCATGCGTAAACTTTTTGATTGTTTTATGTATTTTTGTTCTCATATTACTGGCTTTTTCTGAATTAGGGTTCTTTATATGCTTATTATCAATCACCATGAAACATAATGACCATAATCTCTTTAAAAACTTATGTGATCCCTCTATAGCTGAATCTGACCATTCCAGGCTCTGTTCTGGAGGGGCAGAAAACATAATGAAGAGTCTAACTGTATCAGCACCATATTTATTAATAATATCGTCAGGGTCAATTGTGTTACCTTTTGACTTAGACATCTTCACTCCATCCTGTAACACCATCCCTTGTGATAATAATGATGAGAAAGGTTCAGAACTATCTATAATTCCAATATCTCTCATTAGCTTATGAAAGAATCTTGCATATAGTAAATGCAAGATTGCATGTTCTATTCCACCGATATATTGATCAACAGGGAGCCATTCTTTTTTTGATTGGTCTAATAAGCTTTTTTGATAGTCTGGTGATAGAAATCTTAGGTAGTACCATGATGACTCAAAAAAAGTATCAAAAGTATCTGTTTCTCTTATAGCATTTTTACCAGTGTACGGGCACTTTATGTATTTCCATGTTGGATGATTTTCTAATGGGTTACCATCTTTCGTAAAATCAATATCATCTGGTAGTAAAACGGGTAATTGGTCATCCGGTACAGGATAAACAGTTCCATCTTCATGATAAAATACTGGAATTGGACAGCCCCAGTATCTTTGTCTTGATATACCCCAATCTCTTAATCTATAATTTATCTTTGAAACGCCAGCTTCTATTTTTGCTAAATCCTTTAGTATATCGCGCTTTGCTATCTCTGATTTAAGATTTGTGTATTTGCCTGAATTAATCAAAACTCCTTCGCCGGTATAAATATCATCACTCTCTTTAGAGGCAATTACATTGATAATAGGTAAATTATATTTATTCGCGAACTCGTTGTCCCTTAAATCATGACCAGGAACACACATAACACATCCTGTCCCATAATCAGATAACACATAGTTGGCTGCCCAGATAGGTATTACAGAACCATCCAAAGGGTTTGTTGCCGTCAGACCAGTATCAACACCTTCTTTATCAACCGAACTTATTGCCTCTTCTGAAAGTTTTAGGTTTTTACATTTTTCTATAAATTTCTCTAAGTCAGAATTATATTTTTTTTGATTTTCTAATATGTCATGATTTGGTGATAGTGCTAAAAAACTTACACCAAAAATTGTATCTACTCTAGTAGTATAAATTTCCAAAATATCATCACTATTAGATATTTTAAACTTAACTAATGCTCCTTCAGATTTACCAATCCAGTTTTTTTGCATCATTTTTACAGAATTTGGCCAACCATTCATATCTTCTAGACTATCTAGTAGTTCATCTGAATAATCAGTTATTTTCAAAAACCATTGAGGGATTTCCCTTCTTTCAACAATTGCTCCTGACCGCCATCCTTTTCCATCAACAACTTGTTCATTTGCCAAGACAGTTTTATCAACTGGGTCCCAATTAACTTCTGATTTCTTTTTATAGACTAAATTCTTCTCTAATAATTTTATGAAAAACCATTGCTCCCATTTATAATACTTCGGGTCTGCAGTAGATATTTCATTTCCCCAATCATATGCATAACCAAGCCTCTTAAGCTGATCTCTCATATGATTTATATTCTTCTTTGTCCATTCCCTTGGATGAATCTTATTTGCTATAGCCGCATTCTCTGCAGGTAATCCAAAAGCATCCCAGCCCATTGGCTGAAATACATTCTTTCCTCTCATTCTTTGCGATCTTGATATCACGTCACCGATTGTATAGTTTCTTACATGCCCAATATGTAGTTTTCCACTAGGGTATGGAAACATACTTAAACAATAAAACTTATTCTCAGCGGTGCTAAAATCTGTTTTGAAAGAGTTATTCTTTTCCCAAAATTTTTGTATACTGCTCTCAATTTCTTTTGGATTATAATCTTTAGTCATATTTTCTATAGCTTCTGCAATAAACTAACATAATTGAGAATATTAACATCAAAATGGGATAATCACCAAAACGCATATATGGGCTAATGCCCTTTGATGGATATACTTCACCATTTATAATGCCTTCAGTATTTAAGCTTATATTTTTAACAGCTAATCCATTTTTATTAATAATAGCAGATATACCTGTATTTGCGGCCCTTATAACTGGGTGAGCTGCCTCTAATGCCCTTAATCGAGCGATTTGTAAATGTTGATGAGGGGCAAATGTGTCTCCAAACCATGCATCATTACTGACATTTATAATAAGACTATAATCATTGCCCATATTGATTAATTGTGGGTAAGCAATCTCATAACATATTAATGGATGCATAATAATATTATCTACTACAAATGCCTTTTGCTTTAAATCTCCATGAGAGAGATTTGACATAGGTATATTTAATTTCTTCGATAAATAATCAAAAATTATTTTGATAGGTGTGTATTCGCCAAAAGGGACTAAGTGTCTTTTATCATAGATTTGCTCATCTTCATTCAAAACAACTATGCTATTATATATCTTATTTTTATCGGTATTTTTGTGAAATACTCCAGATATTATATTAATATCTTCAGATGAACGCATGGATTGATAAAAACTTTTGTCTCTCTCGTAAATCAATGGGATTGCAGTTTCAGGCAAGATAATAGTCTTATTTATAGAGTTCTCCGAAATGAGATTGATATATTTTTGTTTAATAAGACTAATTTTTTCATCATCATATTTTGTTCCTATATTAATGTTAGGCTGGAGTATACTAACTTTCATAAAATCTTCTTTATCAATTGACCATGTAGGACTATAGAAATATAGGAAAGTAAAACATATCGTCATAATAAATACATTTTTTATATTAGAAGTACTTAGTTTCTCTCTAAGTAATAATGCAATAATTAAAGATATAGTACATATTACAAAGCTTACAGAATAGCTCCCTGTTATAGGGTAAATCACATTAAATATTGTACCCTCTTGGCTATAACCAGCAATTAACCAAGGAAAGCCTCCAAATATTATAGATCTAAAAATTTCTAGGAGAACCCATATAGATGGAATTATCAATAATGTAACAAAAGATTGATCTTTATAATTTTTATTTATAACCAATCCAAGTGGGGTAATTATTAATGATAAAAAAATAACTAATATCATGGTTATTAAAAGAGCTATGATAAGGCTCCCTCCGCCATAATAATATACGCTAAAGAATACCCATGATACTCCTGAAGTAAAAATAGTGATTCCATAGATGAAGGATAAAATTATACTTTGTTTTCTCTCACAAGATAATAATACAAAATATAATATTGATAATGAAAAAAATATTCCAGCTTTGAAATCAATAGGAGAGAAAGCAGATGTATATAATAATCCTGAAATAATGATAAGTATGTATTGATTAATTTTTATAAGTTTCTCTTAATCTATATTTTTTTGCTTAACTTTACTCTTTTGATAGTTCTAGAATCAGCAGATAATATTTTAAATAAAAAGTTAGAGATTACAATAATCTCCCCCTTTAAAGGGACTCTCTCGAATTTATTGACTAAATATCCTCCAATTGTTTCTACATCATCACTAAAGTCAGTTAGAAAGTATGAATTAAACTCGTCAAGAGTTGTAAGTGCGTCTATAATATAATCATCATGGCTTTGGGCAATAATGTTTGATTCAGTTTTCTTGTCATGCTCATCATCAATTTCTCCAACAATTTCTTCAATAACATCTTCAATGGTTACAAGTCCTGAAACACCACCATGCTCATCAATAACAATTGCAATATGATTCCTACTTGACTTAAATTCATTTAAAAGAATATTCAATCTTTTGCTTTCTGGAATAAAAACTGCTGATCTAAGTAATTCATGTAAATCTATACCATCGTTATCATCTTTAATTGATTTCTTAAGCAGATCTTTTGCAAGTAGCACTCCGATTATTTCATCGCGATTATCATCAATCACTGGAAATCTTGAATGACCAGATGAAGCAACCTTTTTCACAATTTCATCAATTTTATCGGCTATATCTATCACTATCATATGAGGTCGAGGTATCATTATATCTCGTACTTGCACTTCAGATACTTTAAAAACACCTTCAATCATTTTTAAAGATTCATTATCGAGAAGCCCATTATGAACTGCACTTTTCAAGACATCCAGTAAATCAGTTTTCGCTTTAGGGGAGTCCTTTAAAAGTCCGGAAATCTTAGATAGCCATTTATTTTTAATTTGCATAATATGGATCCGAATATCCTAGTAAGTTCATCAGTTTTTTTTCCCTGTTTTCCATTATGACTTGATGTTTATCTAAATCATGAGTATAGCCCTGTAAATGAAGCATAGAGTGAATAATCATATGTGCCCACCTATTTTGTCTATCTATATTATATGTTTTAGATTCATTATTAATAATTTCTGGGCAAATAATGATATCACCTAAAATAAATTCTCCTGTTTTAACGATAGAATTATTAGGAAAAGATAAGACATTTGTTGGCTTATTTTTTTTAAAAAAAAATTTATTCAATTTCATTATTTCATCTTTATGAGCTATTTTAATTATTACTAGAGAGTCTCTCTTTGTTTCAAACGCCACTGTCGCCCATTTTTTAATTTTAATATTATCTGGTATATAATCCAATAACTTATCTTTAGTGATTTGAATAGTTAATAAGTTATTTTTTTCTTCTATCATATTCTTTGATTATATCTTTAACAATTTTATGTCTCATTACATCGTTTGGTTTAAATTTTGTGATATGCGCCCCATTAATCTTAGGCATAAACTCCAAACAGTCTTTTAGACCTGATCTAGAATCTCTGGGTAAATCTATCTGGCTTGTATCACCGGTTACAACAGCCTTTGACCCGAATCCTATTCTAGTTAAAAACATTTCCATTTGCGCAATAGTAGTATTCTGACCTTCATCTAGTATTATAAATGCATCGTTCAATGTCCTACCTCGCATATAAGCTAGTGGCGCTATTTCTATAACTTTTTTCTCTATAAGCTTATTTACTCTCTCGGCACCTATGACGTCATCAAGCGCATCATATATTGGTTGTAAGTATGGATTCACTTTTTCAGATAAATCGCCTGGCAAAAACCCTAATTTCTCACCTGCTTCAATCGCAGGTCTTACTAAAAATATCTTTTTAACTAAATCTTTCTCTAAAAAATATATAGCACAAGCTACTGCAAGATATGTCTTACCGGTACCCGCTGAACCTATGCCAAATGTTAAATCATTATCCATTATAGCTTTAACATACTCTTGTTGTGATTTTGATTTGGGCCTAATAGTAATTTTTTTACATTTTATAGAAATATCATCTGGATCAGAAACAATCTTATCTTTTGTACTTTGAGTGCCGTCGCTTGTATTATTCATATACATATGAAGTTGCTTAGAGGTTAATTCTTCTTCAGCTGAAATTAAATATAATTTTTCAATCAGACTTGATGTTAAAGGTACATTTTGTTTATCACCTTTAATAATAAATGAATTTCCTCTATTTGATATCTCTACCGACATATATGTTTCTATCTGCCTTAGATTTTCATCTAGTAATCCACATAAATTAGATAACCTCTGATTATCCTGAGGTTGTAATAATAAATTTTGGCTGGTGATTTTTTCAGTCAAAATCTTATAGGCTCCATGTATTAATTTTTTTTATCATTTAATGTTTAAACAAGTTCCATGCAATGTATTTGCCCTTATTTCATCAATGCGAACATCTACTAATTTACTAATTAATTCTTCATTTCCAGGGAAATTAATTACCTTATTGTTATCAGTTCTTCCAAAAACTTCATTATTCCTTTTCCGAGAAAGACCTTCGACAAGCACTTTTTCTGTTTTCCCAAGCATTTTCTCAGAATAACAATTCGACTGATGTTTAATTAAATCTTTTAGTTCTTTAAGTCTATCAGATTTAATTGTGTCTGATATATAATCCATCTCTTGCGCTGCGGGGGTGCCTGGTCTAGGGCTATAAATAAAGCTATATGCATCACTAAAGTTTAATTCTTCAATAAAGTCTAGAGTTTTTTGAAATTCATAATCAGATTCACCGGGATATCCTATAATAAAATCAGAAGATAGATGTATATCTGGTCTAATGTTTCTAACTTTTTTAATGATGCTTTTATACTCGAGCACTGTATGTTTCCTTTTCATCTTGGAAAGAATTAAGTCCGAGCCAGACTGAATAGGTAAATGTAGATTATTAGCTAACTTGTTATTATTATACTCATTTATTAAATCTTGAGAAAAATCTATTGGGTGAGACGTTGTATAACGAATTCTTTCTATGCCATCAATATGAGAAATATATCTAATCAAGTCTGAAAGGCTAACAGGATTACCATTATGATCAATTGACTTATATGCATTAACATTCTGTCCTAATAAAATAATTTCTCTAGCCCCTTGAGAAGATAACTTCATAGCTTCATTGATAATATCATCAAACCCTCTATTAAATTCTTCTCCTCTTGTGTAAGGTACAACGCAGAAAGTACAATATTTGCTACAACCCTCCATAATAGAAATATAAGCTGATGGAGCTTTCTTATCCGAAATAGGTAAATAATCAAATTTTTCAATCTCTGGAAAACTGATATCCACCGCACTTTTAAGATCAAAAGTATATAAATCTTTAATCATTTTAGGAATTCTATGAATTGTTTGTGGTCCAAAAATAATATCTACTGAAGGCGCTCTTGATCTGATGCTTTTACCTTCTTGAGAGGCAACGCATCCGCCAACAGCTATTAACATGCCTGGTTTTTTATCTTTTAGCTTTTTCCATCTTCCTAACTGATGAAAAACTTTTTCTTGGGCTTTTTCACGAATCGAACAGGTATTCAAAAGCAGAAGATCCGCGCTGCCAGGGTTTTTGGTTTCAACCATTTTTAAGTTAACTCTTAAAACATCAGTTAGTTTGTCTGAATCATATTCATTCATTTGACAACCATGAGTCTTTATAAAAAATTTTTTATTTTCGAGCATTTACTCTAGAAGGGTACATCATCATCATGTTGGGCAGCAGAGCCTTGATTAAAATCATCATTGCTTCGTGACTGATTATTATATTGAGCACTATCACCAGAGTCAGATTTAGAACCAATAAAAGTAAAGTTATCAGAAATTATATCCGTTGAATATTTTTCTATACCATCTTTATCTTGCCATTTTCGAGTTTGCAATCTACCTTCAACATAAAGTTGTTGGCCTTTCTTAACATATTGCCCAATTGTCTCAGCAGGTTTATTGAAGAACACCACTCTATGCCATTCTGTTTTATCCTCATATGCTCCAGATTCTTGATTTTTGAATTTTCTATTTGTTGCTAACGATAGATTGAGAACTGCATTGCCACTTGGCATTACCTTGACTTCAGGATCAGCGCCAACCCTACCCAACAATATTACTTTATTTACTGACATAAACTCTCTTCTGTATAATTTACTATAAGGACTTAACTATAACTTAAATACTATCTCACGAATAGGAATAATTCCACTCAAAGAGTATGTTTTGTACATTTTTCGTTCATTCTTAAGCATATTTAAATCATAATAATAGTTTAGTGACCAATGGAAAAATAAGCGGTTTACTGGTCATAAATATTACTTATACGAGGTGTCACCAAAAAAGAGGCTTTAAAAAATGATGGTGAATTAGGTACCGACAGGTAGTAGATATTAATTAATAGTATTTGATGATATGATTTCTCTAGCATGAAAAAGAATATTTTTGTCAAGGGTGCGCGAACCCATAACCTTAAAAACATAAACGTAGAAATACCTAGAAATAAGCTTGTTACAATTACGGGATTATCAGGCTCAGGGAAGTCTTCACTAGCTTTTGATACTATTTTTGCAGAAGGACAAAGGCGTTACATGGAATCTTTGTCATCTTATGCCAGGCAATTCTTATCTATGATGGATAAACCTGATGTTGATGTTATAGAGGGGTTATCACCAGCAATATCAATAGAGCAAAAATCATCATCTCATAATCCTAGATCAACAGTGGGAACTGTAACAGAAATATATGACTATTTGCGGCTTCTCTATGCCCGAGTCGGGACTCCACGATGCCCAGAACACTCAAATGAACTAGAAGCTATGTCTGTCTCAGATATGACTACAAAAATTTTATCTAAATACCATGAAAAAAATATTTTTGTTCTCTCACCATTAGTAAAAAAACAAAAAGGTGAGCATGCAAAATTAATTCAATCATTCTCTCAACAAGGGTATGCAAGGATAAGGGTAAATAATGAAATTGTAGAAATCTCTGATATATCAAAACATCTACTCGAACACTTAATTAACCCTAAGAAAAAAAATGATATCGAGTTAGTTGTAGATAGAATAAATGTGAATAATAATAATAAACAACGCATAACTGAATCCTTAGAAACTGCATCAAATATTTCTAATGGAATAGTTTATATTCTTAATAAAGAAAAGGATTTGATAGAAGATATTTTTTCGACAAAATACTCCTGTCCGCATTGCGGTTATTCAATTGGTGAATTAGAGCCAAAATTATTCTCATTTAATAGTCCTGCGGGTGCTTGCGGGGCATGCGATGGTCTCGGGGTCAGAGAATTTTTTGATCCTCATAAGATTATCGTCAATCAAGAACTGAGTCTAACTAATGGGGCAATTTATGGGTGGGATAATAAAAGTGTGTATTATCATTTATTGCTTAAAAGTTTATCAGAGCATTATAAGATAAACTTAGATTTAGAGTATAGGAAATTACCTCAAAGCTTTAAAGATATTTTATTTTATGGAAGTAAAAAAGAACTTATTAAAATGAAATATGTAAGAGGTTATAGAAAAAGAGATCAGAGTGATTTTGTTGTTAAAGAAGAGATTTGGGATGGAATTATAAAAAAATATGAAAAACAATATGAGACTGGGTCATATTCAACCAGAGATAGGTTATCTAAATATTTAAGTACCGATAAATGTAGTGAATGTGCAAATACAAGATTAAATGAAAAAAGTAGAAATATATTTATATCAAATAAATCAATCAGTGATATAACCACCTTTACAACTGAAGAATGTCTCAAATTCTTTAATGATTTAAATCTTAAAGGTATGAAAAAGGAAATATCAGCAAAAATTATTGCTGAAATTACTAGTAGACTCAGTTTTCTTGTTAATGTTGGTCTAAATTATTTATCATTAGATAGGAGTGCAGAAACTTTGTCAGGTGGTGAAGCACAAAGGATTAGACTAGCAAGCCAAATCGGTTCTGGTCTCGTGGGAGTGATGTATATACTTGACGAACCATCAATTGGATTGCACCAAAGAGATAATGATAAATTACTTCAAACCCTGACACACTTACGTGGCCTGGGTAATACGGTAATTGTTGTAGAACATGATGAAGATACTATACTTGCTTCTGATTATATTGTTGATGTTGGTCCTGGCGCTGGAGACTTAGGAGGGGAAATTGTTTATGCGGGAAAACCTGAGGCTATAAGCAGTATCAAGAATTCTATAACTGGTGAATATTTGTCTGGTAAAAAGAAAATAGATGTTCCAAAAGATAGGTTAAAAATGAATCCTAAGAAATTATTGTCCATACATAATGCGACAACAAACAATCTTAAAAACTTAAGAGTTGACATACCTATAGGTCTAATGACATGTATAACTGGTGTCTCGGGTTCTGGAAAATCAAGTTTAATAAATAATGTTTTATTTAATTATGTATATAATGATTTTCTACAGAAAGATAATTCTCAAACAGGTTGCGATAAAGTTAGTGGTTTAGAGTATATTGATAAAATAATAGAAATTGATCAGAGCCCTATAGGACGAACTCCTAGATCAAATCCTGCAACCTATACGGGTATTTTTACACATATAAGAGATCTGCTTACACAAACAAAAGAGGCTAGGTCAAGAGGTTATAAAGCCGGTAGGTTTAGTTTTAATGTTAAAGGCGGTAGATGTGAAACATGCCAAGGTGATGGTGTTATAAAAGTAGAAATGCATTTCTTATCTGATGTATATGTTAAATGTGATAAGTGCGAAGGTAAAAGATATAATGCTGAAACTTTAGAAATTCTATTCAAAACTAAAAATATTAATGATATTTTGAACTTCACTGTTCATGAAGCTCTTGAATTTTTTATTAATATTCCAGTTATCAGCAGAAAGTTAGAAATAATTAATGAGGTTGGGCTTTCATATATAAAGCTTGGGCAGAATGCTACCACTCTATCAGGTGGTGAAGCTCAAAGGATAAAATTAGCGAAAGAATTAATTAAGAGAGATACTGGCCAGACATTGTATGTATTAGACGAACCTACAACAGGATTACATTTTCATGATGTAGCAAAGTTACTTAAAGTATTAAACAAACTTAAACAACGAGGAAATACGTTGATAATCATAGAGCATAATTTAGAAGTTATCAAAACTGCGGACTGGATAATTGATCTCGGCCCAGAAGGTGGGATTGGTGGAGGACATATTGTATCTGAAGGTACTCCAGAATATGTCTCAAGAAATAAAAAATCCTATACTGGTAAATTTCTAAAAAATAAACTTACTTAACTAGATGATGATTTTTCAGTGAGCTCTACATATGCTTGCGGAGATGCATCACCAAGATTATAACCTGACTTAAGAATCCTTAGGTAACCACCTGGTCTATTTTTAAACCTAGGTCCTAAATCCTCGAATAATTTTTTAACTAACTTTTTGCTTCTAATCTTTGAATAGGCGAGTCTTCGTCTAATCAATGAATCAGTCTTAGCTAGTGTTATTAATGGCTCAGCAAACCTTCTAAGCTCTTTAGCTTTTGGCACAGATGTTTCTATTCTCTCAAATTCAAATAATGATAAGCACATATTTTTAAACATTGCTTTTCTATGTGAAGCATTTCTATTTAACTGTCTGCCGCTTTTTCTATGTCTCATGTTCTTGTTTCCATACTTTTTGGTGGCCAATCTTCTAACTTGATGCCAAGTGATAAACTATGCGTAGCTAGAACATCTTTAATTTCTGTGAGTGATTTTTTTCCTAAGTTAGGTGTTTTTAATAATTCATTTTCACTTCTTTGAACTAAGTCACCTATATAGTAAATATTTTCTGCTTTTAGGCAATTAGCTGATCTAACTGTTAACTCTAAATCATCAACAGGTCTTAATAAAACAGGGTCAATTTGTGGAGCATCTAAATCTTCGACCGCTTCTTCTTTAACTTCTAGAATAGTGAAAACTGATAATTGATCTCTTAAAATCTGTCCAGCTTGTCTAATTGCATCCTCAGGCTCAATCGTCGCGTTCGTTTTTAGATCGATTATTAACTTATCTAAATCAGTTCTTTGTTTAACCCTAGCTGTATCAACATTATAAGTAACTTGAACAACAGGACTAAAAGAAGCGTCTAACTGCATCTTTCCTATACCTAGGTCTTCAGACTCGTTAAACTTTCTCTTTTGAGCAGCTTGATATCCTCTGCCTTTTGAAATTGTCATATGTATCACAAGCTCTGTCTTATCATTAGTAATATTAGCTATACAATAATCTGGGTTTTTGATTTCTAAATCAGCATTTGCTGTAATATCTGAAGCTAGAACCGGGCCTTTACCTTTTTTCTTTAAAGTAACTTCCAGCATGTCTTTTTCATGTAAAACCAATGCTAGTTTTTTTATATTTAGTAATATCTCAAGAACATCCTCTTGAACACCTTCGATTGTACTATATTCATGTAAAATATTTTCAATAGAGACCTCTGTTACAGCGCTCCCTGGCAAAGATGATAATAATACTCTTCTGAGTGCATTACCTAGTGTATGACCAAAGCCTCTCTCTAGTGGCTCTATAGTTATCTTTGCATGAGATGTATTTAACATCTCTATGTCTACTAATTTTGGTTTTAGAAAGTCATTATTATTCATGTATCACCTATTTTGAGTATAATTCAACAATTAACGATTCATTTATTTCAGAAGGTAGTTCTTTACGTTCTGGTGTTCTTATAAATGTGCCTTTGAGATTTTTAGCATCTACTTCGACCCAGTCATTAAATCCTCGAGTCTCCGCAAGACTCATAGCTAATTTAATACGGAGTTGATCTTTCTTGTTTTCTCTAACAGAAACTTTATCTTTTGGACTAACTTGATATGAAGCAATGTTTACTATTGAATCATTAACTTGAATATTCTTATGATTTACCAATTGTCTAGACTCTGATCTTGTTGCTCCAAAGCCTAATCTATATACAACATTATCTAGCCGTGATTCTAACATATTAAGCAAGTTTTCTCCTGTAGAGCCTTTTTTACTTGCAGCTTTTTTATAGTAATTTCTGAATTGTTTTTCCAGCACGCCATAGATTCTCTTCACCTTCTGTTTCTCTCTCAGCTGCAGTGAATAATCGGAAGTTTTAGGTCTCCTTGCATCGGCTTTTTGCCCAGGTTTTTTTTCTAAGTTACACTTAGTTTCCAGAGATCTTGACCCAGATTTCAAAAATAAATCTGTTCCCTCTCTTCTCATTAATTTACATTTAGCTCCAGTATATTTAGCCATAATTATTTACACTCTCCTCTTTTTAGGTGGTCTACATCCATTATGTGGAAGAGGCGTTATATCTGTAATATTCGTAATTTTATACCCAGAACTATTTAATGCTCTAACAGCTGAATCTCTTCCTGGTCCAGGACCCTTAACTAAAACCTCTAAACTCTTTACACCAAACTCAGCAGCTTTTATTCCAGCCTTCTCGGCAGCTATTTGGGCTGCAAATGGAGTGCTTTTTCTTGAACCTCTGAAACCAGACCCACCTGAAGTTGCCCAAGATAATGTATTTCCCTGCTTATCAGTTATTGTAATAATTGTATTATTAAAAGAAGCATATATATGTGCCACTCCTTCGTTAACAACTCTTTTTTCTTTTTTCTTTTTTGGTTTAGTAGTAGTTACCAT
This sequence comes from Gammaproteobacteria bacterium, assembly GCA_018667355.1. Classification (GTDB taxonomy): domain Bacteria; phylum Pseudomonadota; class Gammaproteobacteria. The sequence goes on along the minus strand of JABIVC010000014.1, from coordinate 419 downwards.
ATTATTTAGCCTTTATGAGTTTTCTAGGTCCCTTCCTAGTCCTGCTATTATTTTTAGTCTTCTGACCACGTAAAGGTAAACCTTTACGGTGCCTAATTCCTCTGTATGAACCAATATCCATAAGACGTTTAATGTTTATTGACGTTTCTCTTCTTAAGTCACCCTCAAGTTGATATTTTTCAACATGCTTTCTTAAAGTTTCCAGATCATTATCATCTAGATCATTTACTTTTTTAGTCCTGATAACACCTGAATCTGCACAGATTTTGTTTGCTCTAGTTGGCCCTATTCCATAAATAGAGGTCAAAGCAATCCATATATGCTTTCCGTTTGGTAAATTTATTCCTGCAATTCTAGCCATTTATTTCTCTCGAACGATGATTTTATATTTCATTTGTGTTTAATACAACCTATTTAAC
>JABIVC010000013.1 GCA_018667355.1 Gammaproteobacteria bacterium | reverse complement strand
GATGTTCTATGCATAGATAATTATTTTACTGGTACAAAGGAAAATATAAGTAGCCTTTTTAAAAGCACATACTTTGAGGCTATAAGACATGATATATGTTTCCCATTATATGTAGAAGTTGATGAAATTTACAACTTAGCCTGTCCAGCTTCGCCTATTCACTATCAACATGATCCTGTGCAAACCACAAAAACAACTGTGCATGGTGCTATTAATATGCTTGGATTAGCCAAAAGAATTAATGCCAGAATTCTACAAGCATCTACATCTGAAGTATATGGTGATCCAGATGTACATCCTCAGGTAGAAGATTACTGGGGGAACGTAAATCCTATTGGACCGAGGAGCTGTTATGATGAAGGAAAGAGGTGTGCGGAAACATTATTTTTTGATTATCACAGACAACATGATTTAGATATTAAAGTAGTAAGAATTTTTAATACATATGGTCCAAATATGCATCCTAATGATGGAAGAGTCGTTAGTAATTTTATAATGCAAGCTCTAACTAATGAGGATATTACAGTATATGGTAATGGAGAACAAACAAGGTCATTTTGTTATATAGATGATTTAATTAATGGAATGATGAAAATGATGTCCTCTAACAAAAAAATTACTGGCCCGATAAATTTAGGTAATCCTGTTGAATTTAAGATTATCGAATTAGCTCAGATGATTATAAAACTAACCAATTCAAAATCTAAGATAATAAACAAAGGCTTGCCAACAGATGACCCCATTAGACGTAAGCCTGATATTAGCAGAGCTAAGAAACTTCTTGACTGGGAACCAGGCATTAATGTCATAGATGGGCTCAAAACCACAATAGATTACTTTAAAAAACAGCTTTAAAAGGTAATGACAAAAATAACTAAAAAAATCTTAATCGTCAGAAATGATAAGATTGGAGACTTCGTCTTAATACTACCAGCAGTAGCATCATTAAAAAATAATATCCCAAACTCAAAAATAGTGTGTCTTGTATCGGAAAGTGTAAAAGAACTAGCAGAGCAGTGTACTTTCATAGATGAAGTTATAGTGGATACTAATAATAAGGAACTTTTTTCAAAACTTGGAAAATATGATTTTGATATTTCAGTTACATTCTTTTCAACATTTAGAATTGGATATTTACTGAAAAAACTAAATATACCATTAAGGTTAGCACCAAAGACTAAACTTGCCCAGATATTCTATAATCATAAAATTCTTCAAAAAAGATCTAGATCCAGAAAACCAGAATATGAATATAATATAGATCTCATATATGAACTATTCAAAATCATTAATCTTGAAAATATTAAGGAAATGGATCTTGGTCCATATCTAAAATATGATTATGAATTAGTTACTAAAAATAGGATAAAATTTATAAGTGAATATAATCTTAACAAGGATAAGAAAATAATATTTTTACATCCTGGCACAGGTGGTTCATCAAAAGGTTTGAGTTTGAATTGTTATGCAGATATTTGCAAAGGATTGAGAAAATTTGATGATTATAATTTCATAATTCATTGTTCTATTGATGAAGAACAATTTGCTAAAGATTTGAAACTGATGATTTATAAAGAGGTAACCGTTAGAGTTATTGAACCTAAAAAAAGTGTGTTGCATATGTTCAATAATATAAGCATCTGTGATTTACTTATTGCTGGATCAACGGGTCCATTACATATAGCAGGTGCCTTGAATAAGAAAACTATAGGTTTTTATCCTGAAAAGAAGTCGTCTACAAGTCTTAGATGGCAAACTATAAATAATTTTGAAAATAAATTATCTTTTACTGATATAGGAAATGATAGAAAGTTTCTAACTATAGACGTTAAAAAGTCTTTGCTACAAATGCAGAAACTTATATCATCATCTTAAATATTTAATGGACTTCTCAAATATTTCTTTAGAACTTATATCATTGAGGCAGTCTAAATGATGCAAGGGGCATTCTCTCTTAAAACATGGGCTACACTCTAAACCTTTATATATTACCTCGCCAAATTCATTTTTTATGAGAGGTGGTGTATAGAAGGGTGACGAAGAACCAAATATTGATATCAAATTTGTCTCTACTGATGCAGCAATGTGCATTAACCCAGAATCATTTGTAATAGCTAAATCAGCAGATGAGAGAAAATATGTCGCTTCTACAAGACTAGTTTTTCCTAATAATGAGACTATGGAATCTAGATTCAAAATATCTTCATACTCTTCTTCAAGACTTTTGTTTTTACCAAGAAGATAGACATTATGATTTCTTTCCTTGAATCGTTTTGCTAAGTCTATCCATTTTTCAGTAGGCCATCTTTTTGCTTTCCCATATTCAGCCTCAGGGCATAAAACTATGTTTTTCTTAGAATTACTAACCTGATATTTTTTCCTAACTATATCTAATATGTTCGCCTCAATAGTAAGTGATGGTCTAATACTATCAGTGTACGAGCTATCGGCTAGCTTTAGATATCGATTAGACATATTATCTTTATGCTTAACTAAAGAGTATTTTTTTGTTAATAAAAATGACCGTAATTCTTTCTTATAGCCTATCCTTATCGGAATATTAATCAGCCAAGGAATAATAGCTGATTTAAAACTACTAGGTAAGATTATTGAAGATGAATATGAATTAATTTTTATTCTATTCGCTAACCTATATCTTTTCGATAGGCCTAGTGATTTATGCTTAATATCCAGAGGGTATATATTGCTAACCTCGGGCATCATCTTTGCGAGATCCACTAAGTCTGGTCTGACTATTATATCAATATGACAGTCTATGTATTCTTGTTTCAAATATTTCAATAATGATTGTGAAATGATTAAATCACCTATCCAGGAAGGAGAGATGATTAGAAATTTTTCTCTTGGACTCATAATTTTTTTGATAACCAATCTAAATAAGACTTAACACCCTCTTCTAGAGTAATGAAATTATTTGAATATCCTCTAGATTTTATTTTCGTCATATCTGCTTCAGTGAATGCTTGGTATTGCTTTTCTAAACTATCTGGAAAGTCTATATAATTTATAACTCCTCTTTTATAATAATCTAACACACAGTTTGCAATATCGTTAAAAGTTCTGCATTTTCCTGTTCCAACATTATATATTCCAGAAACATTAGGATTCATTTTAAACCAATTATTCACATTCACTGTGTCATCAACATGTATGAAGTCTCTTCTTTGTTCGCCGTCTTTATATCCATGGCTGCCTTTAAAAAGCTTTATATTGTCTGACTTATTTATTTGTGTAAAAAAATGGTACACAACACTGAACATACCTTCCTTATGAAACTCTCTTGGACCAAATACATTAAAGTATCTTAGACCTACAACTTGCGATTTAATCTTGCCTTTATGTTCTCGGTAGTATTGATCAAATAATAATTTCGATTCAGCATAATGATTAAGAAATGATTCATTATCAGGATTTTCTATAAACGATTTGGCTTCTCCATATACTGATGCTGAAGATGCATAAATCAATGAGATTTTATTATTAGCGGAATACTTGAGAAGATCCTTAGAGTATTCAAGATTTGTTGACATTATATAATCTCTATCTGGCTCTGTAGTTTTTGAACATGCCCCTAAATGGAATATATTACTGATTTTATCCTTATAGTTGGATGAATTATTATTTAAATCATTAATAAACTTATCTTTGTCTATACAATCAATGTATTTTAAACCATCTAGATTTTTAAATTTTTTAACATAAGTATCCATTTCTTCTACAATTAAAATTTCATCATCCTGATTATTATTTAAAAAATTAACAAGATTGCTACCAATAAAGCCAGCTCCGCCAGTAATTACTAACATATATATTGATTCCTTTTAATTAAACTAAGTAAGATTATATAAAACAAATCATAATTTGACTAATAAAAGATAATAAGTATTGTTAAGGTCTGTTTGATACTGATACAATCTGTTTATGAAGAAATCTGATATATTGGTAGCTATAATCATGGGATCTAAATCAGATTGGCCTACTATGAAGAATACAGCTTCAATGCTTGATAAATTGAAAATCAAATATGAAACTAAAATAGTTTCTGCCCATAGGACACCTGACCTTCTTTATGAATATGCCTCATCTGCAGATTTAAGAGGTTTTGAAGTTGTCATTGCCGGTGCTGGAGGGTCTGCTCATTTGCCAGGGATGACTGCATCAAAAACACATTTACCTGTCATTGGTGTACCAATTAAATCAAAAAGCTTAGATGGCCTGGACTCTTTATTGTCAATTGCTCAAATGCCTAAGGGTATACCTGTTGCCACAGTAGCTATTGGAGATAGTGGCGCGGTTAATGCAGCATTATTAGCTGCAAGCATATTAAGCTCTAAATATCCGATGATTAAAGATACTCTCCTTAAATTTCGCAATAAACAGACAATTGATGTATTAAAAAGTGGGGACCCTAAAGAATAAAATGCGTATTGGAATTCTTGGTGGTGGACAATTAGCAATGATGATGGTTCAAATGTCTAATAAACATGGTATCGATTTTATAGTTGTAGACCCAAACGATAATCCTCCCGCATCTAAATATGCCAAATGTATTAAAGCCGAATATAATGATAAAGATTCTCTAGACTATTTAATAGATAATTGTGATGTCGTGACAATAGATTTTGAGAATGTACCCTCTGATGCTTTAAAATACTTAGAAAATAAAGTACCTGTATATCCAGGATCATATGCGGTAGAAATTTGTCAAGATAGGCTCAAAGAAAAAAATATATTTAATAAAAATAATATTCCTACTACAGAATATTGCGTTGTAAGTTCCAAGGATGACCTAGCTTCGGCAATTAATGTTTTAGGGACTAACTCAATTCTAAAATCAAGAAAGTTAGGCTATGATGGTAAAAATCAAATTACTATCAATGAATATTGCGCAAAAGAGGCATGGTCTTTATCAGGCAAAGCAAAAGCTATTCTAGAAAAAAAGGTTGATTTTGAAACTGAGGTATCAATAATTGGTATTTGCACAAAGTCTTCAGGTACAATTTTTTATCCGCTTGTAGAAAATTTTCATAAAAATGGTATTTTAAATTTAAGTATTGCACCGTATGAAAATACTAAACTTCAAAAGTTAGCAGAATCTTATCATAATAAAATAACAGAAGAGTTAAACTACATAGGTGTATTAGTAATAGAATTTTTCATTGATAAATCTGGCAATCTTATTGCAAATGAGATGGCGCCAAGAGTTCATAACTCAGGTCATTGGACTAATGAAGGTGCTAGTATTAGTCAGTTTGAAGCTCATATTATGGCAATTTCAGGTATCAAAATAAAGAATATTTCTATTAATGGTAATTCTGCAATGCTGAATATTCTATCGAAAATGCCCATGGATATTAATAATAAGAATCCTTGCTACAAATTATATGATTATGGTAAATCAGAAAGATTAAATAGAAAATTAGGACACATAACAGTAACTGATAATAATAAAAAAGAACTTATTAAGAATGTGACTAAAATCAGTAAGTCCTTCTCTTAATGTGATCTTTTCCCGTCAAATACACAAACAAAGTAACAGCCTTCAGCACCTGCATGAACTCTATGGAAAACACCATCTTCGATTAGCACTGCATCACCAATATTTACATCTATCTCTTGTTTGTCTAGTTCCATCCTGCCACTACCTTTAATAAAAAAATACACTTCTTCCTGGCCTTTATGCTTATGACCAGAAGTGCTTTTCATTGGCTTTAAGTCAGTACTACTAACAACAAGATTTTTTAACAAATTATTATCTTTTACGATATAGCGGTCATCTTCTTTAGTTATGTTTCCACCGATGTCGTTGATTTTAATTAATGCACTCATAAATGTATATTCACTAAACTAAACTAACATTATCATATTCATTTGAATCTAATATTTTATTGTTATTATCAACATGTATAACAGTTGGTTTATAATTTTTTATTTCATGGCTCTCGATATCTACATAGGTACATATAATAATTTTGTCACCTATTGATGCTTTATGACAGCAAGCTCCATTTATACAAATATTACCAGTCTCAGCTTTACCTTCAATAGCATATGTAGTAAATCTCTCACCATTCGTAATATTATATATATCAATTTTTTCAAATACATTTATACCAGCTGCATTCAATAAAGAAATATCTATCTCACAAGAACCTTCGTAATCAATTTGAGAATCCGTAACAGTAGCTTTATGTATTTTTGAGCTTAAGAATGATTTTTTCATGAGTTATGCTTTCTAGTTGATGAAATTATACATCAATATTATCAATTAATCTAACTCCTGATATATAAAATGCTACAAATAACATTGCGTTATCGGCATTTTTTTTAGATATTATTGAAAAATCAACAGATGATAATAATTCTAAATACTCAATTTTAATATATTTATCAGATAAAGCATCAATGGACTTTTTTAGTAATTCTTGATTATTAGACCCAAGGTTTATAGATTCTCTCATAATAATTAATTCTTTATGAACAGATGAGGCAATTTTTTTGTCTGTTAATGATAGTCTATTGTTTCTAGAACTCATAGCAAGTCCATTGCTTTCTCTTACTGTATCACCAGCAACTATTTCAATTCTATTACCAAAATATTCTTTAGCAATATGTCTAACCATCATTAACTGCTGATAATCTTTTTTGCCAAAATAAGCTATAGAAGGGTTTATTATTTTAAATAATTTCTTAACGATTTTAAAAACTCCATCAAAGTGTCCTTTCCTATGTTTCCCACATAAAATACTCATATATTGTGGAAGATGAATAGTTTCGGGATGATTAATATTTTCTATCATTTGATTCTCATCTGGCATGAATAGACAATCTACTTTATTTCTCTCTAATATTTCAATATCAGAATCGATTGAACTTGGATAAGACCTATAATCACTGATGCTATCAAATTGAAGTGGATTAACAAACAATGAGACAATTCTTTTATTTTTTGTAGACCTAGATAATAACAGCAGACTTTCATGGCCACTATGAAGATTGCCCATAGTTGGTATTAATGAAATATTATTTCCCTCTGCCTCAATAGAGCTACAATATTCTTTTTGCTCCTCAATAGATGTAATTATTTTCAATTTATGCTTTATACCTATTAGTATCTAAAATATACTTATCTAATATTTTTTTTATGTGGTTTGGCTGACTGTTATTTTGATTAATGAAGCCTGGCATGCCATTAAAACTAATATTAAAAAGATCATAAATTACTCTAATCTGGCCATCACAATTTTTACCAGAGCCAATCCCAATAACAGGTATATCTAATGTTTTCGATATTATCTTAGCAGTTGCGGAATCTATGCATTCAACAATCAGTATTTGTGAACCTGATTTTTCAATTAAAATAGCTTCACTGATTAGCTTATTAGCTTCATCTTTGGTTTTACCTACCTTCTTATAATCTTTTCTATTACTGATAGTTTGGGGGAGAACACCTATATGGGAACATACGGGTATATTATTAGATATTAAATGTTCAATTATATGTGCATCTTTTCCATTAAACTCAATTTTAACCATGTCAGCCATATTATCTCCAACTAGTTTCTTGGCATTCTTAAGTGCATGGCTCTTAGTTTCATATGAACCTTTTGGCATATCTGCAATAAGAAATGCCTTTTGAATTGATCTCGATACAATTTCAGTATGATAACACATATCATTTATTGTCACTGAGTGTGTATTAGAATGTCCTTGAATAACTTCTCCTAGAGAATCACCAACTAAAATAATATCTATACCGCAATCATCTGCTAATCTAGCAAAGCTTGCATCATAAGATGTTAAAGCACTTATCCCAACTCTCTTCTTTTTCAAAGAGTTAATTTTTTTTAGAGATACTTTAGGCATGCATCAGTCTCTCACTGAGATAATGGATTAAGATATATTTTGCCTTTTATATCTTTATTAATTTGTTCCAACAACATGGCATAATCATGAGGATCATTGACATTAACATTTGAAGTATTAATTATTAATAAAGGAGATTCTTTATAAGAATGAAAGAATAAAGTATATGAATCAATAATCTTCTTGAGATATGCTTCTGTGATATTTGTCTCATATCCTATGCCTCTCTTTTTTATTCTACTCATGAGTGTCTCGGCATTCGTCTGTAAATAAATTACCAGGCTTGGTTTTTCAATATCAAGATTGAGTGCATCATAAACTTTATTATATAAAAGATATTCATCTGTAGATAAAATTGCTTTAGCAAAGAGCTTGTCTTTATCAATAAAATAATCTGAAATAATATTATGATTTTTTAAAGCCAGGTATTCTTTGCTTTTGAAATCATCTGCTCTTTGTAAAAGAAAAAATAACTGAGTAGATAAAGCATGCTTGCTTGTTTTGGTATATTTATTAAATTTCCCAACATCCTTATAAAATTTTTCAAGGAAAGGGTTTTCTGAATATTTCTCCAGCACAAGCATACTTTCAAGGCTACTAGAAAGTTTGGTAGCAAGCGTAGTTTTCCCAACACCTATTGGACCTTCAACAATAATAGACTTATACATGTTTTTCATATTAATTAAATATATTGTATTAATTTACCATACTTTGGAATAATGAATTCATGATTTGTTATCTCTCTCAAAGGAACTAATACAAACTCTCTATTAATAATTTCAGGATGTGGTATTACTAGTCGCTCATGATTAATTACTAAATCATTAAATATGAGTATATCAAGATCCAATGTTCTTGGTCCCCATCTTTTTATTCTCTTTCTATGATGCTTATTTTCAATATCTTGCAAAACATCTAAAAGTGAAATTGGTTCGAAATGTGTAATTACTTTAATTACTGCATTTATGTAATTAGGTTGGTTTTGAGGTCCAATAGGTTTTGATTTATAGAGGGAAGACCTTTTTATTACTCTTGTTTTAGATAGATGATTTATATCTCTTATACCTTTCTCTAGATGATAAATAGGATTGTTAAGATTACTACCCAAAGCTATAAATACAGTATTCAAGTGATACTAAAGCTTAGTTCAGCTTTTCTTTGATTCTGGCAGATTTTCCAGACAATTCTCTCAAATAGTATAATTTTGCTCTGCGAACACTTCCGCTTCTTTTGACTTTTATATCTGCAATAACTTTACTATGTAACTGGAAAACTCTTTCCACACCTTCACCATAAGATATTTTTCTTACAGTAAATGAAGAGTTAACGCCCCTGTTTTTTTTAGCTATTACAATACCTTCATAAAGCTGAATTCTCTCGCGCTTCCCTTCTTTTACTTTGACAGATACCTCGACGGTATCACCGCTTGAGAATTTAGGGTGTGATGACAGTTGTTCTGACTCAATTTTATCTATTATCTTATTCATGCTCATTATCTTTAAACTCAGCTATATATTCTTTGAGGAGTTTATCATCTTCTTTTGAAAGTTTCACGTTTTTTAACAATTCAGGCCTTTTTATCCATGTTGCTCCCAGGCCTTGCTTTTTTCTCCACCTTTCAATGCTATTATGATCCCCGCTAGATAGTACCTCTGGTACCTTTTTGCCATCTACCTCATCAGGCCTTGTATAGTGGGGATAATCCAGAATTCCATTTTGGAAAGAGTCTTGCTTGACTGACTCCATATCATCAATGGCTCCTGGCACTAATCTGGTGATTCCCTCAATTATCGCCATACATGCTGTCTCACCGCCAGATATCACATAATCACCTAAAGAGATCTCCTCATCTATAAATTCATCTAAAACTCTTTGGTCTATACCTTCATACCTGCCACATAGGAAAGTAATCTCATTATAACTAGATAGTAGATTAAGTTTTTCCTGTGTCAGTATTTTGCCTTGTGGTGAAAGATAAATCACATAACCCTTATTATCAAGACTACTGAGGGCACCCTTGATTGGCGGATACTGTAGTACCATTCCAGGGCCACCGCCATATGTTTTATCATCAACTTTTTTATGAATATTATCAGAGTAGTCTCTAATATTGACAATATTTAAACTAATAATATTCTGTAAAATAGTTCTTTTTATGAAGCCTATTTTTGAAAACATAGTAATCATTTCTGGAAAAATAGTAAGAATATTAAATTTCATCATTCCACCTAACAATTATTTTATTATCTTCAATAGTAATTATATTCGTCTTTAGAAAAGGTATTAGAATTTCTCTTCTTTTATTATTATTTTTAATAACGAGTATGTCATTATCTCCACTCGTAAATAAGCTATCTACTGCGCCTAACAGAAGGTTATCATCATTGAATACACTTCTTCCAATCAAATCATCCCAATAATATTCATCGGTTTGAACCTCAGGTAAGTCATCTCTAGCTACATAAAGGTCTAAGCTAACATATTCTTCACATGATTCTATTGTATCTACACCATCTACCTTCATTATAATTTTTTTTGGCATGAGGTTATGGTCAGTTACTAAAAGTTCCTTAAGATTATTATTAATGAGTATTTTGAGATTATATTTAAAAATATCACTTGGGTTTGATGTATAAGACCCTATAGTAAACCATCCCTTTATCCCATGTGTAGTGAGTATCTTGCCGACAATAATATGATTGTCATATGACATTTAGGATTTACTTTTCTTTGTCGTCAGCTGGTGCAGCTTCTGCTTCTGGAGCTTCTGCTGGTGCAGCTTCTGCTGGTGCAGCTTCTGCTTCTGGAGCTTCTGCTGGTGCAGCTTCTGCTGATGCAGCTTCTGCTGGTGCAGCTTCTGCTTTTGGAGCTTCTGCTGGTGCAGCTTCTGCTTCTGCAGCTTCTGCTGGTGTAGCTTCTGCTTGTTTTTTAGACAGCCTTTTTTGCTTAACTTTTTCTAATTGTAGAGATTTTACTTTTTCACGAGTTTTTATATTTTCAGGATCTAATGAATATTTTTTAAGATATTTTACTCGTTCGCTAATTTGAGCGCCCTTTGATACCCAATAATCTAGTCTTTCCATGTCAATTTTAATTCTATCCTGAGTCTCTAATGCAGGATCATAGCTACCAATTCTTTCCAGGCTTCTTCCATCACGTCTATCCCTCTGATCCATTACCACTATGTGATAATAAGGTCTTTTTTTGGCCCCGCCTCTTGATAACCTAATTCTAACCATAATTTTTAAATATCTCCTTCATTAGAAACAGCCAAATTATATCATTAGTTATAGCAACTAGTTAGTTATTTTATTGGAAATAACGCAATAATCAGATATCTAGCTATTTTTATGTATTAAATTTGCTATCATCATAGAAATGAGCACTTATATTGTTATAAAAACATTTAATAACTATCTAAATCTTGGATATAAGCTGGTATAGAACATTGCTCGAACTATAATAAAATGGAACTATTAGGCACATTAACCATAATTGGTTATACATTATCAACTTTGTCCATCAGATATGTGCTGATTGATGAGGAATATAGTTTTTATAAAAAGACCTCTTTTGACATTGTTTTCTTTCTGAGCCTTCTTCTATTTAGTGTTTACTCATACTCTATTATCAACAATGTCTATCAAAAATTTAACTTCATAACATCACTGCAAATAACATTTCTCATAGTTAACTATCTGTTTTTTTTATTCATGTTTTCTAAGCCCATTAAACATCTTGGATTGGTTTTATTGCCTTTGACGGCTATTGCAATATTCATATCAATGATATATCACGACAATGCTAGCCTTGGGTTAATAGATTCAGATTTAAGAGCTCATATTATTGTGTCTATAGCCTCTTATGGTTTTCTTGGTTTAGGAGCTATCCAAGCAATATTATTAAGATACCAAGAAAAGAAGCTTAAAGATGTGTCTGATTCACTATTCTTAACTATATTACCGTCAATAGAAAAGATGGAGAAAGTCATGTTTGATTTAATAATTTTTGGGTTTATCCTGCTCACGCTATCATTATTAAGTGGCTCGCCCTTTGTTTCTATGGGGGAACACCCTGGTCTGGCAGAAAAAATATTATTTTCCATCATCGCGTGGATAACATATTCATATTTAATCTATAGAAGGTTCTCTAAAGGTGTTCGTGGGAGAAAAGCAACGAATCTTACTTTAAGCGGAATGTTTTTTTTGCTTGTAGCATATCTTGGAACAAAACTATTCTTTGAGATTTACTAATATTTAATTTAACAAATTTATCATGACTAATATTGCAATTGAAAATCTATTTATAATTCTTTTTATATTACTTTTACTTTCTGCGTTTTTTTCAGGGGCTGAAACATCTCTGATGAGCGTAAATAGATATAAACTGAAGCATAAATTTAAAACAGGAGAAAAGTCTGCCACTAGAGTTCATTTCTTGGTTGCTAATCCTGATAAAACTTTAGGCTTAATTTTATTAATGAATAATTTTGTAAATATATTAGCATCTGCAATAAGCACACTGATAGCAATTCAATTATATGGAGAAGCGGGAGTAGCTATTTCAGTTATTATGCTCACAATAGTTATATTAATTTTTGCAGAAGTTACCCCGAAAACATTTGCTGCTCTCCATCCTGATAAAATTGCATACCCAATCTCTTGGGTAATATATCCATTGATGAAAGTATTTAGCCCATTAGTGCTCATTATCAATTTAGTTGCTAAAATTCTTCTAAGAATATTTGGAGTGAGACCTGAAAATAATAATCAGGAATTATTAACTAAAGATGAAATAAAGTTAATCGTAAAAGAATCAAGTAAGAGAATACCCAAAAGTCATGAGGATATGATAGTAAATATGCTTGATTTAGAGAAAGTAAAAATTGAAGATGCCATGATACCTAGAAACATCCTCGTAGCAGTTGATATTAGTGATGATATTGAAAAAATATCTAGTGAAATTTTAAATTGTAGATACTCAAGAATACCAATATATAAAAATGAATTTAATAAGCTTCTAGGTTTTCTTCATAAAAGGAAAATAATAAAAATGTTACTAGATGGAGGTATTACGAAAGATAAGATTATAAGTAATATTAATCCTCCTTATTTCATTCCAGAAGATACATCTTTAACAAGTCAACTCATTGAGTTTAAAAAAGAAAAAAAAAGAATTGGCTTCGTTATAGATGAGTATGGGGACGTTAAAGGGGTAGTCACTCTTGATGATATTCTTGAAGAGATTGTAGGTGAATTTAAAGATCCAGATGAGTATAAGGGGATTACTAAAATAAAAGATAATATTTATGTAATAGAAGGAGCAATACAGATTCGTGAAATTAATAAGATTTTAGGTTGGAAAATCTCCGAAAGTATAGCGAAAACAATCAATGGTTATATACTAGAATGTCTTGAAAACATCCCAACTAAAGGTGATGTATTTGAAAAAGATGGTTTTATATATGAAATGGTTGAAGTAAGCAATAACTTTGTGAATAATGTAAAGGTAACAAAAAAATAGTAGTATATAGTTATGAATAAAAAATTAAAAAGCAATTTATCAACATTTGAAAAAGATTTAAAATCAATGCAATCAATACTAGAAGAGATAGAATCAAAAGATCTCAGTCTAGAAGAAATTATCGATAAATATAAACTTGGCGTTGAGCTATCTAAAAAGTGTCAAAAAGCCTTAGAAGAAGCTGAACAAAAAATTAAGGAAGTTACAGACAAATAGTAATGAGTGAAAATTATAAAATACTTGATACGATTACCAAGCCAAGTGATTTAAAGGGGCTATCTAGAAATGAGATATTATCTCTATCAGAAGAATTAAGAGCATTCATTATTGAATCAGTATCACAAACTGGAGGTCACCTTGCTGCTGGCCTTGGTGCAGTAGATATCACAATAGCACTTCATTATGTCTATAATACGCCAAAAGATATTTTAGTATGGGATATCGGGCATCAGTGTTATCCACATAAAATATTAACTGGTAGAAAAGATTTGATGCCCTCTCTTAGAAAAAAAGGGGGTATATCAGGTTTCCTAAAAAGAGATGAAAGTAAATATGATTCTTTTGGGGCAGGTCATTCAAGTACATCCATCAGTGCTGCGGTAGGTTATGAAATTGCCTCTAGACTGAACAATGAAGATAATAAAATAGTATCAATAATTGGAGATGGTGGTCTAACTGCTGGAATGGCTTTCGAGGCACTCGGTCATGCTGGTGGAATAAAATCGGATATACTAGTAATACTAAATGATAATGAAATGTCTATTTCTCCGAACGTTGGAGCTATTAATAAATATCTGACTAAAATATTAACAGGCAAAACATTTTCATCTTTCAAAGAAAGCGGTAAAAGAGTATTAAGTAAAGTAAAAGCGATTGAGGATATAGCTAAAAAAGTAGAGAATCAGGCAAAAAATCTTTTAACGCCAGGTCTATTATTTGAGGAATTAGGATTCAAATATTATGGGCCAACTGATGGACATGATGTTAATGGATTAATTGATGTATTAAATAATTTGAAAGATATTTCGGGTCCTAGGATCCTTCATGTAATTACCAAGAAAGGTAAAGGTTATAAATTAGCTGAGCAAAATCCAATTTCATATCATGGAGTCACCCCATTTGATATCAAGACTGGCAAACCAAAAACAAAAAAGGTTAATAATAAATTAACATATACTCAAATATTTAGTAGATGGATAGATCAAACTGCGAATGCCGAAAAGAATCTTGTTGTGATTACACCAGCAATGAGGGAAGGTTCAGGGCTCGTTGATTTTGAAAAAAAATATCCTGAAAAATATTTTGATGTAGGGATTGCAGAACAACATGCAGTTACACTAGCAGGAGGTATGTCTTGTGGAGGCTTAAAACCTATTGTTGCAATATATTCAACTTTTCTTCAAAGATCATATGATCAATTAATACATGATATTGTTGTACAAAATTTAGATATACTTTTAGCAATTGATAGAGCAGGTATTGTGGGAGCTGATGGGGAAACTCATCAAGGTATTTATGATATTTCTTTTCTACGAATCCTTCCAAAAATAGTTCTCATGACACCCTCTAATGAATTAGAGATGTGGAAAATGTTATCAACGGGTTTTAAGCATACAGGTTTAGCTGCAGTTAGATATCCAAGGGGATATAGTCAAGGAGAAGATATTGATTTGGACCATTCAACTATAGAAATAGGAAAAGGTAAAATTATTCAAAAAGGAAGTAAAATAGCTTATCTTGTTTTTGGAACATTATTAAATGTTGTAGAAAAAGTAGCTAAAAGAAATGGTGCAACTTTGATTGATATGAGATTCGTCAAACCTATTGATGAGGCATTAATTATAGATATTTGTAATACACATGATTATATATTTACTGTAGAAGACAATGTTATACTAGGTGGCGCTGGAACTGCTGTTAATGAAGTGATGATGAAATACTCATTGAAAAATAATATAGTAAATATTGGTGTTCCAGATAAAATAATCCCTCATGGAAGCCAAGATGAAATCTTGTCAGAATTAGGGCTTGATGAGATTGGCATAGAAAGAATTACAAATAACCATGTTGATGAAATGGTAGAAATAACCAGTAAAAACTAGATTGGAGAGATAAATATTTATACACTTACCACATTTGTTGAATTTTCATCTGCACATGTCCTAAACGGGCACGAAGGTGCATGCAAAAGAATGCATGGGCATAATTGGAAAGTTGAAGTTGAAGTTTGTGGGAATAAGCTAGATAATATCGGAATGGTAATAGACTTTAAAGAAATAAGAAACATGACTAAAGATGTAGTTAATCAATTGGATCACCGTTTTCTTAATGACTTAATACCATTTAAAGTAATAAATCCAACTGCTGAAAACATCGCTCAATATATTTATGAGGAATTGACTAAGGCAATGAACAGTAAGCAGCAGATACAGGTTAAATCAATAAAACTATGGGAAACAGAAAAATCAGCAGTGACTTTCACAGGATAAACAATGGCTACTAATAAAAAATCTATAAAAGAATTAAATAAATCAAACTTGCCTGATACACAAGGTCAAGAAGATACAAGAAACTTACCGATTAATAAGGTTGGTATAAAAGATATACTTCACCCAATGATGATTAAACAAAGGTCAGGGAAAACACAAACAACTGTTGCAAATTTTAATATGTATGTAAATCTTCCTCATAACTTAAAAGGTACTCATATGTCTAGGTTTGTTCATATCCTGAACAATCATGAAGAACTGATAACTGTTGATACATTTAAAAAAATGATAGAAGAAATGCTAACCCTTTTGGAGGCAGAGTCTGGTCATGTTGAAATGACATTTCCATATTTCATAAACAAGACTGCTCCGACTTCCAAGGTTCAAAGCTTATTAGACTATACAGTAACTTTTATTGGTGAAATAGAAAATAGGATTTCTGATCTTAAGGTAAAAGTGCTCGTTCCTGTCACAAGCTTATGTCCATGTTCAAAAAAAATATCAGCTTATGGCGCTCATAATCAAAGGTCGCATGTTACAGTAACTGTAAGTATAAATGATTTTATCTGGATTGAAGAAATAATAGATATTGTAGAAAAAGAAGCTTCTTCAGAATTATATGCTTTACTTAAGAGACCTGACGAAAAACATGTAACTGAGCTAGCATATGATAATCCAAAATTTGTGGAAGATATGGTGAGGGATATAGCCGTTCATTTTGCAAATGATGACAGAGTTATTGAGTATACTGTTGAGTCGGAAAACTTTGAGTCTATTCATAATCATTCAGCATACGCTCAAATTCATCAAATAAAAAACTAGTTATCTTAAATCAGCATATAATGCTCGTATAACTTCTTCCGTTGCGGTATTTGTAATATTAGTAAATGTATTATTCTGTATTTCGATCAATGTCCCTTCTTGATTCGTAATAAGCACTATATTGAACGTGTTAACATTTGGCGAGGATCTCCAAAAAGCTAAATAATCTAGCATTGAAGAATCCTTGGGTTGACCTCCTTCTTGCATGGACACTGTGATTACTCCATCATTTTCTTT
Organism: Gammaproteobacteria bacterium; assembly: GCA_018667355.1. Classification (GTDB taxonomy): domain Bacteria; phylum Pseudomonadota; class Gammaproteobacteria. The sequence goes on along the minus strand of JABIVC010000013.1, from coordinate 148,565 downwards.
TGAATCTAAAATATTTATTCCATATGTTTCTAAAGACTTAATGATAGCTGGCCAAACTCTCTCGAAGGGGTCATTAACATATAATGTATGAAATCCATTCTCGTCTATACTTAATCTAGCTTTACCTCTGACTCCTGTCGACTTAATAACAGAATATCCTTTTGACTTAGCCTCGTCCCCACCAAGATATATATATAACCTTGATATCATTTCGCTTTCAAATTCTGGATCTCTGGGCCTATTCTGCCACCTAAATTCAGTATCTCCATCAGACATGTATTCCTTGCCATAATGTGTGATTAAAATATTTAATGAATCATCTTTCAACGATACTCTAGTGCTATAACTATCTCGTGTCTCTGGAGCTACAAGGAGAGGTACATATCTTCCGACAATTCTTTGAACGGTACCTAGTTGAGCCTCGCTTAAATTTTCTAAATAACCAGTTTTCATAATCCCTAAAGTATAATCATTCTTGGTTAGACGAAAACCTTCTGCTGACCAAAAATCAGAAATCTTCTTCCAAATATATTCTTTGTCAGTTGTATTTACACTAACAAAGGAATCTCTTCCAGACCTCACAATAGTGATACCCTCCAATTTAGTATCTACAGTAAAGACATCTATGTCTTTTTTGCCTGCATAACTAGGTATGTCAAGAATATTTCCAGAGCTTGGGTTTATTAAATCTGGCGGGGTTATTAAATCAAATTGCGTATCATCATAAACCTTACTTGTTTTATACACAACTAACTCTTCTCTATCCGGAGATGTTATGTTCCCTACATATTCACTTACAGATGAACACCCGCTAAAGATGAAGAGAGGAAGGATTATTTTTATAGGTAGTGACTTGAATTTCATTATTTATTTTTGAGTATTATATCAGAATTATGCAAAGATTTTTCCAGAATTTCTTCATATTTCTCATCTAACCATGTTAAGGGCAACCTAATACCTTTTTTAATCAAACCCATTCTGTGAAGTGCCCATTTGACCGGTATGGGATTAGACTCAATAAAAAGGTTATCATGTAATATATCTATTTTAGAATTTATTTTATTCGCTTCCTCAGCTTTACCTTCCATGGCAAGTTTACACATATTATGCATCTCCAGTGGTACTATATTTGCAGTCACAGAGATATTGCCCTTAAATCCAAGTAAAATATCCCTGACAGATGTTTTATCATCACCAGTAAAAATCGATATGTTGTCAGCACATTTCTCAATAAGCTCCTTTGACCTATCTAAGTTGCCTGAAGCTTCTTTGATAGCAACAATATTAGGGTGAGTAGATAATCTGTGAACTGTCTCTGGTAACATGTCAACTGATGTTCTCCCTGGGACATTATATAAGATTTGAGGGATACTGACCTCGTCAGCTATCTTTTTATAATGCTCATATAGACCATTCTGAGTAGGTTTATTATAATACGGTGTAACAAGCAGGCAGCCATCCGCACCAAGGTCTTTAGACCTTTCTGTTAATTCAATCGCCTCGCTGGTGGAGTTAGCGCCAGAACCAGCAACTACAGGTATTCTTTTATTAACGAATGATAACGTTGATTTAATTACTTCCGAGTGTTCTTTAAAATTCAAAGTAGCAGATTCACCTGTAGTACCCACAGAAATAATAACATCTGTCTGATTGTTTATATGAAACTCAATTAATCCTTCTAAAGACTCATGATCTAAAGATCCATCTTCATTCATCGGTGTTACTATAGCTACCATACTTCCTTTAAACATACATGCTCCTAGTTAAGCTCATGACTTATATTCAGTTCTTGGCCAAATAGTTAGTAGTGTATTTACTAATACTGCCAAAGGTATAGCAAAGAAAACACCCCAAATTCCCCATATTGTACCAAAAAATAAAATCGAAATCAGAATTGCTAAAGGATGGAGATTTACTGCATCAGAAAATAGAATAGGCACTACCACATTTCCATCTATAACTTGCACAATAATATGGGCAAATATGATATACCAGAACTCTGATGAAGTACCCCATTGAAAATATCCAACAAATATTATAGGTATAGTTACTGCAATTGCTCCTACATATGGAATTATTACAGATATGCCACAGAGAAAACCAAGTAATAAAGAATAATTAAGTCCTAATAAAGTAAATAGTAAAGTTGATGCTACCCACACAATTATGATTTCTATAAACTTACATCTAATATAATTGCCAATTTTTAAATCAAGCTCTGCATAAGCTTTTTTAGATAAATCTAATTTTTCAGGAAAGAACTTCTTGAACCATCCATTAATTTCTTTTTTATCAAAAAGTAAAAAAAATATTAGTATCGGGACAATTAAAATATAAATTATTGTTGCGAAAATGCTCCCAGCTGACGCTAAAGAGTAGGATACTATAGAGCCGCTCATCATCGTCACCTCAGAATTCAAAGCTGAAAAAATATTTGTTAACTGGTCTGAGGAAATAATCCCTTTGTCTGATGATGTAAAATTAGTCAGTAAACTTTTTCCTTTTTCTAATATTGACGGTAGTGATTGTACAAATAAAGTTAGCTGCTCAATCATGAGTGGTAGTAATAAAAATAATATTGCTATTGAGACAGCAATGAAAGAAAAATAAACAAGCAGGACAATAGTGTTCCTATTGAATGATTGATTAGCAGTAAATCTATGCACAATTCCTTCTAGCATATATGCGAGAATTATAGCCACTAAAATAGGTGTCACTGTCAATAGCAATATATAAGTAACTAAAGAAATAGATAATATTATTAGGGCTAAGGCTACCTGGTTTGGGTCTGTTAAATGGCTGTCATACCATTCTTTGAAAAATTTGAACATTTTTTATTAATTCTTAACTCGCTTAAATTGCTTTATATATAATACCCATATTCATGTTAAACTAAAACATCAATTTGTAATATAGCAATAATATTAAATAGTTATCGAAAATGAAAGTATCAAATTTTCCAGTATTTACACAAAAAGATGTTCCTTCTGAGGCAGAAGTGGCCAGCCATCAATTAATGATTAAGTCTGGGATGATTCGCAAACTATCGTCTGGACAATATTCTTGGCTCCCAATTGGCTTGAGAGTAATTCAGAAAATACAAGATGTTATTAGAGAAGAATTAAATAATATTGGTTGTTCTGAAATCTTGATGCCTTCTGTTCAGCCTGCGGAACTATGGAAAGAATCAGAAAGATGGGATGATTATGGCCCAGAGCTATTAAGGTTCACAGATAGACATAATAGGGAGTTTTGTCTAGGACCAACATTTGAAGAAGTAATTACTGACCTAATCAAAAAAGATGTGTCAAGCTATAAACAATTACCGATAAATCTTTTTCAAATATCTTCAAAATTTAGAGATGAGATTAGACCAAGATTTGGGGTTATGAGAGCTAGAGAGTTTATAATGAAAGATGCTTATTCATTTCATGAAAGTCAAAGTTGTTTAGATATGGCTTATGAGAACTATAAATCAGCATATAAGAATATATTCAAAAGATTGATGCTCGACTATACAATAGTAGACGCTGATAGTGGAAACATTGGAGGCAATGAATCTAATGAATTTCATGTAATAGCTGAAACAGGTGAAGATGATTTATTGTTAGATGACGAATTAAATGGGATGAATTTAGAGATAGCAAAAGTTAAATATTCGGAAGATAATCTAGAATCAATAATAAAAAAAACTGGCTTAACTCATAAAAAAGGAATTGAAGTTGGTCATATATTTAAATTAGGTCAGAAATACTCCGAAAAAATGAAAGCTAAAATAACTACTAAAGATTCTAAATCTATAAATATGTTTATGGGTTGTTATGGAATTGGTGTGACGAGAATTGTAGCAGCCGCAATTGAGCAAAATCATGACTCTAACGGAATCATATGGCCCAAGTCAATAAGTCCTTTTGAAGTTGTAATTATTGAAATAGATGGTCACAAGAATAAGGAAGTAAGATCTCATTCAAGTGAAATATATGATTTATTGCAGAATTCTAAAATTAGTAGAATTTATGATGATAGAGATGCCAGCTTCGGTAATAAGATGAAAGACTGGGAGCTAATTGGGGTGCCTAATATTGTAATCATTGGAAAGAATGAAGCTAAGAATAAAACAATTACTTATAAGTCTAGACTAGGAAATGAGAAATTAGAAATCAAAATAGAAGATCTCATAAATAAAATAACCTTATGAAAAATCTTTAATTATCCAGAAACCTGTAAGAATCTTTCTGTTTATTATGTTGCTCGATTGCCATTTTTGCCTGATTTAAGGCTTGCTTAGCTAATCCAATAGATTTTTCATAATTTTTCTTAGAGTGGGCTTTGCTAGCTTTCTTTATAATCTTGTTTGTATCTCTCCACGCATTATTGAGTTTTAAAGCTTGCTTATAAGTCCTTTTAGCCTCAGATATATATTTTTTTGATGACTGCTCAGTAGCATCTGATGCCTGCATTGGACTGAAAAAGCTCATCAATACTAAAATAATTAAAAATCTATTCATAATATTCATCTTAAAAAGTTTTATTTTATCACTCATATAGAATATCCTAACCTATAATGAATGTTCTTATTATATATTATTCTACGAATGGCTCAACGAAAAAAATGGCTAGGTTGATAGCTAGAGGTGTTGAAATGGTAGATGATGCATCATCTGTAATTAGAACGGTCAATGATCTATCTGGTAATAACAAAGATAGCGATGTAATTGTTGATAAGTCAGAACTAAATCAATGTGATGCTATTATAATTGGAAGTCCAACACACTTTGGGAATATGTCAGGTTCTATGAAAGCATTTTTAGATACAACGACTGCAGAATGGTTTAATGGAGCTTTAATAGGAAAACCTGCAGGTGTATTTACATCGACATCAAGTATGCATGGTGGACAAGAATCTACTTTATTAAGTATGATGCTTCCTTTATTACATCATGGAGCAATAATTACTGGTATTCCATATAGCGAAAAAAAACTTAATAATACAAAAAGTGGTGGGACACCATATGGGCCGAGTCATGTCTCATTCAACTCAGAGATAGAGATAACTGATGATGAAAAAGAAATATGTATAAATTTTGGGAAGAGAATAGCGTCGCTAGCAAAAAAATTGAAGAGTTAGGTCACTTGTATTCTATAATTTTCTTAATAAATGGTATGGTAATATTTTTTTTAAGCGATAATGAAGTTTCATCAATAAATTTAATGCAATTACATAAAAAATATAAGTCTCTCCTATAATGATTCATTATATAATCGCATACTTTTTCTGTAAGATTCCATCCTCTTTCATGTGCATTTTTTTGTAAAACTTTAATTTTATCATCATCGCTAAGCTCAGGTATTTCAAGTATTTGATCCCACTTTAGTCTAGATGCTAAATCTGGAATCATAAAATTAATTTTATTAAGCATTTTGGTAGAGGTAATAATTATACTTTTTTTCATTAAAATAAACTCATTAATCAATGAAAATATTTTTTCCTCTTGTGAATTGTTGCTAATTAAACAATCTATGTCATCAATAATAAGAAAATTATATTTTAATATATCTTCAAAATTTATTAAAGATAGTGTTTTTTTATTCAAAACAAAACTATTTATGCTGGTTATATTATCTATTGCCAAGCATAGATGCGTTTTCCCACTAGAAGCATTTCCTCTAATAAATACAATGCTAGATCTATTAGAGGTTGTTATTTCATCCAAAAGCTTGATAATAATATCATCTTCGCTGATTACAAAATTATCAAAGCTCTTATCAGCAATAAAGCTGAAATTTATGGGTATTTGTTCTTTATTGAGTTTAGTTTCTTTCATAAAAGTATATAATTAATAGACTAATATATAATCAAATCCAAATCATTTAAACATGAAAAAAAAAATTAACAAAATAACTTATGAAAAATCTGGCGTAAGTATCAAAAATGCAGATAAACTCATAGGTAATATCTCTAAAAAGACTAAAAATACACATTCTAATGTCCTGGCTGGTATTGGTGGGTTCTCGAGCTTATATGCTCTAGATATTAAAAAATACAAAAATCCTGTAATTGTCTGTGGAACTGATGGTGTTGGTACAAAGCTAAAAATAGCATCTAAACTTAACCAGCATAGTTATATTGGCCAAGATTTATTAGCAATGTGTGTAAATGATGTTATAACTTCAGGTGCAACACCGTTATTTTTTTTAGATTATCTCGCAACAAGTAAAGTCGATGTAAAATTACATACACAAGTTCTAAATGGTATTAAAAAAGCTTGTGAATCTATATCTATACCCTTAATTGGCGGTGAAACTGCTGAGATGCCGGGGATGTATAATAAAAAAGATTATGATTTGGCGGGGTTTTGCGTAGGAGTTGTAGATAAAAAAGATATCATTAATAAAGATAAAGTTATGAAAGGTGACATATTAATTGGATTTGAATCGAGTGGATTTCACTCCAATGGATTTTCTCTAATAAATAAGTTGATAGAAAATCGATCATTATCTCTATCTCAGAAATTTAAAAATACTACATTAGGAAAAGCTCTAATAAAGCCAACTAAACTTTATGTAGATGTGTTTGAATTACTTGGAAAAAAAATTAATATTCATGGGGCAGCTCATATAACAGGAGGTGGTTTGACAGAAAATTTACCTAGAGTAATACCAGATAAATTCACAGCCCATATAGATGAAGTTAGTTTAAAAATCCCAGATTTATTTAAACTAGTGCAAGAAGTATCTATGTTAAATAAAAAAGAGATGCTTAAAACTTTTAATTGTGGTGTCGGTATGGTTCTTATAATCAGCAAGAATGATCTTAATAAGTTTAATAAAATATTTGAAAAAACAACACATAAATATAGAGTCTTGGGTTATATTGATAACAATGATGATAAAAAAAATATAATTTATGAGTAGGCTTAAATCAATAGTATTTATATCCGGAAATGGAAGTAATCTCCAAAATATAATTGATAATATTGCAAGTGATTATCTTAAGATGGATATAGTTGCAGTAATATCAAATAATGCTAATGCACAGGGCCTTGTAAGAGCAAAAGCAAGTGGTATAGAAACTATAGTCATTGATACCAAAGATAAATATGTTGATAAGTTATTAGTTGTCATGGATGCTTTTGAGATAGACCTTATTATACTCTCAGGCTTTATGAAAATCTTACCAGAAGAATTTATCAAAAAATATTATGGTAAAATTATTAATATTCATCCATCATTACTACCAAAATTTAAAGGCCTAGATACTCATAAAAAAGTTCTAGCTTCAAAAGAAGAGTATCACGGGGCATCTGTTCACTTTGTGACATCAAAGTTAGATGGAGGACCTATAATAGTTCAAGGTAAGACTAAGATATTAAAAAATGATGATGAAGATATATTAAAAAGCAGAATTCACAAAATTGAATATACAATTTTTCCTTTAGCAATTAAATGGTTCATAGAGGATCATATTAAGCAAGTTAGTGACCGATGTTATTTTGATAATGAGGTATTAGAATGTCCTATAGAACACTTATAAAATTAATAGATTATAAATATCTATTACTAATTCCTTATTTATTTATCACTAGTATTAGTGCTGAAGAACTAGTAATTTCAAAATATAAATATAGTCTTGATAAGAGTAATATACAATTTGGCATTAGTGAACAAACACTAATAAAAAATAATTCATATTTCAATTTTAATATTATAAGTAAAACAGCTGGTATCTTCAAAATGAAAAAAGATGATAGGCTTGAAGCAACTATATTTAAAAACGAAGATGGTATTATAAAACCAGTGTCATACAAATTCAGTAAAGAAAAGAAAGATAAAGTGCAACTAATAGAAACATTTTTTGATCTAGATAAAGATTATGCCTATACACTTAGTAATGATATTAAACATGAGCACATTGGCATACCTTACTCATTAGATAGATTGTCTGTGCAAATTGATTTTCAGAATAAAATGAAACAGGGAGTATTTGAATATAAATATAATATCATTGATAAAGGCAGGGTAAGAAAGTATTCTTTCGTACTACATTCTTCAGAAGTTATTGAAACAGTTTTTGGCATGACAAACACTATAGTCATACAAAAATTAATAGAGAATAACAAGAGAAGCACCCTAACTTGGTATGCAGTCGATTATGATTATGTGCCCGTAAAGATAGAACAATACAGAAAAAAAGCTCTTAAATTTACTGCCACACTAATCTCAGTTGACAAATAAATTACTTTTGCTTGTTTCTCAATCTAAGAGAATTGACTTTAATAAATCCCTCGGCATCTCTCTGGTCATAGTCACCAGAATCTGTCTCGAAAGTTGATAAATCTTCACTATATATTGAATAAGGAGACTTTCTGCCAAGGATTATTACATTACCTTTTAAAATCTTAACCTTAACTGTGCCCGTAACTCTTTTTTGAGAATCATTGATTAATTTCTGTAAACTCTCTCTTTCTGGACTAAACCAATAACCATTATATATAAGTCTGGTATATCTATTAGCAAGATCTTCTTTCAAATGTAAAAGCTCTCTATCCATTGTTATAGATTCCATAGCTTTGTGTGCTTTATGATAAATGGTACCACCTGGTGTCTCATAGCAACCTCTAGATTTAATACCCACATAACGATTTTCCACGATATCAATTCTTCCGATACCATGTTTTCCAGCTAAATCATTTAATTTCTTCAATACCTTGAATGGTGATAATGCTTTCTTATTAACCTTAATTATATCTCCATTCTTAAACTCTAATTCAAAAATATCTGCTTTATTAGCTGACTTCTCAATTGATTTTGTTCTTAACCACATTGACTCTTCCGGGCTTTTCCAAGGATTTTCTAAAATACCACCTTCATAAGAAGTATGTAAAACATTTGCGTCCATAGAGTATGGACTCTTTTTTCCAGAATCAAAATCTATAGCTATTTTATTTAATCTTGCATATCTCACCAGATCTTTCCTAGAATTATAAGCCCACTCTCTCCAAGGCGCTATGATTTTTATTTTTGGGTTCAAGGCGTAAGCAGATAATTCAAACCTAACTTGATCATTACCTTTGCCGGTAGCTCCATGGCATATGGCATCTGCTCCTTCTTTTCTGGCTATCTCAATTAATCTCTTACTAATTAGAGGTCTAGCTATTGAAGTACCAAGAAAATACTCACCTTCATATATAGCATTTGACCTAAACATTGGATATACATAATCCTTAACAAATATTTCTTGCAAGTCTTCTATATAGATTTTCTTAATCCCTAGTTTTTTAGCTTTAATTTTTGCGTCTTTAGTCTCAGAACCCTGGCCTATATCTGCAGTGAATGTAATAACTTCACACTCATATTTTTCCATCAACCATTTTGCAATAACAGAAGTATCTAATCCTCCGGAATATGCCAAGACAACTTTATTAAATTTCATTTGTATTTTCTTCTTGCTCAACAGAAGGTGTTACCCATCTAAATCCATTTTCAGTTGATTCTTTTTTCCAAAAAGGAGCTTGTGCTTTTAAGGCTTCCATAATATCGCGTGTAGCATTAAATGCATTATCTCGATGCTCTGACCAAGTGGCAACAATAACTATAGGATCTGTTGGTTCTAGTAAACCAACTCTATGAATCACCAACCCATCGATAATTTTATATTTTTTAATGGCAGTATTTACAATGTCTTCCAAATATTTCTCTGTCATTCCTGGGTAATGTTCTAGCTCCATACTGTCTATTTCTTCATCGTCATTAAAGTCTCTAACAGTGCCTACAAAAACTGATGTAGCACCTATACTAGAATCATTTAGTAGAACATTTTTCTTGTAATCAACCAATGCCTTCCATGGGTCAAATTTTTCATTCATAATCTCAATTTTCATAATTAACCGCCTGTAACTGGAGGGAAAAAAGCAATTTCATCTCCATCTTTTAATTTAAAGTTTTTGTCAACATACTCATGGTTTACAGCAACTAAAACTCTTGTTGGAGTCTTTTTATCAACTGTTAAGCTTTTCCATAATTCATTAGCTGAGAGGCTATCCTCAATTTTAAGATTTTCTGAATCTTTACCCATTAAATCTCTAACACTAGCAAAATATTTAACATAAATTTTCATAATTTGCCTATGTATCATAGTTATAAAAGTGATTATTATCAACAAAATTAACAATTTGCTTTAAAAAAGTCAAAAATCACTGAAATATATAGTTAAACTTTAGATTTTCTTGCTTGATTAGCTAGGATTACGCCTAGCATTATAGAACTATAACAAACTATGGCTGTGATCCACTCTCCACTATTAATACCGGGGTATAGTGGCACTAAAGGGAAAAACATGGCAGTAACGAAAAAACCAGCTGTTAATTCAAAAAAACCATAATCCGGGAATACCTGTACAAGCAAATCAAAAGCTGCAAGATAACCAGAAATAATTGCTAATAGGTAAAAAAAATAACTCATAATTTTGTACATATACTGATAGTATCTCTCTAGATTAGAGATTACAACTTAACTAATTATGAAATAAACCATTACCCCCCAATATGCGACATCTCTACCTTGTTACTTTTATCTTTATTAGGTTTTGTAATAAGTCTTAGTTGGGAATACTGATCGTTTCTATTAGACCAAACTTGTTTGAAGTAATTGTCAAATGATAAGCTGCTCTCCTCATTTCTAAAATAGTTTGAAAAGTTATAAGGCTTACCTGAAAATAGACATGTATAAAAATTACCATTTGCTGATAGCCTGCCACGATTACATTCAGAACAAAATGGTTTTGATATCGAGGATATAAAAGCAACGTTGAGAGTATGGTCATCTATAGACCATTTTTCTGATGTGGAGTCTATTAAATCAGGTAACTTCTTTAGATTAAAATATTTTCCAATTATAGATTTAGTTTCCTTTGAAGTAAATACATTCTCTAAAGACCAATTATTAGACTCTCCAACATCCATATATTCAATGAACCTTAGTTCAATTTTTTTATCTATAAACCTATTTATCATAGGAATGATTTCCTTATCATTAATTTCTTTCATCACAACCATATTTATTTTTACACTACCAAATATATCGATAACATCATTTATAGCTTCTGAAACAAAATTACTATTATTAATAGGATTCATTATATTTCCAACTCGTTGCGACAAGCTATCTAAGCTTATAGTGATTGAGTCTAAGCCATTTTCTTTCAAGGCAATTAATTTATTCTTAGTTAATAAAGATCCGTTGGTGGTGATCATTACTTTTTCTATTAATGCATCTTTTTTTAAACCATTAATTAGACGCTCTATATTTTTTCTAAGTAGTGGCTCTCCACCAGTAAGTCTAATTTTCTTTAAACCAAATGGTTTTAGAGTCTTAGCTACTTTTATAATTTCTTCATATGATAACAATTCACTTTTCCTTAAAAACTGATACTTACTTCCAAATATATCCTTAGGCATACAATATATGCATCTATAGTTACATTTGTCAGTAACTGAAATCCTTAAGTATTCAAACTTCCTATTTAGTTTATCTTTAATCATTTTGATTACAAATTTTACACTTTTTATCTTTAGATATTTTAACAGTTCTAAATCCCATATGTTTTAAATCTACTAGTAGTAATTTACTCTCCAAAGACTCTCCAAAGCCTAATAAGATTTTAATAGCTTCTGTAGCTTGAAGTGAACCAATGACTCCTGTCAAGGTAGATAAAACGCCCAAATCCATACATGAATTGGATTCATCATCAATGTCATCGTATAGACAATTATAGCAAGGCTTGCCATATAAATCATTTCTGAAAACGGCAACCTGTCCTTGCATCTTTATAGCAGCACCCATAATTAGAGGTTTTTTTAAGATTAAGGACATTCTATTGATAGATGACCTTGATTTAAAATTATCTGTTGCATCAATAATTATATCTACATTTTTTATTAAATTAATTGACTCATCTGTGAGTCTTACGTTGAAACTATTTATATTTATATTAACATTTAGTACTTTCAGTCTTTTGTATGCTACATCAGTCTTAAAATCACCTATATCAGCTTCTGTATATAAGATTTGTCTTTGAAGATTTGTTTCCTCAACCCTATCATTATCTATCAATGTAATCTCACCAATTCCCGAGGTTGACAAATATTGAGCAATTGGGCAGCCCAAGCCCCCGAGACCAACTATTGCAATATGTTTTTGACTCAAGGTCTCTAGCCCATCTGTTTCTATTTCCTCCAGAAGAGCATGCTTGTTATACCTTAGCAGTTCATCATTTGATAACTGTAACTTATTTATTTTTTTTGCCTTCATTAAATTTATCAAGTTGCTCTTTAGTTGCCTCTTTTTGGTGCTTCATTTTATACTCAGAATAAGGCATTCCATAAACTAGTTCTCTTGCTTCATCATAAGTTAATTTTTCACCTAATTTTTCAGCCTCCGACATATACCATTTAGAAATACAATTACGGCAGAAGTTTGCAAGATTCATCATATCAATATTTTGGACATCAGGATTTTTTCTTAAATGGTCAAGAATCTTCTGAAACGTTGCAGATTCAATTTTTAATTTTTTAGCCATTGCAAGTTTGTCATCATATAACATATTTCACCTCATAGATTTATAGTATAAATATAGCATGAAACTGATAAACCAGAGTATTCATGTCGTAATTTTCCTACTATTTCCTTTGCTTTGACTAAGCTGGATACCAAATACTATAATGATTAACCCTATAAAGTAGTTCCATGAAACATCTTCTTCAAAGAAGATAACACCAAATAATATTGCCCAAATGGGAATTAGATAATTCATTATAGATATAAAAGTTGCTCCTGATGACTGTAGTATCTGAAAATATATTATAGTGGCTATAGCTGTACAAAAAACTCCTAGAATGATTACTGCTGTAATATGATTTAAGCTACTATAAGAAACTGGAATCAAGTTAGAATTGAACATGATATATATACATATGATGATTGCTGAATATAATATTACTCCAGTTGATGCATTTAGAGGGTTTGTAATTTTAAACCTCTTGCCATAAACTGCAGCAAAAGAATATAATACAGCTCCTCCTATAACCATGAGTTCTGAATAGACACCATCAATAAAATTATTTTCAACTATATTTTTATCAGGCATTATTAGGATGACTATGCCTATGAATGCAATCATAAAACCAATTAATTTCTTATTAGTCATGATCTCATCATCTAAAAAAAAATGTGATAATATCAATGTTGAAATAGGCATTGTTGACATCAATATTCCTGCAAGTGAACTATCGATACCAATTTGTCCATGAGATATTAGTAGAAATGGTGCAACAATACCTACAATACTCATAAAGATATAGTAACGCCAGTTTAAGAAATCAAATTCAATCTTTCTAAAAATTATTAAAACAAAGCCTAGTAGAATTATACTGGCAATAAGTAAACGTCCCGCGACTAAAAACTCTGGGCTATATGCCTCTAGAGCAAATTTATTAAGAGTAAAAGCTCCGCCCCAAATAGCAGATAGCAATAATAATAATATCCAATTCATTGTATATGAGGTCATCTTAAGTTATCCTTTTTTATAATGAGATTATACAATTACTTTATATAATATATGAAAATTTTATCTATTAATATTTCTGAGCCAAAGAAAATTGTCTTTAATGGTAAAGAGCTTATCACCAGTATATATAAAAAACCAATAGAGGGGCCAATTGAAGTTACAGATGTTGGCTTGATTGGTGATAGACAGGCTGATATGAAAGTCCATGGAGGATATGATAAAGCTATATATGCATACTCATATAAACATTATCAAACTTGGTCAGAGGAAATGAATCAAGAATATAACGAATTTGGACTAGTAGGAGAAAATCTCACAATTGATGACTTTGATGAAAGGAAAATATACATAGGTGATGAGTTAAAAATTGGGAATTGTCTTTTCCAAATCTCTCAGCCAAGGATACCTTGCTATAAGATAGGTATAAAAATGAATAGTAGAGATTTTCCAAAAAAATTTTCTCAAAGCGGCTTATTAGGTTCATACCTAAGAGTATTAGAGCCAGGAAAAATATCAAAAAATGATGAGGTTGAATATATTAGAAAGGAAAAACAAAGCTTATCTGTTTATGAAGTTGCTGAGATATTATTTAGAGATATAAATAACATTGATAAAATGAAACAAGCATTAGATTTAAAATACTTAACAGAAGAGATTAAAGAAAGATTTAGAGAAAGATTAATGAAATTAGGGGATTTCGGGTCTTTATAGAATCATGAAAATATCTAATATTAAAATAATAGATGACCATGTAAATTCAATAAGTTGTTCTGGAGACAGTGACAGTGGTAATCATCCTCAAATATTTTTGAAACTTAATAGTGAAGATGGGACAGTAGAATGCTACTATTGCGGTAAAACCTTTATAAAGAAATCAGTATTTGATAAAAAATAATTATGTTTGAAGAGAGAATATCAGTCAAAGAGGTAGAAGAAGGGACTAGCCTTAGTCCAAAGTTCAACTCTGATGGCTTTATACCAGTAGTTACAACTGATAGTAAATCTGGGGTCTTATTAATGCATGCATTTATGAATGCAGAAGCACTAACGCTCACAATTGAAAAAGGTGAAGCTCATTACTATAGTAGAAGCAGAAAATGTATATGGCATAAGGGTGCCACCAGTGGATTTGTACAAAAAGTTGATAATATACTAATAGATGATGATCAAGATTGCATATGGATTAAAGTGACTGTTGCTGGAAATGCTAGTTGTCATGTTGGCTATTTCTCATGCTTCTATCGGGAGATATCATATGATGGTAAAAAAGCAAAACTAACATTTACTGAAAAAGAAAAAGTATTCGATCCAGACGAAGTATATGGAGATGCTCCAAACCCTACTATACTATAAGTTATTAAAACTAAGATTCTGGCTGAAGAATCTTCCTAATATACCAGTGATATAAAAGTTTATAACTAAATATAAAGGGCCTAATTCCATTGAAGCATAAAAATAATATATTGAAGGAATTGGGCTATAATTAGAAAAATAATGATATGTAAAATGAATAAATATTATAACGGGTATGAGAATTAGTGCCCCATGTATTATATTGATAATAGTACTTTTTAAATAACCCATAACATTATGCATAATAAAACTAATAAATTAAGTATAACAAAAAAATCTGCATGGTCACTAATTTTAGCGGCAAAATACTTTAAATCCAAGAGTCCTGATGAAATATCAAAAATTCATATAGAAAAATCAATAAACAAAAAAATATTGAAATATGAGTATGACATTCAAAAAAAAGTTATAATTGACAGTAATTTTGAAATTGATGATTATGGACATAGTCTCTTCAAAATGTATCTTCCTCTTATATTTAATAACCAAAAAAATTATGTGATAGCTCATTTGGCTCAAACTCTTGATGGTCTTATTGCTACAAAGTCTGGAGAGTCAAAATATATAAGTTCGAAAGAAAATCTTTTTCACATACATGCCTTGAGGGCAATATCAGATATAATTATTGTAGGCTATAAAACTGTTCAATTTGATAATCCTATGCTTACAACAAGACTTGTCAAAGGAGAGAATCCTATGCGCATTATCATAGACAAAGATAATAAACTCAGCAAAAAATATAATGTATTTAGTAATGAAGACGATAAAGGTTATAAAATAATTAGTGACAAATTAAAATCAAGAAATACAAATATATTTCAATTGCCTCTCGTAAATAATCAGTTTGATGAGAAAGATATCATATCGCTTATGACTAAGTTGAATAAGAGTATAATATTTATTGAAGGTGGCGGAATGACTATCTCTAAATTCTATCAAGAAAATCTTATTAATAAATTATATTTATGTATAAGTCCAATAATATTAGGTGAAGGTATTAGTAGTTTCATACTACCAGAGAAACAATCATTAAGTGAGATTAAACAGCATGAGATTACATATAGTATAATGGGCACAGATATACTATGTGATATTAATTTAATTTGATTTTCATGAAAAAATATAACCCAGGTAGCGAACATAATAAATTTAGTATCCCATAAATAATTGAAACACTAATGCTTGCAGAAGCTGAAAGCCCCAAGAGTAGAGATAAAAGAAGTGCTGTTAATTCTCTAATACCCCACCCCCCGACACTAATAGGTAAAGTCATTGAAAAAAGAATTATTGGAGAAAATACTAAAAATGAAAGATAATCAATATTTAGACCTAATGAAACTGCTGAAATGATATATATGAGTATATAAGAGCATACAACAAAAAAAGAGAGAGTTAGATGTCTCCAAAATATTTCCCCTGTAAAAACCATATAAAGATTTTGGCTAATTTGTTTTTTACCTAATATTTTTTTAATTTTTTGGTTAAGAAAATATTTGAATAAAATGAATATTGATATTGAAGGAAAGAATAAGTAGAGAAAAGCTTCATATTTTTGGTTAATAAGAAAATATATAGTTAAAGATACAACAAAGAAAGCAAGTAACATGATTTGGCCTGATAATCTCTCAAAAATAACAGACTGCATTGACTTACCCATTTTGAGTATTTCATTTTTCTTTTCAGAAGTATAGTATATACGAAATATATCCCCCATTATTCCACCAGGAAGAATATTATTCATGAAAGTAGAAATATAATAAAATTGAATAGAATGGCTAAAGCTAATATTTAGATTAGTTACCTTAGAAATATACATCCATCTGTATGCTGACAGTATATGCTGAAAAATACTTACTAATACAATTAATAAAATATATCTTGGGTCAATGATAGAGAGAATATTAGATATATTGATACCGAACTCATTAATAATATAATAAATTACTATAATAGAGGCAAGATATTTTAAGGCGTCTCTGATGCTCATTATGTTTTAATCAAAATATCTTTATGTCCTACAATAATTTTAGACCTGCCAGATTGAATTGCTCTCAGTTTCGCCTCTTTCCAATCCAGAAGCATTTCTTTATCAGTATTTTCATCTTTTTTTAGTGGCCTATATATAGTATCTAAATACATTCTTTGGAAAGTTTTATCATCTTCAGTATTAGAGTTTATTTTCCAGGATGAATCTTTTATAGATACCTTATATTGTTTCTTAATACTATGGCCTTTTATAAGCTTAATGCTCTTGGCACCAATAGCATAGCCAGAACCTTTATTCATCTCCTGATGATTATTAAACATTGACACAATATATTTATCATATTTATGTTTAATATGCCAATCAACAGTCCCACTAAAACATATTGATAGATATATAATTTTATTTTTACTCACATTATTCAAAAGTTTTTTAATAAATGATATTGGTAATATGTCTGACATAGCAGATAAACTAATTAAATTATAACTATCAATAATATCAAATGACTTTGAAATATCATTGTTGATTAGTTTAATATTTCTGGTTTTAGTCTCATCCATTTTTTTTAATTTATATTTTGTAGGTAATTCTTTTAGTAGACTGTAACCAGAGTTTTTTAAATACTTACAAGTTGTAGTATAAAAGTTTCTTAATAGCTTTGGGTCATAATCGATCAGGGTCATGTCATCAAATATTATTTTCTTAGTATGGCAATATCTCAGAAATGAACCATTACCAGAACCTAAATCTATGATTTTTTTAAAGAATGAATTATCTTTTTTATACTGCCTTAATAATAGATCACTTCTAGATTTTAAATCATATTTTTCTCTCATCTTAATCCATGATAACGAGAATTTATCTTTTTCCATATAACACCATCTTAAAGTTTCTAGCGGCCCTCTTCCATCCATATTTTTCTGTACAAGAAGTTATTGGCAAAGAATGAGTATGGCTTAAATTATATTCTATACATTTTGCTAAAGAGTCAATATTATCCTCTTCAACAAAATCAACATCCCTATTTCTTAAAACTTCTCTTAATACTGGTAAATCTGTAGTAATAACTTTGAGGCCAGAAATAGAAGACTCAAGCAATGCCATACCAAAACCCTCATAATGTGTCGCAAGAACAAATAGCTTGGAGTTTTGCATATAATCTAGCATAACATTCTTTTCAACTGTTCCTAAAAAAGTTATCTTATCCTCTAATTTATGCTTTCTAATTAGATTTGTTACCTTTTCATAATAGTTGTTATCAATGCTATAACTTCCTATGATGTTTAAATGCCAATCAATATTTAATCTACTTAATGATTCTACTAACCACTCAAATCCTTTCCTTGGGATTAGGTTTCCAATTGAAAGAATGTCTATAGATTCAACATCAGTTTTACAATTAAAGAAGCACTCTCTAATACCAGGATAAACTACACTTATCTTAGAACTTCTATTTAGATATCTACTAATTCTTGATTTCATATATTTACTTACAGTAGTAATAGATTGTGCATGAGTAAAAGCAATTTTTTCATTGAAGAATAATCTAAGACTGGATGTAGTGTCAGCAGGGTCCTCTAGAGAACAAGGGTGATGAACCAGTAAATGGATATTATTATATTTTTTCAAAAGATATTTAATCCTATTTGCTAAATACCCATCTATTATGATAATAGAATCTTTTGGAATGCTCTTAATTTTCCTAAAAATCTTAATATTTGATATATCATGATTGACGGTTATGCTCTGATGATAAATAAATATTTTTTTTAAATATTTACATAGATAGAAATCGTATAGTGTTCCACCAGTAGTAATGTTTCCAAATTCAGGATAAATGAAATAGATTTTTCTCATTCATTAATTATTTGTTCATAAGATGCTGAGGCTATATGTGACTCATTTAGAATCATCTTTATCGAATAAAGCCTAGAAATATCAAATTGTTCTTTTTCTAACAGACTTATAAAGTCAGTAGTTAGCTTCTTTGCCATAAATTCTGTGGTTGTTATTACTCCTGATAATGAATCTATGTCATCTAAATTTTTATAATTATAGACTTCAATGCACTTGTGCAGCAAGTTGGATGCAAGCCCTATATCTATAACAACATTTTTATCAGTCATTTCACGACTACTTAATATTAAATCAATAACATAAGTGGCTCCATGAAGATTTTTTGCTGGGCCGAAAAAATCATCTTGCAGACTATGTGCTATAAACAAGTTATCTCTTACTGTCACTTCATACATAATCAGTTATCTCCATAATCTACTACTTTACAGAAGAAGCCCTGCTCCTTCTTTATCTGAGAAAAAAATACAGGAAGCTCATTGAACTTTATCATTTTTCTTTCTATCAAATTATCCAATCTATCATCATTTAGCATGCTAATTGCTAACTCTCTTCTTTGTACATTATCCCAGTATTTGTTTCTATTTTGTGAAACTTTAGATACCTGAGAAAAAATAAGTTTAATTCTCTTTGACAGAAATTCTTCTCCAAATTTCACTTTAGAAACATTATTTCCATACCAGCTTAATATGCAAATAGTAGCTTCTTCTTTTACATGCTTGCTAAGGCTATTTAGGATATTTGCATTGCCTGAACACTCATAGATAATATTTGCTTTATAATTATTAGGTATTTTATTCTTAAAATTAATATCAAAGATTTTTGAATATTTACTTTTTTTTGAATCACTATCGACAAGTAATATTTCACAACCAGGTATAGATTTTAATAAATACGCCATTAAGAAACCAACTACACCAGAACCTACAACCAAGATTTTATCACCACATGATGGTAGTGTGTCCCACATACCATTTATTGCAGTCTCCATGTTAGCTGATAACAAGCATCTTTTAAGTGGGATTGTTTTTGGGATTAAAGTAACCTCAGATTTATTTAACATATAAAATGTTTGATGAGGAAATAGTGTGTAAACATATTTGCCTTTGAAATTAGAGATTCCATCAATAACTTTACCTATATTCATATATCCATATTTAACATCTGATCCGAAATTACCCTCTTGATATGGGCACCGCATTAGTTCTTTCTGACTATCAGGGACAGCTCCAGTATAAACAATCTTCTCGGTTCCATAACTTATACCACTATATATTGTCTGAATTAATAGTTCACTTTTGTTAGATATATTAATAGAATGATTTCTAATATAACTATCATTTTTTTTCTTAATCCAGAATGATTGTGTGTTTATTTTTTTCATATTACACTTAAGTATTATTTATGATTAATGTATTCGTACTAAAAACTACTTTGAAAGCATATCTAGCCCTAATAACATTGCTTGGTGTTATTTTATATAATGACCTAACACTGTTAATAGTACTACAAAATACAGTAATATTTTTAATTATTTCAATTCTTATATTTTATATATTTAATTACTTTAAAGAAAATATATTTGCATATGCATCTTTCATAACTTACTTGAGGATAGTGATATCAATAATTCTCTTATCTATATCATTTAATGCTCTAACAGATCAAAATATTTTTAATAAATTCTATCTCGAGGACTATTTTGCCATATTAGCTTTGATAGCTCTATGTCTTGATGGTATAGATGGGTATCTGGCCAGGAGATTCAATGAACAATGTAATTTTGGAGAGGTTTTTGATCAAGATGCTGATACTTTGTTAATCCTAACTCTTTGTACTTCTTTATACTTGAATAAAGACACAAGTGTTATAGTTTTTTTGATACCCTTTTATAGATATATATTCCTAGTATTTATGATGAAATATAAATGGATGAAACGAAAACTTCCTAGGAGTTATTATAGAAAGCTTAGCTGTGTATTATCAACATTCATACTTATATTTTGTCATAGTCAATATGTAAAAGATACTTTATTGGTTTTTTTTGTAATGATATCATTATTTGTCATTACTTTTTCTTTTGCAAAGGATATACTTTGGTTATATATGAGAAAAGAAGATGAATATATATAGAGCATTAAGTTTTATTATAGGTATTTGTTTCACACAACTAGTGATTGCTAAAGATGCCGATTATGTGATTGATGAGTCTCATTTTAGCTTAGGTTTTTTGGTAGAACATGCTGGTTATGCAAAAACACTTGGTATGTTCAAAAAAGTCAATGGTTCATTTATTTATGATCAAGATAAGAAATTACTTTCTAATGTAGAAATTTTTATTGATACATCCAGTGTATTTACCAATCATGAAAAAAGAGATGCACATTTAAGAAGTCCAGATTTTCTTGATGTAGAGCGTTTTCCTGTAATGACTTTTAAAGCGAAGCATAATGATCTGAATAAAAATCCTGGTAAAATTACAGGTAGATTAACATTGCTAGGTATATCGAGAGAAATTATTTTAAATACCACTGTCAATAAAATCAAAGAATATCCTTTTGGTTTTACTAAGCCAATAGTCATGGGTGTATCTGCAACAGCAAGTTTTAACCGTTCAGACTTTGGGATGGATTATGCCGTTGGAGAGAATGGTGTTGGCAACCAAATAGATTTAATCATTGAGTTTGAAGCAATTAAACAATAGATGAAAAACAAAGATACTCAGCTAGACCCAAATCAGTTATGTAAGTATATAGATTCAATTGGTTATAAAGAATCAAACATTCTAAAAGAGCTCCGTGACGAAACGGCAAAACTTGGTGATGTCTCAATAATGCAAATTGGAGCAACGCAAGGTGCATTGATAGAGATGATTATTAAGCTAGGTAAATTTACTAGGTGTATTGAAATAGGAGTTTTTACTGGGTATAGTTCTATTTGTATTGCAAGTGCTATGCCTGAAAACGGAAAATTATTTGCTTTAGAAAAATCTAAAGAGTTTACGGATATCGCAAAGAAATATTGGGATAAAGCTAATCTTACTAATAAAATTGAGCTGATATTAGGTAATGCAATTGACACCCTAAATGGTTTTATTACGAATAACCATGAGAATTCATTTGATTTTGTGTTCATAGATGCTGACAAAAGTAGATATTTAGACTATTATGAAAAATCTCTTAAGCTAGTTAGGTCGGGTGGAATAATTATTATAGATAATACAATTTGGAAAGGGAAGGTTTTAGACAAAGATGACAATTCCTCTAGCACTAAATCTATCAAATCGCTTAATAGCTTTATATCTAAAGACCAAAGAGTGAGTCATTGTCTTATAACAATTTATGATGGGATGACATTATGCATGAAAAAATAGATAGAGTGGTTAGTTTTTATAAATTTATAAAAATTAATGATACCGATAGAATCAGATTTGACATATTTAATTATTTGAAAGAGTTAAATATATTAGGAACAGTGCTTATTGCTAATGAGGGTATTAATGCAAATATGTGTGGGTCATCTAAAAATATAGAACTAGTCAAAAGCTATATCATTGGGTTATTAGATTTAGGAAATATACATTTTAATGAATCGATGATTAAGGAAAAAGTATTTACAAAACTAAAAGTAAAAGTAAAAGATGAGATCATAAAGGCAGGATTTTCTGCTACTGAAGAAAAAGTATTTAAGAATAAATCGTTAGAGCCAGATGATTGGGACAAACTGCTAGGGCGTGAACCTATTATAATTGATATGAGAAATAGATTTGAATATTTAATGGGTACTTTTAAAAATTCAAAAAGTCTGGATCTTTTAAATTTTAGTGATTTGAATAAGTCACTCAAAGAGGCTAAAGACTTAGATAAAGAAAAAGATATTGCTATATTTTGCACGGGTGGAATTAGATGTGAAAAAGCCAGTATAGCTTTAGATAAATTAGGCTTTAAAAATGTTTTTCAGCTTAAAGGAGGTATAATTAATTATTTAGATAAAAATAAAGATAAGGGTAGATGGGAGGGTGACTGCTTTGTTTTTGATGATAGAATTACTTACTAATCAATTTCATAATAGACACTAGAATGAAAGTCTAATATTTTAGACTTATGAAGCTCCACCATATTATCATCTACAACGTTATTCTGACTCCCTTTAATCTCTAATATAATATTTTCAGGGGGCTCTAATTCTCTGATCATCTTATCTTGGGATGTTAGAGTTATTTTCTTACCTAAGTTAATATTTTGAATTCTTTTTACAGCAAAAGGTGGCCCTATAATTTTATCTCTTAAAATAAAATAAATATATGATGATGATCTTAAGTCATTAAATATCTTGTCAGAAAGTGTTATTTCAAAAGAGAATTTATTTGCTGATAAATTTAGTTTATTTAATGCCTGAATATATGCATCTTTATTTATAATTGATTTATCGTTTATAATATCTTGTAAGATATTCTTGGTCAGATTAGAATCATTAATTTCGACAGAATAGTTTAACTTCATATTATAAATACCAATATCAGATGGATTTGATGAAATCAGTTTATCAAAACTTTTAATTATTTTAGTCTTATTCGACTTAGGGTCAATTTTTCTTAAAATATCTATGTACTCTATTAAAACAGAATTGTCATCTGTATTTATCGACATGGCCATCTCATAAGAGTCTATAGATGATAAAAGATCATCTGTAATTATATAAGATTTTGCTAACATAACCCAACCTTCATAATATTCAGGCTCTTCAATTAGTTTTGCTCTAAGTATAGGTATATTCTCTTTAATGGTAACTATATTATTTCGAATTTGTTGATGTTTTTCTAATATCTCATCATATCCCTTTTTATTTAATATCCCTGAGTCTTTGAAAAAAAGTCCTACTATGCCAAAAAATAGAATAATGAATATTATATTCATATTAATACTATTTTTTTTTAATCTTAGGCTTTCACCATAGTTTTTATATAATAGTAAAAAATATATTATAGATATAAATATTAGAGTTAAGTAAATCATCTTTTTAAACTTTTCCGAAAAAAATAAAAGCTTATAATTATCAAGAACAAGAATGGGCCAATCCATAATATTAAATTTCTTGGTGAGAATGGAGGGTCATATAATATAAAATCACTGTATCTCTCAGATAGATATTTTTTAATATAATCTTTGTCCTTTCCCTCATCTATCATCTCTCTTACTTTATTTCTTAAATCAATTGCTAATGGAGCTTCTGACTCAGCAATATTCTGATTTTGACAAACCATACATCTTATTTCCGTTATTAACTGATTATATAAAATATCATTATTTTTTATATCAGCAAACGTCATGGATTGAACAAGACATAAAAGTATTGCAAGATTCATAAAATATTTAAATATTTTCATTTATCTTCTCAATCATTGGTAATATTTCTTCCTTATAAATTTCAATTGTGATAGCTCCGATATATTTTGCTCTAATCACTCTATTTTTATCTACTAAAAATGTTTCAGGTACTCCATATACACCTAAATCTAAACCAAGCTGACCCGCATAATCATATATATTATAAATATATGGGTTTCCATAGATTTCTAACCATCCAATTGCATCATTTTTCTCATCTTTATAATTCACGCCAATTATACTTATTTTTTGATCTTTAGATATGTCCATTAATACACGATGTTCTCTGATGCACTCCAAACACCAGCTAGCCCATACATTTAATAAAAGTGTTTCACCTGGCAACATAGATATATCTGTTTTATACCCAGTGTTTAATTCAATTAATTCATAGTTGGGTAATTTTTTCCCAATTAATGGTGACCGTATAACTCTTGTATCTACAAATAAGCCAAAAAAAAGAATCATTATAAATATAATAAAAATAACTGATGAGATTTTAATATTCATTTATTCATCTCGAAAAGGCAAGATTCTTTCTCTTATAGAGAACACTGAGGATTCCACCAAATACCATCATTAGGGCTCCTAACCATATAAGCCTAATAAGAGGTTTATGATATATTCTCACAGACCATACATCATCATTGATAAGAGTACCTAATGTTATATACAAATCTCTACTAAGTCCTGGATCTATACCAGCTTCTGTCATTGGCATATTATTAGATGCATATATTCTTTTTTCTGGATAAAGCTCTGTTAATAAATTATTATTTTCATAGACTAAAAACTTAGCCATAATTCCTTGATAATTAGGACCTTCATATTCACTGATGTTTTTAAACTCAAAAGTATAGTCTTTAACTTGTATTGTATCTCCAATTTTTATAACAACTTCCTTTTCAACTTTATTATTCTCAACAATCGTTGCTCCTAAGATAAAAACAGCTAATCCTAAGTGAGCAAACATCATTCCTATATTTGAAAAGGATATTTTCTTTATATTAGAAAAATAAATCTTCATAATTAAATCGTATATTATATTGAATGATATCCATATAAATATAAAAATACCGAGGAGTATACTTATATTATAGTTATCTAAAAAATATATACTGAATAAAGTAAAAAGTATTACGATTAGAAAGCTTAGCAATAAATGGGAAATCATATATTTTTTATTCTTACTCTTTGAGGAAAACATTATAGGGATGTATCCTGCAAGGAGGACTAATGGTGTCATAATTGGAAGAAATACAGCATTATAGTACGGAACACCAACAGATATCTTTTCAAGCCCTAATAAATCTAAAAGCAAAGGATATATAGTTCCTAATAATATTGTAAATGTTGCAGTTACAAGCAAAATATTATTTATTAGAAAGAAACTTTCTCTAGAAAAAAAATCAAAAGAGATATTATCTTGAATTTTAGGTGCATTTTTAAAATAAATCAGAAGTGAGCCTCCAACAATTATAGTTAAGAATAATAATATAAAAGCACCACGCGCAGGGTCGTTTGCAAAAGAATGTACTGAAATAAGAATACCCGATCTCACTAAGAATGTTCCTAACAAGCTTAACGAGAAAGCTATAATTGAGAGTAGAATCGTCCAATTTTTAAACATTGCTTTCTGTTCGCATGTTATTAATGAGTGAATTAAAGCTGTAGTTACAAGCCATGGCATAAATGATGCATTCTCTACGGGGTCCCAAAACCACCATCCACCCCAACCTAATTCATAGTAAGCCCACCAGCTCCCCAGGGCTATTCCTAATGTAAGGAAACTCCATGATATTAATGCCCAGGGCCTAACCCATCTAGCCCATTCTCTTTTGAAATCATTCTGTAGAAGACAAGTTACGGCGAAACTAAAAACAACAGATAATCCTACATATCCCATATAAAGCATTGGTGGATGCACAATTAATCCGAAATCTTGCAACAAAGGATTCAGATCCTTGCCGTCAATTGGAATAGAGATATTTTTTTCAAAAGGATTTGATGTAAATACTAAAAAAAGCAAGAAACCTAAATTTAAAAAACCCATAATTGATAGAAATTTTGTTCTAAATTCAATGTTTAATGATTTGCTATATATGCTTGCCATAAATGTCCAAAAACTCAGGATAAGACACCATAAGAGCATAGACCCTTCGTGCCCTGCCCAAGTAGCTGATATTTTATAGAAGAATGGTAATGCCGAATTAGAATTAGATGAAATATATCTCAATGAAAAATCATCATTTACAAATGAAGCGATGAGGCATATGAAAGCAATTAAAACTAATGGGAACTGGAGCTTAGACGTAGATAAAATTAACGAGTCATAATCTTTTGATATCTTAGAAAATATAGGTCTGGCAAGAACTAATAAACTTGCATTTAAAAGCGCTATTAATATTAAAAAAGATCCTATATAAGAAATCATATCATTGATAAATATTCATAGATTTTGTCGTATCTTCTATGGTTTTTTCCTTCATTTTTAAGCTATCTGATATCTCTGGTGGCATATATGTCTCATCATGTTTTGCTAAAACCTCCTCAGCATAAAAAACACCATCATCTCCCAGCTTCCCTCTGATTACCACTCCTTGACCTTCCCTAAATAAATCGGGGAGAATTCCATTATAGCTAATATTAATAACCTTTTCATAATCAGTTATAGCAAATTTTACATTTGTTGAGTTTTTGCTTTTTACTAATGTTCCATCTAATACAACACCACCAACTCTAAATATATAGTCTTGTGGAAATTCACCAACAGTTATCTGAGACGGGCTTCTGTAAAATAAAAGGTTTTCATTAAAAGTTTTAATGAATAAGAAAAAAATGATACTTAATGATATTAGGATAAAGGAAACATAATAGATTCTAAGGGTTCTCTTTTTCATATAGCTAAACTTTCTTCTTCAATGATGACTTAGTATGCTGGAACTGCTTATAAAGTAATAGTAGATTTATAACCATAAAAAGAATGACTATTGTATAGGAAGAAAAGATGTAAATAAAATAATTGCTCATAACAGAATATTAGCCTAAAAATCATAAAACAAAAACTACACTTATTATGTTTATATGGTCAAGGGTGGACTTGAACCACCGACCCCAGCGTTATGAGTGCTGTGCTCTAACCAACTGAGCTACATGACCATTAAACATTAAACCGGAAATATATTACATCGCCTTCCTCGACTATATAATCTTTACCTTCCTGTCTCCATACACCAGCAGTTTTTGAACCTTGATCGCCATTATGTTTGATATAATCATTATAGGCAACTGTCTCAGCTCTTATAAAGCCTTTTTTAATGTCTGTATGTATAATACCCGAACAATCCCTAGCATTAAAACCTTTTTTTGCTGCCCAAGCCCTAGTTTCTTTTGGTCCGGAAGTAAAAAAGGTTTTTAGTCCTAGTAATTTATATCCAGTGCTTATGATTCTAGATAATGCGCTTTCTGTTAAACCAAGGTCTTTTAGAAACTCTTCTTGATCATTCTCATCAAGCTCAGTGATATCTTGCTCAAGACCCACATCTATAGTGACAAAATGAACATCTGCACCAATTAGTTTTCTGAATTCTTCTATTTCTCTCTTATCAGATTGATCATTAATATTTCCAATCACAAACATGGGCTTATTTGTTAATAATTTCAAATCATTAAGAGCTGCTAAATCTTCTGAAAACGTAAAAGAAGAGGCAAAATTATCTTCTGATAAATGATTTAGTAGAGCCATCATCTCGGTAACCAATATCTCTTTTTCTTTAGGGTTAGTTTTACTTTTTTTAAATCTCTCAATGTATTTTTCTATAGTATTAATATCAGCAAGGATGAGCTCCAAATTTATATCCTCAAAGTCTTCTATTGGAGTGTAATTATCTTTAACATGTATGACTTCTTTATCTTTAAAAAATCTCACAACATGAGCGATCACATCTGTACTATTAATATGACTCAAAAACTCATTACCAAGGCCTTCACCTTTTGAAGCACCTTTAATTAATCCAGCAATATCTACGAATTCAATAGATGCATTTACGATATTTTCAGACTCATTGGTTGCTCCGAGTGTAATTAGCCTCTTATCTGGTACTTGTACATATGCAACATTAGGGTCAATAGTGCAGAATGGATAATTATTAGCAGGTATTTTTTGCTCTGTTAATAAATTGAAAATTGAAGATTTACCAACATTGGGCATCCCTACTAAACCACATTTAAAACCCATGTTATTTATTATCTCCATTTAACTTATTCATTAGAGTTGAACTACTTCCTGTGAAAAAACCATCCATCTCATTAATAATAAGATTAATACTTTCAAAGATTGACTCTTTATCTTCTTTAGAAGGTTTCCCTAGGACATATTCTATAACTCTATTTTTATCTTCAGGCTTACCAATTCCAATCCTCAGCCTCCAAAAGTTTTTAGATCCTAACTGCTCTATAATACTGTTCAACCCATTATGGCCACCACTTCCACCACCTAGTTTCAATCTTATTTTACCAGCCACTAAATCCAAGTCATCGTAAACAATAAGTATATTTTCAGGCCTAATATTTTTATTCTTAATAAATTTTTTCAGTGGCACACCACTATTATTTATATAACTTAATGGTTTCATTATATGAAATAATTTTTCTTGGTACTCATACTGGAAAATATCTGAATCAATTTTTTTCTGATAATCAAAATCTTTGCCTAGCTTTTCTGACAATGAGTCTACAAACCAAAATCCAACATTATGTCGCGTAGGTAAAAGCTTCTTATCAGGGTTTCCAAGGCCAACAATTAACTGGAGTGACATTAGACTCATATCTCTAAGTGCTGGAAATAATTTAAATTATTTGTCTTCTTTCGAATCAACTTTTTTGTCGTCTTTATTTTCGTCTTTATTTTCTTCAGAAGAAACATCATCCGCTTTCACATTTGTTGCTTCTGGAGCATCAAGTTCCTCTGGAGCATCATCTTCTATAACTTCTTCAGCTGGCATGTAGCATTTTATTATTGCAGTGTCGCTTTCTTTATCAGTACCAGATACTAATTCTACTCCACTTGGTAAAGTAATTTCTGACAAATGTAGACTATGATTCAACTCTAAACTTGCAACATCTGCTTCAAGGTGCTCAGGGATATCTTTAGGTAAACAAATGATTAGAGTTTCTGAGATTATATGTGATAGTTTACCACCAGAAACTTTAACGCCATTACAAATATCTTCATTAATAAATTTTATTGGTACATTGACCTCAATTTTAACATTCTGATCTATCATTAAGAAATCAATGTGAGTAATATTTGATTTTGCCGGATCTCTTTGAACATCCTTGAGAATCACCTCGACTTTCTTATCATCTACACTTAAATCTATAACATTACTATAAAATTGGGGGTCTTTGGTCTGATTATCAAGCTCGAACCCATTAACTAATACAGACTGATTATCTTTGGATATGCCATATATTTCAGCTGGCACTAGGTTCTCTCTACGATAACGCTTTGTAGCCCTTTTACCAAAATTTTCCCTTTTAATTGCGCTTAATATGTATTGTGATGTCATTTCTAATATTCTCTCTTAATCTTCAAAAATAGGATTATACACTAATCCATGAAGAGTGTACTAACAGATTCTCCTTGATGAATCCTTCTTATTGTTTCAGCCAACATCTCAGAAACTGATATTTGCCTGATATTGCTAATTTTCTTAGCTTTTTCATGTAAAGGGATTGTATCAGTTACAACTATCTCATCAAGCATTGATTTCTTAATATTCTCATATGCCTTACCTGATAAGACCGGATGTGTAATGTATGCATAGACTTTTTTAGCCCCTTGAGCTTTTAAAGCTTTTGCTGCCCCACAAAGGGTTCCTGCTGTATCAACAATATCGTCAACCATAATACAACTCATTCCTTCTACATCACCAATAATTTGCATTACCTCGGATACATTGGCCTGTGTCCTCCTTTTGTCGATGATTGCTAAATCACAATTAAGTTGTTTAGCTAATGCTCTAGCTCTCACAACACCGCCAATATCAGGAGACACTACTAATATATTTGGCAATTTCTGCTTGTATATATCTGCAACAAGCAAAGGTGTTGCATAAATATTATCAACAGGTATATCAAAGAAACCTTGAATTTGATCAGCATGGAGATCAATAGTGAGCAGTCTATCGATGCCTATTCCTTCAATCATATTAGCCATAACTTTAGCTGTAATCGGCACTCTAGCAGATCTAACTCTTCTATCTTGCCTCGAATAACCAAAATATGGCATAACTGCAGTGATTCTCTCTACAGAAGATCTCCTTAAAGCATCAGTCATAACCATTAATTCCATTATATGGTCATTAGTAGGCATACATGTTGGCTGAATTATAAAAATATCTTGTCCTCTGACATTTTCTTGAATCTCCACAGATATTTCTCCATCACTAAATGTTGAAACAGATGCTTTACCGACTGATAGTTTTAAATGAGATGCAACTTTCTTAGCTAGCTGCATATTCGAATTTCCTGAAAAAATCATTAAAGGTTTGTCGTTTTTCATATGCCTTTCCAAATTATTCTGGGGTGGAAGGATTCGAACCTCCGAATGACGGGATCAAAACCCGCTGCCTTACCGCTTGGCGACACCCCAAAATAAATTCATTACAAATATATCAAGAGTATCTTGAATTTACTAGCCCCATAGCCATCAATCATAAGCTAAGATTAACATGAGAAATATAATAAGTGTAAGTAAAATAAATCTGTTTTATCTAATCGGTACCTATAAAGATGGTATTAAAACTGCTTTTTGATTCTTTGGGATGAGGGATAAGATAGCTTTAGCACTCTTTAACGTATCAAAAGAGATGAAAATTGTACCTCCTGTACCAGACATTCTCGCGTTACCAAAATTGGATAGAATATCATAGGATTTTTTGATAGAGGGATATTTCTGGAAAACTATATCCTCAAAGTCATTTTTGAAATTATTATTCATATAATCATCATATGAATAAGATAATGGGTTCTCAATAATTTCTAGCAAACTATATATATCTATTGTTGAAACATTATGCTTCCCAAAGATCATGATAAACCACCTAGGTTTTAGAAAAATATTTGTGATAATATCGCCCTTTCCTTCTACCCATGAATTTTTTGCATGCAAAAAAAATGGTACATCACTACCTATAGATAATGAAGCTTTATATAATGAAGTTAATTTGACTTTATGATCATAGATTTCATTTAAGGCTAATAGCGTTGTGGCTGCATTAGAGCTTCCACCACCTAAACCTCTACCAATAGGAATATTCTTCTTTAAAAGAATATCTAAGCCAATATTATCTATTCCTGATAACTGGCTATATAAATCTATTGCTTTGATAATTATATTATCCTCTTCTAAAGTCTTGTGATTACAACTAAGGTTTATACGACCACCATTTCTTTTTTTAAATATAATCTCATCTTTTAAATCTATAAGCTGAAAAATACTCTGTATATCATGGTAACCATCTTCTCTTTTTCCTAATATATTTAGAAAGAGATTAACTTTAGCGGGAGAACTATAAAGGTATTGCATTGCTCATCGCTTTAAGTTTTTCTATAAATACTTCTTCGTCAATATTTCTTTCTGATTCAATTTTAATAACTGTTCTAAGCTTATTATATGACTTATTTTTCACTAATATCTGGCAATAATGCAGAACTATTTCCTTGTCTTTGTCTCTAGCATAAGAGGATTCAGCAAATTTCAAAGCATTCACATAGTTGCCCCTTTTATACTCTACCCAAGCTAAGCTATCCAAGATAGCAGCACTACCTGGATCATAGAGATGAGCCTCATATATCAATGAATATGCCTCATCATATCTTTGTGTATGTATAGTCAAACTATAACCAAGAGCATTTAAAGTATTTGCATTCTTCTTGTCTATCTTCAGGATTTTCATTAAATCCCTTTCCATTAATTTAATTTCTTCTAATTCTTCATAAGCCATTGCTCTTGCATATAATAACTTAGGGTTAAATGGGTCATTTATTAAATATTTTGTAGATAGCTCTATTATCTGATTATATAATTCATAATCATTTAGTATAGATATTTGTTTCAAAATGAAGTTCTCTTTAATGGCAGTTTCAGAATAATTATTTATTTGACTATCTAGATATGAAATAGCATTTTCAATACCATCAGTTTTAACTAAAACTGATGATGTATTTGTCAAAGCTAAAATTTTTATATTATAACTATTCACTCTATTGTAATGATTAATAGATTCAGCATAGTTTCCTAGCTCATAGTCATTTAAGCCTCTTAGGAGATTAACTTCATCGCTTTCAATAACAATAGCTCCTAAGTATTTTTCGGATAGGCTATAATTTTTGTTTTCATAAAGAATTCTCGAAATTCTATAAATATTTTCAATATTACCCGGGTCTTTATCAAAAATACTCTCTATTAACTTGTTTGCAGAAACCATATCATCCAAAGATAAGTAAATGTCTAAAAGTTCATATTCTACTTGTCTATCAGACGAAGCTTTATTCTGTAAATATTTTTCTAATATATCTTTTGCCCGAATATTTTGGTGCAATAAAAATAATGAGTCAGCATATAATCTAACTAAATTTCTTTCATCAAGAGACCCGATCTTATCTATGTTTGATATGACTTCAGTAGGCATATTATATGAGTATAATAATTCTATAAAACCTAAACTAAGGATTCGATTTTGATTTTGATTTAAATATTTTTGAAAAAACTTAATAACGTTTAATCTATTTTTATTATTTGATAATGAATAAATTAATTTTCCATAATCATTTTTATCAATAGGTTTAATTGTTTCCAAATATCCTCTAAAATATCTCTCAGCTAATTCAATATTTGAGCTATCTAGAGATGACTTAATGGCAAATTGATATGCGGAATATGAATCTGGACTTATCATGAGCCATCTTTCAGCAATTAGTTCAGATCTTTTATAATCATAAAGGTCTAGAGAGATTTTTGAAATTTTCTCATATAATTTAATGTCATTCAGAGATGTTATATTATCAACAAATACTCTCAAAGCTTCCTTCTTTAAATCTCTTTTAAGAGCAATATTTACATAGAGGGAATTATATAAATGTTTATATTTATTGCCCATGCTTCCATTAAAGTCAATTTCATTATCAGACTGATATGAATCAACTGTATTTTTCGAGCAAGACATTACAAATAATGTGATTATTATTAGTAAAATATTCAAATAGTTACGCATAATAGTATAATATATCACATATCCATATTTTCAGAGAAAGTAAGGAGTATGATGAGAAATAATTATGACGATAAATGTATTAGGTGTTAACCATAAATCAGCCCCTATAGATATTAGGGAAAAACTAGTATTTGACAAACATTCTATTCCTAAAGCTCTGGATGATATCAAAAGAATTGAGGGCGTAAATGAAGTAGTTCTAATATCTACATGTAATAGGACAGAAATATATACAGAAAATGACTCTGATAACTCAAAAATAATAAGATGGTTGAGTGAAAGCCAAGACACAGTCAAAGACTGTGAACCATTTATGTATAACTATTATGAAGAAAAAGCCATAAAACATCTTTTCAATGTAGCCTCTGGCGTAGACTCTATGGTCATAGGTGAAAATGAAATATTAGGACAAGTAAAAGATGCTTTTAAGATAGCCGATAAAAACAAATCTGTGACATCTTCGTTAAAAAAACTTTTTGAATTTTCATTCTCTGTTGCAAAGCAAGTTAGGACTAAAACAGATATAGGATCTAATCCTGTATCGTTCATGTTTACGTCTATAACTTTAATTAAAAAAATTTTTGATGATATTTCTTCAAAAAAAGCGTTGGTTGTTGGTTCTGGATATATGATTCAGTTAGCTATAAAATACCTGCAATCTAATAATGTACGAGATATTACCTTAACAAATAGAAATTCAGATAAAGGATTAAAAATTGCAAAAGAAAATGGATGTAATTATTCTAAACTACAATATCTCCCAAATATTCTTCCATCTAATGATATAATTATCACATGTACATCTAGTACTATACCTATTATAGGCAAAGGAATGATGGAAAGCTGTATAAATAATATGAACGCTAAACCCTTTGTCATAATTGATCTTGGTGTTCCAAGAGATGTAGAGCCCGAGATATCTGATTTAGAGAATATTTACTTATATAGTATTGATGACCTAGGAAAAGTAATCGATAACAATTATAAGATACGCGAACAAGCTGTGGCCGAAGCTGAAAAAATAATAGATTATAAAATTAAAGATTTTAGGACTTGGTTAGATGAAAATCATTCTGATAATCTAGTTAAATTATATCGAGGCTATGTTGATGATATTGCCGATGGAGCTGTTATTAAAGCAAAAAAAATGGTTCATTCTGGAGATGATATAGATGATGTTATTTCTTATCTAGCTGAATCATTAAAGAACAAGCTAACTCATCAGACTACATCCAAACTAAGAGAGATTCTTCCATTGCTAGATGAATCTACTGCTCTTAAAATACAAAACATATTTAAAAATAAAAAATGAATGAGAAATTAATAGCAAAGCTGAATGAAATTTGTTCTAAACATAAAACGATATCTGAACAATTAGAAGACCAGAGCATATATCAAGATCATGCCCTTCTAAAAAAACTTAATAAAGAATTTTCTAAGATAGACCCTATCGTAAATAAGTTTAGATCATATGAGAACTTAGTTGATAGTATAGAAGAATCAAAACTATTTCTTAAAGATAAAGAGCTTAGAATGATGGCTGAAGAAGATATAGAGAAAAATACTGCTGAAAAAAATATTCTTGAAATTTACTTTGAAAATGAATTAGTAGACAAAGACCCTAATGACCCTAAAGATGTTTTTCTTGAAATAAGAGCTGGTACTGGTGGAGATGAAGCTGCAATATTTGCTGGAGATCTATTCAAAATGTATTCAAAATATGCTGAGAAAAACTCATGGGATATAGAATTGCTGAATGTCACAGAAAGTGATCATGGGGGCTATAAAGAGTTGATATTAAAAGTCACAGGCATAAATGTCTATGGTCAGCTTAAATTTGAGTCAGGAACTCATCGAGTTCAAAGAGTGCCTGATACAGAAACTCAAGGAAGGATACATACTTCTGCATCCACAGTTGCTGTATTACCAGCTATTGATGAGATTGATCAAATTGCAATTAACCCTTCAGATTTAAGAATAGATACATATAGAGCTTCTGGAGCTGGAGGACAGCATATAAATAAAACTGATTCTGCTGTTAGAATTACACATATACCATCGGGTACAGTCTCAGAATGTCAAGATGGACGATCTCAACATAAGAATAAAGCCCAAGCAATGTCAATGTTATACTCCAGGTTACTGATGCATGAACAAGAGCAAAGAAAAAAAGATACTGCTGAAGAGAGAAAAAGCTTGATTGGTAGCGGAGATAGGTCGGAGCGTGTCCGTACGTATAATTTCCCTCAGGGCAGAATTACAGATCATCGAATCAATCTTACTTTATATAAGCTTGACCATATTATGGAAGGGAACATTGAGCCATTGGTAGATGAATTAAAAAAAGCATCTCTAAACTAAAATGTCATTAACTTTAGAAAAGCTAGTGATTCAGTCCCTAGATGATGTTAAAGATAAATCAGGTAAAATAATAATAACCAAATCAGACATCATGCATTGTTTAATGGATGCTATAGGAAAAGATAAGTCTTATATAATAGCAAATCATGATGTAAAGATTAAAAATAATCAATTAATAAAATTTAACTTCATGCTTGATTCCCTTAAACAGGGCACACCTTTGGCATATGTTTTAGGAAATCAACTTTTTTATAACTATAAATACTATGTAAACCATGATGTTCTTATACCGAGGCCTGAAACAGAAATAATAATTTCAGAAATAATAAGTCGTGGTGATAATATATTTAACTCAAGAGAAAAATTTAATGTGATAGATGCAGGTTCTGGTTCTGGATGCATAGGTCTAAGTATCAATTCTGAAAGAAATCAATGGAATATTATACTTATAGAAAAGTCAGTGGCGGCAACAAAGATTTTAAACAAAAATTATCATCTAGAGTCTCGTAATAACTGTCATATAGTAATGGGTGACTGGTTAAGTGCATTTGATGAAAATACTGCCAATATTATAGTATCTAATCCTCCATATATTGAGCCTGAATCTGCAGAAATAGATAAAAGTGTCATTGATTATGAGCCTATGATGGCATTATTTTCTAAAGATCAAGGACTATCTGATATAAGAAGAATCATTGTAGAATCTAGAAAGGTATTAAAAAAAGACGGTTTATTATTTATTGAGAATGGGTTTGATCAATCTGATAAAGTAGTAGAGATACTGAAAGAACACTATTATGAAGACATAGATATTATATTAGATTATAATAATATAAAGAGATTCACGATCTCAAGAAGCCCATAATATGAATAAAGAAACAATAATAAAAATTTCGGATCTTGCAAAGATTGATATAAAAGATAGTCAGATAGATGATGTTTTGATTAGCCTAGAAAAGATATTAAATTTGGTTGATGAAATGAATTCAGTAGATACTGATAGCGTTACACCTATGTCCCATCCTTTGAATCTTAAACAAGAATTACGTAAAGATATGGTCACAGCATCTAATGAAAGGGAGCTATTTCAAAAAAATAATAAGTATACTGATAATGGATACTATAAAGTACCAAAAATAATTGATTAATATGCATAATAAAACTGTTTCAGAGTTAAAAAAAGATCTCAAAGATAAGAAGATAAGTTCACTTGAACTTACCAATCATTTTATCGATAGAATTAAGAGTATAGACCCGCAGTTAAACTCTTTTGTTTCTCTTACAGAAGAATATGCTATCATGCAGGCAAAAAAAATTGACTCAGAAATAGCAAAAGGAAGCTTCAGACCTCTAGCGGGTATTCCGCTTGCTCAAAAAGATATATTTTGTACCAAAGGTATTAGAACTACATGTGGTTCAAAAATGCTAGAGAATTTCATTAGTCCATATGATGCAACAGTTGTAGAAAAACTCAATGATGCAGGCATGATTATCATTGGGAAGACAAATATGGATGAATTTGCAATGGGATCATCAAATGAGACTAGTTATTTTGGTGATGTAAAGAATCCATGGAACACGGATTATGTTCCCGGAGGTTCGTCAGGTGGTTCTGCAGCCAGTGTTTCCGCACGACTTATCCCTTGTTCAACTGGTACTGATACCGGAGGTTCAATAAGACAACCAGCTTCTCTAACAGGGGTATGCGGAATCAAACCAACGTATGGGAGAGTATCAAGATATGGAATGATTGCATTTGCTTCGAGCTTGGATCAAGCTGGGGTATTTACTAGAACTGCAGAAGATTGCGCAATACTCTTAACCCATATTTCTGGATATGACCCCAAAGACTCTACTTCATCTAAAAAAGATACCCCAGACTATGAACAAGAATGTAAGAGAAAATTTACTAATATGACAATTGGGATACCTATTGAGTTTTTAGATGGTTTAGATAACAAGGTTAGAGAAGTTTTTGATGAAAACATTAAAGTACTAGAAAAAAATGGATGTAAATTTAAGAAAATCAGCCTTAAAAGTTCTAGACTTGGTGTATCTGCATATCAAGTAGTTGCTCCAGCTGAATGCTCTTCCAACTTATCTAGATTTGATGGAGTGAGATTTGGACATAGAGCTGAGAATGTTAAAAGTATAGATGAGCTATATAAAAAATCAAGATCAGAGGGTTTTGGGCAAGAAGTTAAAAGAAGAATATTGATAGGTACATATGCGTTATCAGCAGGGTACTATGATGCATACTATCTTAAAGCTCAAAAAATAAGAAAAGTTATCTCTAATGAGTTTGCGCAAGCCTTTAAAGAAGTAGATCTAATATTAGGACCTACTGCTCCTGACTGTGCTTTTAAAATTGGTGAAAAGACAAATGATCCTATTGCAATGTATCTTTCAGATGTATTTACAGTTAGCACAAATCTCGCAGGTTTACCGGCAATGTCATTACCAATGGGCTTCAAGGATAACCTGCCACTTGGATTACAGATAATCGGTAATCATTTTGATGAAACAAAAATATTGTCACTAGCTCATCATTATCAACAAATAACTGATTGGCATACAAAAAAGCCAAAAATATCTGGAGATTAATATGTGGGAATCAGTTATAGGTTTAGAAATTCATGTACAACTTAATACAAAGAGTAAGATTTTTTCTCCTGCTTCTACAGATTTTGGCTCGTCTCAGAATACCCAAGCCTGTGCTATTGATTTAGGTATGCCAGGTGTGTTGCCAGTTTTAAATGAAGAGGCTGTAATAATGGCCATTAAATTTGGTATAGCAATAGGTGCTGATATCTTGGATGACTCTATTTTTGCTAGAAAAAATTATTTTTACCCAGATTTGCCGAAGGGATATCAAATTTCTCAATTTGAAATACCAATTGTATCAGGCGGAAGTATGGAAATCACAATAGATAATAAAACTAAAGTAGTTAATATAACCAGAGCTCATTTAGAAGAAGACGCAGGTAAATCAATTCATGATTTATATCCCAATGAAAGTGCTATTGACTTAAATAGAGCTGGGACCCCTCTAATAGAAATTGTTTCTGAACCTGAAATGGAAAATGCAGCAGAAGCGGTTCAGTATCTAAAAAATATTCATTCGCTTGTTAGATATCTTGGAATTAGTGATGGTAATATGCAAGAAGGCTCATTCAGATGTGATGCAAATGTTTCTCTAAAAAAGCAGGGTGTAGATAAACTAGGAACTAGAGCGGAAATAAAAAATATTAACTCTTTTAAGTATGTAGAAAATGCCATTAATCATGAAATTGAGCGCCAAGCTAGAATACTTGAGCGAGGTGATAAAGTCATTCAGGAAACTAGGCTTTATGATCCGTCAAAAAATGAAACAAGATCAATGAGGTCTAAAGTAGAAGCGAATGATTATAGGTACTTCCCTGATCCAGATTTACTTCCAGTATGTATTAGCCAAGATTTAATAAAAAATATAAAAAGTAATATGCCTGAACTTCCAAGTACAAAAAAAATAAGGTTCATAAGCCAATATGGTTTAAGCGAATATGATACAATTATACTAGTCTCTGATAGAGAGTTATCAGAATATTTCGAAAATACATTAAAAACTTCAGACTTGAATCCAAAATTAGTAGCAAACTGGATAATCACAGAGGTTCTTGCGCTAGCCAAAAAAACATATTTATCTGTAAAAGACTATCCTGTGCTAGCTGAAGATTTAAGATATCTGTTATCAAATATCTCAGATGAAACTATTTCAAACAAACAGGCCAAAGAAGTACTTGAAAGAATGTGGAATAATAACGAAAAACCTAGGGATATCATTGAAAATGAGGGTATGAAACAAATTTCTAATATAGATGAATTGAATAAAATAGTTGATAATATCATCAAAAACCACTATAAAAGTGTAGAAGAGTATCAAAGTGGTAAAGATAAACTTCTTGGTTTTTTTGTAGGACAAGTTATGAAAGCAACTCAAGGACAAGCTAATCCAAAGGTGATAAATCAAATCCTTAAGGAAAAATTAAAGAAATGATTAATGATATATTTAAAAAAATAAAGGGTACTTTTTCAACAGACTTATCTATTGACTTAGGAACAGCAAATACTCTGATATATGTTAAAGGCCGAGGTATTGTCCTAGACGAACCTTCTGTAGTCGTAGTTAGAGATGAGCGTGGTGCAGCCGGAAGAAAAATTGAAGCAGTCGGATTAGAAGCAAAAAAAATGTTGGGTAGAACTCCTACAGGGCTGCAAGCGATTAGGCCTATGAAAGATGGTGTAATTTCAGACTTCATGGTTTGCGAGAAAATGCTCCAGCATTTTATAAGAAAAGTTCATGATAGTAAATTGTTTAGGCCCAGCCCACGAGTATTAGTATGTGTCCCTTGCGGTGCAACACAAGTAGAAAGACGAGCTATTAAAGAATCAGCGTCTGGTGCAGGCGCAAGAATTGTACACCTTATTGATGAACCAATGGCAGCAGCAATAGGAGCAGGTATGCCTATAGATGAAGCAAGAGGATATATGGTACTTGATATTGGTGGTGGTACATCTGAAGTAGCAACAATTTCATTAAATGGAATAGTCTATGCATCATCAACAAGAATTGGAGGGGATACATTTGATGACCAGATTATTGCATATGTAAGAAGGAATTATGGTTGTGTTATAGGGTATCCAACTGCGGAGAAAATTAAACATACAGTAGGCTGTGCATATCCTAGTAGCGATTTGTTAGAGATAGAAGTTAAAGGTACTAATTTATCTGCTGGAGTTCCTCAATCATTTACCGTTAATAGCAATGAAATACTAGAAGCACTGCAAGATTCACTTCAAGGGATTATTGGTGCGGTTAAAACTGCACTTGAACAAACTCCCCCTGAACTTGGTGCAGATATCCATGAACGCGGGATGGTTCTTACAGGAGGCGGAGCATTATTAAGAGACTTAGATAAGCTTATCACTGAAGAAACAGGGATGTATGTTATCGTGGCTGAAGACCCCATGAGTTGCGTAGCTAGGGGCGGCGGGAAAGTCCTAGAAATTATTGACCAAGAAGGGATTGAATTTCTATCTGTTGACTAACAATGGAACGCTATTATAGAAAAAGCACTGCCGATTTTTATACCCTTATATTTTTAATATCTTTGTCTATTGGAACCATAGTTTTAGATTATAAGTATCAACAGATTACTTATATTAGATCAATTATCAATGATTTGATTGTTTATCCTATCGATAGAATATCGAACTTACCTTCGTTATTCATAAATGAATTGATACGAGAATCTAGTGACATTAAAAGCTTAGAACTAAAATTAGACACTCTAGAAAAAGAAAATATATCTTTAAAAATACAGTTACAAGAATTAAATCTATTGAAAGATGAAAATATAAGATTACGAAAAATTTCAAAAGCTTCAAATATAACATCTAAAAAACAGACTATTGTAAAAGTGATTAACAATACAGCTAGCCCTAACAAAAGAGTTGTTGCTATCGATAAAGGTGAAAAACATAAGATTTATGTAGGTCAAAATGTAATTGGTGTCAATGGCTTGGTTGGGCAAGTTATAGACACAACATTTCTTTCATCAAAAGTTATCTTAATAACTGACCCTAGTCATACTATTCCTGCAGTTGTAAATAGGACTGGTGCCAATATTTTAGTTAGTGGTCACTCAAATGATGGAAAACTAGTTGTCCCATATGCTGAGATGAATATAGATATTTTGAAGGGTGACATTATATCTACATCGGGACTTGCAGAAAGGTTTAAAGCCAATATCCCAATTGGAACAGTTGTCAATAAAATCAGTAATAGGGATAAAAAATTCAGTGAAATTGAGATTAAACCTTATGAAAAAATTGGGCAGATGTCTGAGTTAATACTAATATGGGACTATAAGCCTAAGGTTGATATTAATGAATAGTTTTTTAATTA
This sequence comes from Gammaproteobacteria bacterium, assembly GCA_018667355.1. Taxonomy (GTDB): domain Bacteria; phylum Pseudomonadota; class Gammaproteobacteria. The sequence goes on along the minus strand of JABIVC010000013.1, from coordinate 106,834 downwards.
TAACTCTAACATTGTTATTATCGATTATATTAACTGTTACAACATTCCCTTTAGGATACTTTGCTCCAGACTGGATACATTTATTTTTAATATACTGGATACTAGCCTCCCCTTCATCAATTGGATTATTCACTGCTTGGACTATCGGACTGCTGGTAGATGTGGTTCTTGGTTCTACTTTAGGGGTAAATGCATTGGTATATAGTTTAATTGCTTATCTTATTTTTAAGTCATATATGATAATACGACATTTGACTGTACTGCAGCAAGGAATTCTAATTCTAATTATTTTGATTACCAAGGTCACTATAATCTTATGGATTGATGACATGATGGGAACAAGTAACTATACAACTTCACTATACTGGATGCCTGTAGTGAGCGCGATAGTATGGCCTTTTGTCTATTATTTTCTAAGAAGTGTAAGGCGAAGGTATAATATTAGTTAATGAATATCATATCTGATGCCAATAATGAGAAAAAATCTATTTTTTTAGGCACAGTTCTCAATAGTTACTATGATCAGATTATAACCAAAAAACTATCCATTATTTTTGATAAAGAAGATATTCAGTTGATTAATGCGCATTATAAAAATCCTGTATCTATATCAATAAATTTTCTAGATAAAGAATTAAATAATAAAATAAAACTAAGACTGGCCGGGAAAAAAGATGTATTTGATAAGTTATTTCCAAAAAAAGGATCTACAATATTGGATTGTACAGCGGGATATGGGAGAGATAGTTATATTTTAAGATCAATGGGTTATGACATAACAATGATTGAGAATAGTCCAGTCATGTCTCTACTATTGAATAGCGCATTAAAGAAACTGGAACTATCAAATTTTTCTATGTATCATGGAAATTCTTATGACTACCTTAAACATTCAGAAAATCATTATGAGTATATCTATATTGATTTCATGTTTGATAAACTGAAGGGGAGTTCTTTATCATCTAAAAATGATGAAACATTAAAATTAATATCATTTCAAGATTCTAATAAAAACAATCTTATTAAACTTGCAATCAAAAAGTCAAAAGGTCGTGTAATAGTTAAAGAGCCGAAACACTCATTAAGTAATATCCTAAAACCCGATTATATAATTAAAACAAAGCTATTAAACTTTAATGTCTATAGAGGTGTATATGAAAAGATTTGAAAATACAATTTTACAAATATGCATGAGTAATAAAGATAGAAATATTATTATATATGAGCATCGTAATAATCAAGTATCAGAATCATTGGATTCTTTAAATATAAATTATAAAGCCTTTGATGATATGAATAATTTAATCAATATAGAAACTAATGATCTACTAATATTATCAGTAGATCAATACATGATAGGTTATGATGATATTTATAAAAAAATAGGAAGTATAATTTTAAATCATCCGAATCATATTATCATTATTAATAAAATTAAAAACTCAGAATATTTGGATAACCAAATGCATAAATTACTAATATCATTAGGATTTAATTTATTTTCTCAGACTAATTATGACAATATCTTTTTTCTCTTTTATACTTATAATATAGGTAGTTATAAAAAAACTCCGGACTGGCTAAATAGTGATAATTGGGCGAACCCGGATTTATGGGAGAAATAAATATGGAAGATTTAATAAGAAAAATACTTACTGAGAAAATAAAAGATTCGTCAATCGCAGTAGAAGGTGGAGAAGCAAAGTATACAGTTAAGGTGGTTAGTGACATTTTTAAAGATAAGACTGTGATTGAAAGACATAAAATTATCTATGCTGCATTAGATAGTTACATTAAGTCAGGTGAAATACATGCATTAACTATCAAATCATTGACAATTGATGAGAGTAATAATACCTAGACAAGAGCTTTTCAGAAAATCTAAAATTATTCATGTAGACATGGATAGTTTCTATGCATCAGTAGAAATAAAGGAAAGGCCTGAATTAAAAAATAAACCTGTTGCCGTTGCAGGTAGCTCAGAAAATAGAGGTGTCATAACAACATGCAATTATGTAGCTAGAGGATATGGTATTCGGTCAGCTATGCCCTCAATTACTGCGAAAAGACTATGTCCTCAGATAATTTTTTTACCCGTAAATATGGAAAAGTATAGGGCAGTGTCCAAGGAAGTTCATAAAATATATAAATGTTATACCAAAATTATCGAGCCAGTGTCACTTGATGAAGCATACTTAGATGTTACAAATTCTAAATACTGCCAAGGAGATCCAGAGGAGATGGCCAGACAAATAAGGATGAAAATTTTTGAAGACCTTGGTATCACGGCATCAGCAGGAATATCCTCTAACAAATTTTTAGCTAAAATTGCTAGTGACTGGAATAAACCCAATGGGCAATATTCAATACCTGATAAAGATATTAAAGACTTCATTATAAAAGTACCTATAAGGAAAATATATGGCGTTGGTAAAAAAACAGAATTATTATTAAAAAGTAATGGAGTGAACACATGCAAAGACTTACAAAAGTTAAGTAAAGAAAGCCTCAGTAAATTACTTGGTAAGTACGGGTGTACTTTATATTCTCTATCTAGAGGCATTGATGACAGAGAAGTTGAGAGTCATAAGATTAGCAAGAGTCTCAGTGTTGAAGATACATATATGGAAGATCTAACAGATTTAATACAAGCTTTAAAAGAATTAAAGTTATTATATTTAGAGCTATTAAAAAGGCTTGATAAGAAAGTTTATGCAAATAGATTGATAAAATCTTGTTATGTTAAGATAAAGTATAGTGATTTCAAATTAACTACAACTCAAGTGTCTAGTAAAATAATTAATTATGAAGTTTACTCTAACCTTTTAAAGAAAACCCTTCTAACTAATAATAAATCTATTAGACTTTTAGGTGTAGGTGTTCAGTTCAATAATGAACCGATAAGTCAACTAAATTTAGATATCACATAAATTATACTGGCAATATTGTTGGTTTTTTCTTATGATGGTTAATACTGAATTTTGGGGGACATATGAAATTTGAAACTATCGCAATACATGGAGGATACTCTCCAGAGGCTACAACGAATGCAGTAGCTGTACCTATTTATCAAACAGCGTCTTATTCATTCAGAGATTCTCAGCATGGTGCTGACTTATTTGATTTAAAGGAAGCTGGGAATATTTATACCAGAATAATGAATCCTACCTCGGATGTCCTTGAGAAACGAGTTGCTGCAATGGAAGGAGGTATTGGAGCTCTTGCTCTTGCATCTGGCTCAGCTGCAACAACATATGCCATTATGACGATTTGCGAAGCTGGAGATAACATTATAAGTACAAGCACATTATATGGTGGAACGTATACATTATTTGCTCATCAATTACCTCGTTTTGGAGTGGATGTAAAATTTGGTGAACATGACAAGATTGAAGATATGGAAAAATTAATTGATTCTAAAACAAAAGCTATTTTTTGTGAATCGATAGGGAATCCTGCTGCAAATGTTGTGGATATACCAAAAATGGCCAAAATGGCACATAAACACGGAATACCCCTAATAGTAGATAATACTGTTCCCTCTCCGTATTTATTTAGACCAATAGAACATGGTGCTGATATTGTTGTTCATTCGCTCACAAAATATATGGGTGGTCATGGAACTACAATTGGTGGAATTATAGTTGACTCAGGAAAATTTCCATGGGCTAAACATAAAAGAAGATTTAGTAGATTAAATACACCAGATCCATCATATCATGGTGTTATATATACAGAGGCAATGGGCGATGCAGCATTTATAGGTGCGGCTAGAGTTGTTCCATTAAGAAATATGGGTGCAGCAATATCGCCATTTAATAGTTTTTTAATATTACAAGGAATTGAAAGCTTAGCGGTAAGAATGGATAGGCATTGTGAAAATGCGGTTAAAGTTGCAAATTTTTTAATGAAGCATCCTAATGTTAGTTGGGTTAATTATCCTGGAATTGCCAGCAGTCCAGATTATGAATTAGTCAAAAAGTTAATGGGTGGTAAAGCATCTAGTGTCTTGAGTTTTGGAATTAAAGGTGGCAAGGAAAATGGCTCTAAATTTATAGACAACCTAGATTTAATTGTAAGACTTGTAAATATTGGTGATGCTAAATCTTTAGCATGTCATCCAGCATCTACAACACATAGGCAATTATCCCCTGAAGAACTTAAGCAAGCTGGAGTTCCAGAGGACTTAGTTAGACTATCGATTGGTATAGAAAACTCTGAAGACATTATTAATGATATTCAGCAAGCCTTAGATGGTGTATTTGGTAAAACTAAAAAAAAGAAATAAGTTAGTTTTTACTTTTTAATATAAATTTCATTGCCAAGATCTTTGAATTCTTTAGATTTTTCGTCCATCCCAAAATCTATGGCTACCTTTATATCTTTTAAGCCCTTATTATTGGCATAATCTCTAATATCCTGAGTGATTTTCATAGAACAAAAATGTGGTCCACACATTGAGCAGAAATGTGCAACTTTTGCACTTTCTTGCGGAAGTGTTTCATCGTGAAACTCTTTGGATTTATATGGATCTAGCCCTAAATTAAATTGGTCCTCCCATCTAAATTCAAACCGAGCTTTTGATAAAGCATCATCGCGATACTGTGCAGCTGGGTGTTGATTAGATAAATCAGCAGAATGAGCAGCAATTTTATATGCAATTAGTCCATCCTTGACATCATTCTTGTTAGGTAAACCCAAATGTTCTTTCGGAGTAACGTAACATAATAAAGCTGTTCCAAAGGATCCAATATTAGCAGCACCGATAGCAGAAGTAATATGATCATACCCTGGTGCGATATCTGTTACTAGAGGACCTAATGTGTAAAAAGGTGCTTCGCTGCATAGCTTCTCTTCTAAGGTAACATTTTCCTTAATTAAATGAAGAGGTATATGCCCCGGACCCTCTATCATAACCTGAACATCGTGTTTCCAGGCTTTTTTAGTTAATTCGCCAAGCGTTTTTAATTCAGAAAATTGAGCATCATCATTTGCATCTGAAATACTGCCTGGTCTCAAACCATCACCCAAAGAAAAAGAGACGTCATATTTTTTCATGATTTCACAGATATCATCATAATTGGTGTATAAGAAATTTTCCTTATGATGGGTTAAACACCATTTAGAAATAATAGAACCACCTCTAGAAACAATTCCTGTTAATCTATCCATAGTTTTTGGTATATAACTCAAAAGTACACCGGCATGAATTGTGAAATAATCAACGCCCTGCTCAGCCTGCTGAATCAATACTTCTCTAAATATATCATAGGTTAAATCTTCTGGTTTCCCATTAACTTTTTCTAAAGCTTCGTATATAGGTACAGTTCCTATGGGTACAGGAGAATTTCTAATTATCTGCTCTCTAGTTTCATATAAGTTTTTCCCAGTAGATAAATCCATCACTGTGTCCGCACCCCATCTAACCGACCATAATAGTTTGTCGAGCTCTTCATTAACGTCAGACTTAACTGGCGAATTACCAATATTGGCATTTACTTTTGTCAGAAAGTTTTTTCCAATAATCATTGGTTCTATTTCTGGGTGGTTAATATTGCATGGAATAATTGCCCTTCCCTCTGCAATCTCTTTTCTAACAAACTCAGGTGTAATTTTATTATCGTAGCTAGATGCATTTCTAAAAATATTTTCTCTAATTGAGACATACTCCATTTCAGAGGTGATGATACCATTCCTTGCATAATGCATTTGTGTAATATTTTCACCTTTAGCTTTTCTCGCAATTTTAGTTATCTCATGCTGAGCATTACTAAAACTATCTTTAAGAATATCCAAATAACTTCTTTCATATTGGACACTATCATCTCGATCAGAAATCCACGGTTCTCTTGTTTTTTTGAGACCTGAAGATATATCGATTTTATAATCAGGGTCAGTATAAGGTCCTGTTGTATCATATACATAGATTGGACCATTAATTTGTGTAGTGTTATTTAGCTTTGTAGGAGTCTGTTTTATCATTCTTGAAGGAACCTGTATCTCAGGATTAGAACCTTCTATATAATATTTTTCTGAAGCAGGAAAATTGTTTGAATACTCATTTATATTGATTTTCTTGTCATTCATATGATTAACCAGCTTATGTTAATTGCTTGTCTTTTGATTTATAATATAACAATACTAAACTTACCGATGAAATGAAAGTAGATAATACCGATACAATAAATATGGTAGATAATCATATCAGGTCTCTGAATGTTATTGATAATAATGTTTTAAATACTCTGAAACTAATACCTAGAAAGTTATTTACTCCAGACTCATATAAAAGTTTTTCTCATGTAGATATAAATATACCAATAGGTGATAACCAACATATGCTAATGCCATCAGTAGAAGCCAAGTTACTGCAGGCGTTAAATATACAATCTAATGAAGATATTCTTGTAATAGGATCGGGGACAGGATATCTATCAACATGTGTCTCTATTCTAGGAAACAAAGTGCATGCGATTGATATAGATAATAACCTAATTCAATCGTGTAAAAAAAATGCAGACCATGATTTTTTGAAGAAGAATATTTTGTATGAATGTTTGGATATAATGGATAATCTTAAGATTATCAGAAAATATAAGGTTATAATTCTTACAAGTAGCATTAATAATCTTAATATTATAACTGATCATATGAGTGAGCAATCTCGAGCTTTTGTTTTTTTCGGGAGAGATACAGGTCCAATTAAAACAGGAATTCTAATCAAAAAATTGAGTTCCTCAAGTTTTCTTAAAGAGCAGATAATAGAAACCGACGTTAAACCTATAATTATAAATAATGATTGAAAAAACAGTACTAGAAATAAGTGAAATCCTAAAAGATGAAAGTATTACGCCCTTCATTCTTGATGTAAGAGAAAAATGGGAATATGATATATGTCATATAGAAAACTCAGTGCATATCCCTATGGGGCAAATTACTGAGAGAAAAGATGAGTTGAATCATAACGATATGATTATTGTGGTTTGTCATCATGGAATTAGGAGCAGAATGGTTGCTAAGTATTTAGTGAGCAATGGTTTTACTAATATAATTAATTTAGGTGGAGGCGTAGACGCTTGGTCAAATGAAATTGATTCGTCTATGACTAAATATGTTTAATTTTAGATTATTTTTTTTAATATTGATAATTACATTATCACCGAATCTATATTCTTCAGATATTCTAGACATCTATAATAGAGCTATTAAGTATAATAATGACCTGAGAATCATTTCTAATGATAATCAGATTTCCGAAGAAATATATAATCAAACCTCTTCTTCTTTATTTCCTGATATTGGAATAAGCGCGACTACTAAAGAAAATTATACTAACAAGTATACCGGCACAGGTATTATAAAAGATTATACTACTGAAAGTGCATCTTTGACGATAACACAACCAATTCTACGTATTTATTTTTTTGATGAGCTTAATAAGGCAGAGGCAAGTTTAAATAAATCTAAAATTAAAATAAATAGCTATAAAAAAGATTTGATTATAAAATCAGCCGAACTATACTTTTCCCTAATTAATTCAAACAATTCTTATAAAGCAGATGTTATAAAAACTAGTATGATGGCATTAACATACCAAAATGCAAAAAAATTATTTTCCAATGGTTATATTACTGACATAGAACTGAATAAGCATAAAAATAATCTAGATGTTGCAAATATTGAATCAGATATGTCTTTGAATAGTTTAGAGTTAGCTAAACAAGATATATATATCTTTACAGGCCGAGAAGTTCTTGATATTCATGATTTAAAGCCAATAATGGATATACATTTTACAAGTTATAACTCAGACTCTTTGATATCTAGTTCCATGAAGTCATTAGATGCTATTAAGCTTGCTTTATTAGATGTTGATATTTCTAAACATGAAATGAATTCTAATAAATCTCAGCATTATCCTACAGTTGATTTGATAGCAACATATGATTATTCAGACACTGCCGGTGGATCAAGGTTCGGCGATGTAACAAGAGAGTCTAATACAATTGGATTAACTGTAAACTTCCCAATTTATCAAGGAGGATATCAAAGTTCCAAAGTAAAAGAGTCTAGTTATAAATATGAAAATGCAAAAATAAGCCTAGACCAGTTAAGAAGAACAATTAAAAAAGATATAATTGATAAAGTAAATAGTCATAATTTATTAAGCAAACTTATAATTGTTAATAAAGATAGATATGAAAATTCCAACCTAGATTATTTGGCAATAGAAAATGGTTTTCAATCTGGACTATATACAGATGTAGCTCTTAAGCAAGCAGAATATAATCTAGTAGCTTCTAAAAATGAGCTAGTTTCAAATACTTTGAAATATCTCTTAAATGATCTTGAACTGAAAAAATATTCATCTGCATTAAGTGTTCAAAATATTAGAGATATAAATAATATGCTTGTTTGGTAAATCAATTAGCCGAATGTTTAAATATAATTTATTTTTATACCTACTAAGCCCGTTCTTGATAATAAGGATTGTATTTAGCGCATTGAGAAGAAAAAGTGGTTTGAAATTTATCATGCAAAGGCTTGGCTGGGCAAACCCGAAAGTTAATGGAGAAACCATATGGATACATGCATCATCTATTGGTGAAACTAAGATTGCGTTGACACTATACTCCAAACTCTCTCTTCTATATCCTGAAACTTTATTTTTTATAACTACTACAACATCAACTTCTAAATCATTGATTACAGAATCTAAAAAATTGAAACATTACTATTTACCATTAGACTGGTTGCTGACTATCAAGAGATTTATTACCCTAATAAAACCTAAAATATGCATAGTTATAGAAACAGAGATATGGCCTAATCTCATCAATATATGCAATAAAAATAAAATTCCAATCATGATTGTTAATGGAAGAATTTCAAGCAAAACATCAAGTGCCAATAATTTAATCAAAAGTATATATAAGACTGCATTGCAAAAGATTGATCTCATTATGTGTAAATCAGAATTAGAGGAAGAAAATTTCAAGAGTCTTGGTGGGCCTAAGTTAAAAACTGAAGTCATTGGTAATATAAAGTTTTCTCAATATAATACTATTGCTAACCAAGATAATATTATTAACAAAAAATATGTTTTAGCTCTTTCAACTCATCCAGACGAGGAAAGACAAATAATTACAGAATGGCTGAAAACATATGGGAAGAAAGTTCTTCTTGTTATAGCACCAAGACATCCTGAAAGACTGGGGGATATCTTGTCTGATCTACCATTAGATATGCTTGAAATTGCCATTAGAAGTAAAAATGAGAGAATTAGAAGCTCTACGCAAATATATATAGCGGATACGATTGGTGAAACTGAAAGTCTTATAGAACATTCTGAGTTTATTTTTGTAGGAGGCTCTCTAGTTGATCATGGTGGTCAAAATTTCCTTGAAGCTGCTTCATATGGGAAGTCTATTATTGTGGGGCCATATATGTATAATTTTATTAGCGAGACTGAAGAATTCTTAAAGAACAACGCAATGATAATGGTTAAGAGCTCAAATACATTAAAGCATGTATTCGAAAGACTTCTAAAATCCAAGCAAAGAAGAGAATTATTTGGTGAAAATGCTAAAAAAATTATGATTGCTAAAAAAGATATAGTAGATAATTATTGTAAAACTATTAAAAGATTTATTTCTTAAAAAAACTATAGCTATCAATGATTTTTTTGTAATCTAACTCATTAAAAAAATTATTTTTTAGCAATGAACGCTTTAACCTCTTCAGATTTGATTTGCCAACACTCTCGTCTATTTTCCTAAAATGTGACTTGTCAAAGTCTAATATGAATATATTCCCCTTCTTTTCATCAATCATAATATTAGTTATATTTAAATCACCATGATATATACCTAAGTCATGCATTTTTCTAACTTCAATCCCAATTTTCTCCCAATACAGATCCTTCATAGTATTAAGTTGTAGGACTTTCATTAAGGTAATGGATGGCAAAGCCTCTGTCACGAGATTTGCAGTATAGTATATGTGGCCATATGTTACCCAGCCAATGATTGGTCTACAGGTATTAAAACCTGATTTAAATAAATAGTTTAATATGAAATATTCTTTGTATGATCTGGTATCTTTGATTCCCTTGGTTATGTATTTATCATCAAGAAATGACATTAACCCTTTGCGAAAATAATGTTTCTTAACCCATCTTCTATTATGTATCCATTGAACATTGAGTGCTTCATCGGTAGCGAAGTTCCCATTAAAAAAGGATTCTTCTATATTAATTTCAATGTCTTTATCATAGAATATGAAGTGATTGTTAATTTTTTTAATAATAATACTCAAATTATGTCCCAAGTTGCTAATCAATTAAATTCTATTTGTATCATAAGACTTTCATCTATTGGTGATATTACTCATATGATACCAATAATACAAACATTAAAATACTATCTACCACATGCAAATCTTACATGGATTATCGGTAAAACAGAATACTCGCTAGTCAAGAATATCAAAGGTGTTGATTTTATTGTGATAGACAAAAATAATTTTAGGCTATCGTTGAAAAAGTTGAGACTGATTAACAAAGATAAAGTATATGATGTGTTACTTCATATGCAAGTTTCATTGAGATCCAATATAATTAGTTTATATGTAAATTCAATACGTAAGATTGGCTTTGACTCGCCTAATTCAAAAAATTTCCACTCATTATTTATTAATGAAAGAATAAGGCCAAAACCAAGAATTCATGTTCTGGATACATTTTTTTATTTTTTAAAAGAGATTGGTATCAATAATAAGTATCTCGATTATGAAATAAATATTAGCGAAGCTAAAAAAATAATAAATAAAAAATATATTGTATTCAATCCCTTTACCAGTTCACGTAGATTTAATTATAGAGAATGGGATATTGATAACTATAAAGTGATAGTCAAATATATTAATGAAAAATATAGCATTGACTCTATTATTATTGGAGGAAAAAGTGATTATGAAATAAGAAAGTCTGCTGAGTTTAATAATATAAATAACGTAACTAATATGGTTGGTTCAACAAGCTTAGAACAAGCGTATAATATAATTAAGAATTCAGAATTATATATCGGCTCTGATTCTGGAACTATGCATATGGCTTCTTTGCTTGCTAAACCTGTAATTGGTTTATTTGCAACATCGAATCCATTTAGAACAGGGCCATATCGCAATATGAAATATATTATAAATAAATATCCTGAGGCATTGATAAAGTTTAATAAAGAAACTGAAGACTCTGTTAAATGGGGTAAGCGAGTAAGAAATAAAAAAGCCATGTCACTAATTAGAATTGAAGATGTTACAAAAAATATAGATGCTATTCTAAAGTTTTAAAACCTTTTCGATTATAGATGTTGAAGATTTACCTTTAATTAAATCAATGAGTATGACTTTTTTTCCATGTCTGAGCAAACATGCTTCTCCCGCAACTTTTTTTCCTTTATAATCACTGCCTTTAACTAGTACTTCAGGCAACACGTCACAAATAATTTTCTCAGGACTTTCTTCATCAAATAAAATTATATGATCTACCGAGCTTAAGCATGACAAAACATATGCTCTGTCTGATTCTTCGATAATTGGTCTATTATTAGATTTTATTTTTTTAATTGACATATCGCTATTCAGAGCAACTATCAATATATCACCTAAATTTTTTGACTCTTGTAAAAGATGAGTATGGCCAGAATGTAAAATATCAAAACAACCATTAGTCATAACAACTTTTTTATTTTCAGACTCATAACCTCTGCATAATGCTATAAGATCTGGCAAACTCTCTACAAGTTTATTATTTTTTAGATTCATCAGATAATTCACTTTGGGTTACACTTGTTGAACCAAGCTTTTGAACGGATAGTCCAGCTGCTAAATTAGACATTTTTACAGCTGAAGAAATATTTTTGCCTGCTATGATATATGAAGCTAATATAGATATAACCGTGTCACCAGCACCAGTAACATCAAATACATCTTTCTGAGATGCATTATAAGATGTTGATTTTCTCTTTTCAAACAAAGTCATGCCCTTTTTACCCTCAGTAACAAGAAGACAGTCTACTGATAGCTTCTTTCTGAGCTTTTCACCTTTTGCAATAAATTCTTTTCTATCCTTGGACACTCCTACTATTGCTTCAAACTCAATTAAGTTTGGCTTCAGTAAAAATGCTTTTTTATAAAAATTAAAATCTAAACCTTTTGGGTCGACAAAGGTTTTGATACCAAGCAGTCTTGCTTTGTTTAATATTTTTTTGACTAGCGGCTTTATCATACCTTTATCATAATCAGATATGACAATTCCATCATATTGGTCCAAAGTCTTCTCTATAGATTTACAGGTGTTGCTAACAATTTTCGAAAGGTCTTTATCCTCATGATCAATTCGCATTATTTGCTTATTTTTATCAATTACTCTTAACTTTATTGTAGTTCTAATTTTTGGGTCTTCGATAGGGGCATAGTAAATACTTGAATCACCGATGATCTCTTTCAGTTTAGCAGCTGCTTCATCTTTTCCTGTTAAACCAATTAATGTTACATCCATTCCAAAATCAGATAAGTTTTTTGCCACATTTGCAGCTCCGCCCGGTTTATCTATTGACGAACAAACATCTAGTATAGGTACTGGTGCTTCAGGTGATATTCTATTAACCTGCCCCATCCAATATCTGTCTAACATAATATCGCCAATAACAAGTATTTTCTTTTTTGGAATCATTTACTTATCTGAAATAACAGTTAACCATTTGCTATGTTTACCATAAGTGCCTCTGATAAGGCTAAAATAATTTTCTTGCAACATTTTTGTTATTGGTCCTGGTACTCCATTACTAATCTTTGTATCGTCTATCTCTATTATAGGGGTTACTTCAGCTGCAGTACCAGTAAAAAAAGCTTCATCACAGTTAAAAACTTCTTCTAGCTTTACCTTTCTTTGAATTGTTTCCAAGCCTAAATCATCGGCTAAAGCTATAACGGTTTTCCTTGTTATGCCATCTAATACAGTTAATAATTCTGGAGTAATTAGTTTATTGTCTTTAATTAAAAAAATATTCTCTCCTGAACCTTCATTTACAGAATTATCTGTTCCTAATATGAGAGCTTCATCATATCCAGATGTTAAAGCATCCCTTAGCGCAAGACTTGAGTTTATATAATTTCCAGTTGCTTTTGCTTTATACAACATGGCTTCTGAATCTCTTTTTGGAAATGGTGAGACTTTAACTCTAATGCCATTAATAATTTTTTCAGCACCCAAATAAGGTCCCCAATCCCATGCTGCTATCGCACAATGAACTTTTAAATTGTCTGCTCTTAGTCCCATTCCCTCGCTACCATAAAAGCATAAAGGCCTAATATAAGCATTTTTTAGATTATTTTTGTTAACGGCATCGCACTGTGCCTGCATAAGCGTTTCTTTGTTAAAAGGTATATTCATTCCAACTAAGTTAGCTGAATTAAATAACCTGTCAGTGTGATCTTCAAGTCTAAAAATCGCAGGACCAGACTTAGTTTCATAAGCTCTAACGCCTTCAAATACACCAGTTCCATAATGTAAAGTATGGGTTAGTATATGAATTTTTGCTTCTTTCCAGTCACAAAAAGAACCATCCATCCATATTTGCCCTTCTAGGTCAGACATTATCATGAGTTATACACTTTTTTTATTATAAATTAACTGAAAATCATAGCATGACTTTAGTAACTAAAATACATGTATTTTTTGATTAATTCCTAGATTTAAAAACTTTAAATGTATATTCAGTAGGTGTATAATGAGAATCATTCTCGTTTATAAGGAGTGGTCACTTGTCAATAATTATTAAATCTATCTATAGACATAAATTATCATTAAGTTTTTTATTAGTCTTTTTAATATTGATTGGCAATTTCCCAGGTTATGCCATGGCAGACTCGCATGGCTCTTTTAATCATGATGAACTAAAGGAAGTGAATATTTATAGTGCGAGGAAATCCTATTTAATGAAGCCATTATTAAAAGCTTTTGAGAAAAATACTGGGATAAAAGTCAATATAATATCAGGGAAATCAAAAGAATTACAAAAAAGGATTGAAAGAGAGGGAGTAAATACAAGAGCTGATGTATTGCTAACAGTTGATGCTGGTAATCTATATATAGCGAAGTCTAAAGATTTATTAAAAAAGATATATTCAAAAAAACTTAATATTTTGATACCTGAAAATATAAGAGATATAGACGGTTACTGGTATGGATTATCTATTAGATCAAGAGTCATAATGTATAATCCAAATACAGTAAGTTCTAATGATCTTTCAACTTATGAAGATATGGCTGATAAAAAATGGAGGGGAAGAATATGTGTTAGATCGTCTGGAAATATTTATAATCAGTCTTTGCTTGCATCATTAATTTCTCATTTAGGTGAAAAAAAAGCTGAGGCTTGGGCAGAGGATATTGTTAAAAACCTCTCGAGAAAACCAAAAGGTAATGATAGGACTCAGATGACATCAGTTATCCTAGGCGAATGTGATATAACTCTTGCTAATACTTATTATCTTGGAAAATGGATGTCTTCAAAAAAAGAAACAGAAAGAAATTATGCTAAACAAATTTCTGTTTATTTTCCTAATCAAAATAATAGGGGTGCTCATATAAATATAAGCGGTGCTGGGGTTGTGAAATATTCAAAGAATCCTGATAATGCTATCAAATTAATTGAATATCTCGCTAGTGACGAAGCACAAGAGTTATATGCTAATGCCAATCATGAATATCCAATTAGAGAGAATATCAAAGTTAGTGATATTGTAAAATCATGGGGTTATCCTTTTAAAAAAGATAAATTATCTGCAAATAATTTAGGTGAAAGTAATCATAAAGCTGTCGAGATATTTGATAAGGTAAATTGGCAATAAATATATGATTGCAAAAATTCTAGATTACAAAGATCAAGTTCTTCTATTCCTTATAATCCTGATAGTGATAGTTCCTATATTAACTGTTGTATCATATGTATTTTATCCGTCAACATATTTATGGGGGCATTTAGCTAATAACCTCTTGGTTGAATATCTAGTTAACACTTTTGTAATTTTAATTTCTGTTGGAATAATATCTCTAATATTAGGAGTTTCTTGCGCTTGGCTTATAAACATGTATACATTTCCAGGAAAAGATATATTTAAATGGTTATTAGTTATGCCTATAGCTATACCTACCTATGTTTCAGCATATATATATGCTGGGTTAGTTGAACCATCTGGGTTTTTATTTGATACAATTGAGCATACCCTAGGAATGGGTAAAGAATTATATAGTTTAGTTGATTTGAGAAATATTTATGGGGTAATCTTCATACTAAGTATATGTTTATATCCATATGTATATTTATTGACATACTCATCATTTAAGGAGCAATCAAATTGTGCAATTGAAGTTGGGAAATCATTAGGCCTAAATAGAAAGGAATTATTTATCAAAATAAGTATTCCTCTTGCTAGACCTGGAATAATTGCAGGGTTAAGTCTAGTAATGATGGAAACTTTAGCGGAGTTTGGGACTATGGATTACTATGGTATTAGTACATTTACAACAGGTATATATAGGACATGGTTTGCTTTTGGTGATGATACTAGTGCACTCCATTTAGCATCTATCTTACTAACATTTGTTTTTTTGCTTATCATCTTAGAAAAGTATTCAAGAGGGCGTAGCAAATATGAACACACATCACAAAATTCAAGATTTACACAATCAAGTAATATGTCTCCAATAAAAGCTGTTTATGCATTCTTATGGTGTTCATTAATTTCGATGGTTGGTTTTATAATCCCAATTCTTCAATTATTTATATGGTTAATGGATACCTATTCATATTTATTTGATAGAGAATTTATTGACATAATTTTAAATACTTTGATAATAGCAACGATTTCATCAATCATAATAGTCTTAATATCGATATATGCATCTTATATTAATAGGTCGAGTAACAGCTTATATACTAAACTCTCGCTAAAGATTTTTTCTATAGGATATTCGATACCAGGAGTTGTAATTGCGGTTGGGATTATTATACCTCTTGCATTCTTAGATAATATTCAAGCATTAATATTTGGGTCTCCTGTAATTTTTCTAAGCGGCTCATTTGTTGCACTGTTGATTGCATATCTCGTTAGATTTTCAACTATATCATTTAATGCAATAGAATCTGGATTGGGTAAAATAAAAAATAATATAGACTTGACTGCCAAGTCTTTTGGATTTACGAACTTTATGATATTAAAAAATATCCATATACCGATGATGAAAACAACTGTTATAACTTCGCTTATTTTGGTGTTTGTAGATATTGTTAAAGAATTACCAGCTACATTAATTTTACGACCATTTAATTTTGATACTTTAGCGATACATATTTATGAACTTGCATCATCTGAGCAATTATCATTTATTGCATCACCAGCTCTAATGCTAATTATTATTGGTCTAATACCTGTTATAATATTAATCAAAAAAACTGTTAATAATGGAATTGGAAATGAAATTAGAGATTGATAATATTACATTGAATTTAGATGGAAATAGAATTCTAGATAATCTTTTTCTAAGCATAAAAGAGGAAGAAATAATATCTATAATAGGCCCAAGTGCGTCTGGTAAAACTTCACTATTAAGAGTAATTGCAGGTTTTGAAAATATTGCTGCTGGAAAAATTAAATTGAATGGCCAAACAGTTGATAATGGTGTAAGAGTTATTGAGCCACAGAAAAGAAATATAGGTATTATCTTTCAAGATCTAGCATTGTTTCCACATCTGAATTGTGCAGACAATATAACATTTGGGATATCCAAGCTGTCTGCTAAAGAACAAACTCAAAGACTTCAAAGGCTGGAACAACTCCTTGATATTGCTAAAATTACTAATAAATTTCCTCATGAAATATCCGGTGGGCAGCAGCAAAGGGTTGCCATAGCAAGAGCTTTAGCGCCTAGACCAGAAATTCTATTATTAGATGAGCCTTTCAGTGCACTCGATGAAGAGTTGAAAGAAAAACTACTAGCTGATGTAAAGATATTACTAAAAGAAGAAAAGATTACTACCATTGTTATAACACATAACATAAAAGAAGCTTTTCAATTATCTGATAAGATTGCTTTTCTGAATGATAAAAAGATTGTTCAAATTGATACTCCTTATAATATATATCATAAGCCCTTGACAAGAGAAATAGCAAATTTTTGCGGGATTGGCAGTTTCATTGATGGCAAAGTCATTGATGCAAATCATGTCTTAACAGACCTTGGTAAGTTTTTTGGTAAAACATCAGCTTATAAAATTGGTACAAACGTAGATATCATGATTAGACCAGATGATGTAATTCATGATGATGATTCTACTAAATCGGCGCAGGTAATAGAAAAAATCTTTCATGGATCAGATTTTTTATATAAGTTGAAGCTTAATAATGGCGAAAATATTTTCTGCTATACGCCAAGCCATCATGATCATGAAATTAATGAGGTTATTGGAATAAAATCAGAAATGGATCACTTAATATTATTTAGTAAATAACTATAACTCTCTTAATTTTCTTCTAAGTATTTTACCGACATTATTTTTAGGAATCTCGTTTATAAATATAACTTTTTTTGGTATCTTATAAACTGTTAAACCTTTTTTACAATAATTAATAATCTCCGCCTTAGTTAGACTTTCTCTTGTTTTAACAATGAATAAGCTTATACTCTCACCACGATTAATGTCATTTATACCAATTACACCACATTCATTGACATCTGGGTGTTGAGATACATACTCTTCAATCTCATTAGGATAAACATTATAACCTGATGTAATAATCATATCTTTTTTTCTATCGACAATTCTTAGGAATCCATCTTTATTAATAGTAGAAATATCACCTGTTTTAAAAAAACCATCATCTGTAAACGAGCTAGTAGTTTCTTCAATATTATTCCAATATTTCGACATAACTTGTGGGCCTTTTACACAAAGTTCTCCTTTTTGTTCCACATCAACTTCAGAACCATTTTCATCCCTGATTGATATATCAGTTGAAGGCATTGGTAAACCTATCGTTCCATTAAATGAATCAGATATAATATTGACTGAAACGATTGGTGAAGTCTCTGTTAGACCATAACCCTGGGTAATATTCACTCCAGTTACCTTCTTCCATTTATCAGCAGTACTTTTTAAAACAGACATTCCGCCACCAACTGTGAATTTTAAGGAACTAAAGTCAATTTTTCTAAATGATGAACTGGTTAATAATAAATTAAACAATGTGTTAACACCTGTGATAACTGTAAATTTATATTTCTTTAAAGTTTTAAGGAAGCTTTTTAGGTCTCTAGGATTTGTTACTAATATATTATTAGATCCTATGCTATAAAAATATATTAGGTTAACTGTAAATGAAAAAATATGATAAAGAGGTAATGCGGTTATAATATTTTCTTTACCTGATGAAATAATTGGTCCGACCCATGATCCTAATTGTTCAACATTAGATAATATATTCCCATGTGTAAGGACCGCTGCTTTAGATTTTCCTGTAGTACCACCTGTGTATTGTAATAATGCAATATCATTATTATCCAATATCATATTAGCTCTTGGATATGAGTTTGATAAGATGCTAGAAAAGTATAAATAGTTTCTATCAAGATTTATCTTTGGTCCGCGGAAGAACAAAGCTATTTTGACCATAATAGACATACTAGGAGATAATAAATCAGTTACCCTGCAAACAATAATATTTTTGATAGATGTATTTTTTATAATAGGTTTTAATTCTGATATAAAGCGGTCTAGTATAATTATAGTATCTGTTCTCGAATCATTTAATACGTTTTCTATTTCTCTACTTTTAAACAATGGGTTAATATTAACTACTGTAGCACCAGCTATATATGCCCCAAATAGTGCAACAGGATATGTTAATAGGTTTGGCAACATTATTGCAATCGTACATCCTTTAGTTATAGATAACTTAGTTTGAAGATAAGCTCCAAATTTTTCTGAGTATGCATCTATTTTTTTATAACTTAATTTAGTATTTAAGTTTGTAAAAGCAGTATTATTCGGGAATAAGGTAGATGAGTTTCTCATCAAATCTATAATTGAATTAAATTTTGATTTACTAATTATTGATGGCACATTTTTCGGATAATGTTTAAGCCATATTTTCTCCATAAATATATCTTAACACTAGAAATAACAAAACCCCTATAAAAAGGGGTTTTGAAATAAAATTGTACTAATACAAATTTTTTAAGTTACATGCCCATGCCGCCCATGCCCATGCCGCCCATGCCGCCCATATCTGGCATAGCTGGTGCTCCGCCGCCACTTGGTGCATCATCAGATGCTAATTCAGTAACCATACACTCAGTAGTAATCATCAATCCTGCGATAGACGATGCATTTTGAAGTGCAGTCCTAGTTACTTTGGTTGGGTCTAAAATTCCCATTTTAAGCATATCTCCAAATTCAGAAGTAGCTGCATTATAGCCAAATGAATCTTTACCATCTTGAACTTTAGCTAACACTACTGAGCCTTCTTCGCCCGCATTAGTTACGATTTGTCTGAGTGGTTCCAGCATTGCTTGTCTAAGAATTTGTATGCCTTGGTCTTGATCAGGATTGTCACCTTTAACTTTTTCCAAAGTTGCTCTAGCTCTAATCATGGCTACACCGCCGCCAGGTACGACACCTTCTTCTACAGCTGCTCTAGTTGCATGAAGTGCATCTTCTACTCTTGCTTTTTTCTCTTTCATTTCTACTTCTGTTGCAGCACCGACTTTTATAACTGCTACACCACCAGCAAGTTTAGCGACTCGTTCTTGCATTTTTTCCTTATCATAGTCTGACGTTGCTTCTTCAATCTGAGCTCTAATTTGATTAACTCTAGTTTCTATTGAAGCTTTCTTGCCGCCACCATCAATAATAATTGTATTCTCTTTAGTTACATTAATTTTTTTAGCAGTACCTAATAGAGTCAGATCAGCTTTTTCTAAACTTAATCCAACTTCTTCAGCGATTACAGTTCCACCAGTAAGAATTGCTATATCTTCAAGCATGGCTTTTCTACGATCTCCAAAACCCGGAGCCTTCACTGCTGCAACTTTTACGATACCTCTTATACTATTTACCACCAATGTTGCAAGCGCTTCCCCTTCAACATCTTCTGCAATGATTAGAAGAGGTTTACCTGATTTAGCAACTCCCTCAAGCACTGGAAGCATATCTTTTATATTTGTAATCTTCTTATCAAACAAGAGAATAAATGGGTCTTCTAACTCGGTAGTCATGTTTTGTTGATTTGTTGCAAAGTATGGTGATAAATATCCCCTATCAAATTGCATTCCCTCTACAACATCCAGTTCATTTTCTAGAGACTGTCCTTCTTCTACCGTTATCACTCCTTCTTTCCCTACCTTGCTCATAGCTTCAGCAATAATAGAGCCAATATCTTTATCAGAATTTGCAGAAATAGTTCCTACCTGCTCTATTGCACTCTGGTCAGCACAAGGTTTGGACATTTTTTGTAAGCTCTCAACTGCTACAGATACAGCTTTTTCAATTCCTCTCTTTAAGTCCATAGGATTCATTCCTGCAGCAACACATTTTAATCCTTCTTTTAAGACTGACTGAGCTAATACTGTTGCAGTTGTTGTGCCATCACCTGCAATATCGGAAGTTTGGGAAGCAACTTCTTTGACCATTTGTGCTCCCATATTTTCAAATTTATCTTTTAGTTCTATTTCTTTAGCAACTGATACTCCATCTTTTGTTACAGTTGGAGCTCCAAAAGATTTATCAAGAACAACATTTCTACCCTTAGGGCCTAATGTCGTCTTAACTGCATTAGCTAGAATATTTACACCTGCTACTAGTCTTTTTCTTGCGTCATCACCAAATTTTACTTCTTTTGCTGTCATTTTTAGTTCCTCTATAAATACTATTAATTTAACTGATAATTGCTGTTATATCATCTTCTCTCATAACAAGTAATTCTTCACTATCTACACTTACTTCTGTGCCTGAATATTTACCAAAGAGAATCATGTCGCCTACTTTTACATCTAATGGCCTAACATCACCATTTTCAAGTATTTTGCCTTTGCCGACTGCTACAACTTCACCTTTTATTGGCTTTTCAGTTGCAGAATCAGGAATCACGATGCCGCCAGGTGAAGTTTTTTCTTCTTCCATTCTTCTAATAATTACGCGGTCATGTAATGGTCTTATATTCATATGTAATCCTCATTAATTGTTCAAATGAGCGGTTTTTGCTCTCAGATAGATAATATAGCGACCTTTTCCCAAATTTCAAGTGTAATTGCAATAGAATTACTTGTCTTCAGTATGATCTACGTCAATTACTCTTCCCTTAGACCTATTTGAGCGTCTTTTGGGCGTTATAACGTCACTCTTAATAAAGAATAGTCTTATTGGCCTAATAAGAAATAATAAACCTAAAAAATCTGTTAGAAAACCAGGTAATAACAGGAATACGCCACATATAAATACTATTATGCCAGATAATATTTCCCCATCTGGCCTCAAGCCTTTCATAATTTTAGAGCGTATTTCAGTCATATATCCAGCAGCATTATATTTAATAATATAAATGCCAATAGCAGCAGAGATAAATATCGTTAATATGGTGTTGAAGCTTCCTATTATTGACCCAATCTCAATAAATAATATAATTTCAATTATTGGAATAAGTAATAGTAGTATGGGGATAATTTTTTTTAAATTCATAATATCAACTCTTACACTATCAGTTATAGACAAAATTTCTATAGTAGATAATATACAATATATATAATTATTGAGATAATGAAGATAATGAAGTTATACGATATCAAAAAGACTTTTCTAGCCATGATGTTCTTGATGTGGGGCAGCTTTGTAAGTGCTGATATCATTAAAAATCAAACAGAATTCCTGCCTCCAGATAAAGCGTTCCAACCATCAATAAAAATAGTTGGTGACAACCATCTTGAAATTAACTGGGATATTGAAAAAGGTTATTACCTTTATGTTGGTATGTTTGAATTTTCAGTTGATAGCTCAGATATGAAAATTATAAAAGTTGAGATGCCAGATGGTAAAAAGAAAAAAGATGAGTTTTTTGGGGATGTAGATGTTTATTATAATTTTACTAAAGCCAATATATATTTTGATAAAATAACCAGCAAAACAAATTTAATTATAAAATATCAAGGTTGTGCCGATGCAGGATTATGTTACCCTCCTGTCACAAAAAAGTTTTCACTTGAACAGTATGCGAGTCATGATTCATATCTATTAAAAACTAATATGGGTGAAAACCAACATTCTTTCAGTCAAAAATTATCTGAACAGTCGGTTATCCTAAATATTACTTTATTTTTTTTAGCTGGTTTACTTTTAGCATTTACTCCATGTGTATTTCCAATGATACCAATATTGACGGGTATCATCGTTGGACAAGGGAAAGATATATCTACTAAAAAATCTTTTCTTCTCTCACTTACGTATGTTTTATCAATGTCATTCACATATTCAGTGGCCGGTATTTTAATAGCATTATCTGGAACAAATATCCAAGCAAGCTTGCAGAATCCTTATGTTTTAATAAGCTTCGCAGCATTATTTATCATTCTTGCCATGTCTATGTTCAATATCATAAGAATACAAATGCCTTCATACATACAAAAACTACTTATATCAAAATCAAACACTAATAGCTCAGGTACCTATATAGGGGTAGGTATCATGGGGTCTCTTTCAGCCTTAATAGTCGGTCCATGCGTAACAGCGCCACTTATAGGTGCTCTAATATACATATCAATGACAAATGATTATATTATTGGGGGAGCTGCATTATTTTCATTAGGCATGGGCATGGGTAGTCCATTACTAATACTAGGAACCTCTGCATCAGAGGTAACAAAAAAAATTGGCCCTTATCTAGAAATTACGAATAAATTTTTTGGAGTATTATTTCTAGTAGTTTCAATTTGGCTGATTGAAAGAGTAGTATCTATAGAGATAGCTGCATATTTATGGGCAATTTTATCGGTGATAACTGCAATAGGGTTATTAAGAATAATTGTATATAAAAAGGTTTCAAGGTATGTTGTAAAATTTTTATCAAGCCTACTCTTTATTTATTCTGGTATGCAGATATATGGAGTAAGTATAAATAAAAACTTTGATCCCATATATAGTTTCATTGAGCAATCACAGATAGTAAGTTTTACAAATATTACTACCACTAAAGAATTATTTGCTGATATAAAAAGCACAGATAAAATTACAATGGTTGATCTATACGCAGACTGGTGTGTTGCTTGTAAAGAATTAGACAAGTATACTTTTAATGAAAAAAAAGTATCTGTGTTATTGCAAAATTTAAATCTAATCAAATTAGATATAACGAAAACAAACGATGACAACTCAAAATTCTTAAAAGATTATAAGTTATTTGGTCCACCAACAATATTATTTTTCAATAATGATGGCGAAGAAATAAGGAATGCGAGAATTGTTGGATTTATAGACGCAGATGATTTTATTCAGGTCTATCAAAACATCAATATGCGCATATCTTTAAAATAAAATAATTTTCTTGTATATTCTCTTAAAATCTGTTAATTTCTATTAAAATTCAATAAAGGGATAATTTTGACAGATATATTAATCATTAATGGTCCGAACTTAAATCTACTCGGAACGAGAGAGCCAGAAATATATGGCAAAGAAAGTCTCAATGATGTGGAAAATAGTCTACAAAAACTCGCTGATGATGAAAATATTTCAATGAGCTTTATGCAATCAAATGCAGAACATCAAATTATTGATAGTATCCAAGTGGCAAAAAAAAATTCTACAAAATTTATTATTATCAATCCTGGCCCACTAACTCATACTAGTATAGCTTTGAGAGATACTTTCTTGGGAACTCAAATACCTTTTATAGAAATACATATTTCTAATATACATAAAAGAGAAGAGTTTAGAAAAAAATCATTTCTAAGTGATCTAAGTGTTGGAGTTATAGTTGGTCTAGGTGTAAATGGTTATAGTTATGCATTTATGCAGGCTTTAAAATATATTAGGAGTAATTAAGTATGGACTTACGGAAAATTAAAAAGCTAATGGAATTACTAGAAGATTCCGGTATAGCAGAAATTGAAGTTAAAGAGGGGGAAGAATCTATAAAACTCTCGCGTAACATACAGTATCAACAACCTATACCGGTTAACCAGCCAGTAATGCCAATTGCGCAGACTCAGCAACCTATTACGAAGGAAATTACACCCGAAGCTTCCACTAAAGAACAAGCTTTGCCAGAAGGTGATACTATCGAATCTCCAATGGTTGGTACTTTTTATAGAGCTGCATCTCCAGACTCAAAAGCTTTTGTGGAAGAAGGGCAGAAAGTTAACAAAGGTGATACAGTATGCATTCTAGAAGCCATGAAAATGATGAACCAGGTTACAGCTGAGAAAAGTGGTACAATTATTAAAATTCTTGTAAATGACTCTGAACCTGTAGAATTTGGACAACCACTATTTATAATAAAATAATATGATTCAAAAAGTTTTAATTGCCAACAGAGGCGAAATAGCTCTACGTATATTACGAGCATGCAAAAAATTAGGTATAAAGACTGTAGCTGTACATTCAACAGCAGACAGACAATTACCTCATGTAAAAATGGCTGATGAATCAGTATGTATAGGTTCAGCAGACCCTAAAAAAAGTTATCTGAACATCCCGTCAATCATAAGTGCAGCTGAACTTACAAATGCAGATGCAATACATCCTGGTTATGGGTTTTTATCAGAGTCAGCTCAGTTTGCAGAAATTGTTGAATCAAATAAATTTATTTTCATTGGTCCATCAAGTAAAGTCTTAAAAAAGATGGGTGATAAAATTAAAGCTAAAACTGCAATGAAGGGGTTTGGTGTACCCTGTATACCAGGCTATGATGGTATTTTATCTGACGACCCTATTAAAGTTACAAAATCTGCTAAAGAAATTGGATTTCCAATAATGTTAAAAGCCATACATGGTGGTGGTGGTCGAGGAATGATGATTGTAAGTAATCCCAAGGACCTACCAGATGCAATGAATATTACAAAGTCAGAAGCTGAAAATGCATTTGGCAATGGTGACCTATATTTTGAAAAATATTTTGATAAACCTAGGCATATTGAAATTCAAGTGCTTTGTGATAATCATGGAAATGCAATCCACCTAGGTGAGAGAGACTGTTCTCTTCAAAGAAGAAATCAAAAAGTAATAGAGGAAACGACTGCAGTAAAAATCTCGAGGGGAGAAATTAGTAAAATTGGCAAAATATGTACAGATGCTTGTAAAAAACTTGGGTATACCGGTGCAGGTACTTTTGAATTTCTATACCAAGACGGCTCTTTTAGTTTTATTGAAATGAATACGAGAATACAAGTAGAACATCCGGTAAGTGAATTTTTAACTGGAATTGATTTAATCTCTGAACAAATTTTAGTTGCTTCCAATGAAAAGCTAAGACTGACCCAGAAAGATGTTACATTCAGAGGTCATTCCATAGAATGCAGAATAAATGCTGAAGATCCTGAAACATTTATGCCCTCACCAGGTCACATAAGCTTGTTTCATGCGCCTGGTGGGCCTGGTGTCAGAGTAGATTCGCATATTTACTCAGGGTACGATGTACCTCCGAATTATGACTCATTAATAGCTAAGATTGTTACACATGCCGAAGATAGAACTACGGCTATCAAAAAAATGTTGTTCGCATTAGATGAAACTGTCATCGAAGGTATTAAGACCAATATTCCTCTGCACAAACGCTTATTAACTAGTGACTTTTTTGTTAATGGAGACTTCACCATAAATACATTAAATCAGTTCATTAAGAAAAATTAACAACTTTTCTCTTTATCAATAACCTTTATAACTGTAGTATAATAAAAATGTTTCTTTGAAAACTTATCATTGTAATTTGACATTGATATCATAGGGGTATTTTTAAATAATGGAAAAAATAAAAAAGATTGCTGTTAGCTCTCTTAGTAAAACTATTAAAAATGAAACTCTTGCATACATTAACAAAATGAATGGTCAAGGGGTTAGTAACTTACATAGCTTATTTGTTACAGAAGTTGAAAAATCTTTAATATCTGCAGTTTTATCTCATTTAGGTGGCAATGTCACTAAGACTGCTAGTTATTTAGGTATTAATAGAGGAACATTGATAAAAAGAATCAAAGACTATGGTATAAGCATATAAATGGGGCAAGAAGGAATGAAATTTGCACTTATAAGCGTTTCTGACAAAACTGAAATCGATAAATTTGCTAAGTCGCTAATTAAGCATAATTATATAATTCTTTCGACTGGGGGTACTGCAAAATTCCTCTCATCAAAAAAAATACCTAATATATCAATATCAGAGTTCACTAAATTTGATGAAATTCTGGAAGGTCGTGTTAAAACTCTACATCCAATTATTCATGCAGGAATACTTGCTAAAGACAAAAAATCCATCGATTCTCTAAAAAATTCGAATTACTCACTCATAGACATGGTGGTGGTCAATCTATATCCTTTTGAATCAACAATATCGAAGATTAACTGTAAATACGAAGATGCAATTGAAAATATAGATATTGGTGGACCCACAATGTTGAGAGCTGCTGCAAAAAATCATAGTAGAGTGACTGTTATTACTGATCCTGAGGACTATAAGGATGTCATTAAGGAAATTACTACTAGTAATCAGACTAGCATGACCATGAGAAAAAAATTAGCTATTAAGGTATTCCGAAAGATTTCAGAATATGATGCTATGATTCATCATTATCTAGTAAATCCAGAAAATGCTAAAAAAGAGAATCTACCATCAAAGATTAATATTACTCTAGAAAAGGTTAATAATTTAAGATACGGTGAGAACCCGCATCAAAATGCTAGTCTATATAATATAAAATATCCTAGAACAGAAGGTTTTGATTTCACACAATTATCAGGCAAAGATTTATCTTATAATAACTTAGTTGATACTGAGAGTGCACTTTCATGTGTGCGTCAATTTAAGAACCCGTCTTGTGTAATCGTAAAACATGCAAACCCTTGCGGTGTAGCAGAATGCAATAATCTTATGGCAGCCTATAATAATGCATATGCCACAGATCCTATTTCAGCTTTTGGAGGGATAATTGCTTTCAATAAAAGTATGGATGAAAAGGTTTTAAAAAAAATTATTAATCAACAATTCGTAGAAGTTATAGTCGCAACTAGTTATAGTAAAGCATGCATTGAAATTATTAAATCCAAACCAAACATACGGCTTCTTAAAGTAGGAAAATCTGTTAAAGGTGGCTCCAAACTTGAGATTAAGTCCTTACAAAGCAAATTCTTAATTCAAGAAAGTGATACTAAAGTAATTACATCTAAAAATTTAAAAGCAGTAACAGTTAAAAAACCATCTAATAGAGAAATTGATGATTTACTATTTGCATTTAAAGTAGCAAGATATGTCAAATCAAATGCCATAGTCTTTGTTAAAAATAGAAAAACTCTTGGAATTGGTGCAGGTCAAATGAGTAGGATTGATTCGACTAATATTGCTAAAACAAAAGCTAATAAACATGGTTTATCACTAAAAGGATGTGTAATGGCATCAGAGGCTTTTTTTCCATTTCGAGATAATATTGACTTAGCTAAAAAAATTGGTGTTTCTAGTATTATACAGCCCGGTGGCTCTATTAAAGATAAGGAGATAATAGCTATTGCTGATAAGCATAATATATCGATGGTTATGAGTGGCGTGAGAGTATTTAAGCATTAGTCATGAAACAAAATATATTAGTGATTGGTCAAGGTGGGAGAGAGCATGCAATTGCATGGAAGATTTCTAAATCTCCAAAAGTACAAAAAGTTTTTGTTTGTCCTGGTAATGCTGGAACAGCATTAGAAAAAGATATAGAAAATATTGATATCAATATTTCTGATATTAATAGTCTCATAAATTTCGTTAAAACAAACAACGTTATTCTAACAATAGTTGGGCCCGAAGTTCCATTGGTAGAGGGTATTGTTAATAAATTTTTTGAGCATAATTTAAAAATTTTTGGGCCTACAAAAGAACATTCATTATTAGAAGGGTCTAAAGTTTTCTCTAAGGAATTTATGATAAATTATGATATTCCAACAGCTGAATATCAGATGTTTTCAAATCAAGATCAGGCTAAAGCTTATGTTGCTAACAAGAAGCATCCAATAGTAATAAAAGCTGATGGCTTAGCTGCAGGCAAAGGAGTAATTGTTTCCTCATCAGTGGAAGAGTCAATTAGCGCTATAGATAAACTATTGAATCCCGACTATTCAGAATTTATTGTTATAGAGGAATTCCTAAGTGGACAGGAATTATCAGCAATATATATATGCAATTATAAGGGATGTAGTTTTGAAATAGGTCTGCCATGGACTAAAGACTATAAGTCTCGTGATGAATATAACTCTGGTCCAAATACAGGGGGTATGGGAGCTGTGAGCCATCCCTTAAGCTATGAACATAAGAATGAAGTATATAAGCTATATCTTGATATTGAAAAGATTTTAGTTAAAACAATAAATGGAATCAATGATTATAATAAAAAAACTAATGTTAAATATTTGGGTTTTCTATATATAGGATTAATGGTGGATAGTACTAATAAAGTTAAAGTCCTGGAATATAACTGCCGTATGGGTGATCCTGAGACTCAAAACCTAATGTTATCTTTAGAAAATCAAAATTTTGATTTTTTAGAAATGATTTTTAATGACCCAACAATTAAGATTCAAGACCTAAACATAGAAAATTTTAATCATAATAATAGGGGCTACTGTTGCACAATTGTCTTAGCAGCTAAAGGTTATCCTGAAGAATATAAAAAGGGGTTTTATATTGATACTAATAATGTTGAAGAAAGCAAAACAGTTAAATTATTCCATGCTGGGACAGTATTAGATGATAATAGAATATGTACAACAGGTGGAAGAATTCTTACGATTAATGTATATGCTGAAAATCAAAAAGAAGCAGTAAATCTTGCATATAAAAATATAAAGAAAATTAAAATTTTCGAAGATAAAGATATGAAAATTGAAAATAATAATTTAGTATTCTTCAGAGAAGATATAGGAAATTAATTATCTCTTCATCGAATCAAAAAACTCAGAGTTAGTTTTTGTTGATTGTAATTTATTAAGCATAAACTCCATGGCATCTAACTCATCCATTGAATGCAGTACTTTTCTTAAGATCCATATTTTTTGTAATTCATCTGGAGTTGTTAGTAACTCTTCACGTCTAGTTCCTGAGCGATTAATATTGATAGCAGGATATATTCTTTTTTCAGCTATTCTTCTGTCAAGATGTACTTCCATATTACCCGTACCCTTAAACTCTTCATAAATAACTTCATCCATTTTAGAGCCTGTATCAATGAGAGCTGTTGCCAATATTGTCAAACTACCACCCTCTTCAATATTTCTAGCTGCCCCAAAAAATCTTTTTGGCTTAGTTAAAGAATTGGCATCTACTCCACCAGATAATACTTTCCCAGATGAAGGCGCTATCGTATTATATGCCCTTGCTAATCTTGTAATAGAATCAAGAAGAATAATTACATCCTTTTTATGTTCAACTAATCGTTTTGCTTTTTCTATAACCATTTCTGCCACTTGTACATGTCTATGAGCTGGTTCATCGAAAGTACTTGCTACAACCTCACCTCGTACCATACGTGACATTTCTGTAACCTCTTCAGGTCTTTCATCAATCAACAAAACTATTAAAATAGAGTCAGGGTTATTAGCAGTTAAACTCTGAGCTATTTGTTGAAGCATGATTGTTTTGCCAGCCTTGGGTGGTGAAATAATTAAACCTCTTTGACCCTTGCCGATAGGGGCTGCAATATCAACTAAGCGTCCTGACATGTCTTCTTTACTTCCATTGCCACATTCAAGTCTTAATCGATCATTTGCATGGAGAGGTGTAAGATTTTCGAATAAGATTTTATGTTTAGAATTTTCAGTAGAATCAAAATTCACATTATCAACTTTAAGTAGTGCGAAATATCTTTCTCCTTCTTTTGGTGGTCTAATTTTACCTTCAACAGTATCACCTGTACGTAATGAAAATTTTCTAATTTGGCTAGGAGAAACATATATATCATCAGGGCCAGCTAGATATGAGCTGCTGGCATTTCTTAAAAATCCAAAACCATCTTGTAATATCTCCAAAACACCCCCAGCAGATATATCCTCTCCACTAGAGGAATGGTTTTTTAAAATTGTAAAAATAACATCTTGCTTTCTAAGTCTACCGACATTCTCGGCACCCATTTTTTCCGCAATAGCTACAAGTTCTTGGATTGGTTTTTCTTTTAATTCAGTTAGGTTCATATTTTTTTAATTGGTTAGTTAGAATTGGTTATTTTTGAAAATAGTTATTTTTAATTTAATATATGAATACCGGTGAGTTATAGGTTCTCTTTTATAAAATTTGTTAACTCAGATTTAGTTAAAACTCCTACAGATGTAGCATTTAACTCGCCACTTTTGAAAATCATTAATGTAGGTATGCCTCTAATTCCATACTTTGGAGCAGTTGATGGATTCTCATCGATGTTTAGCTTTGTGAATTTAACTTTACCATCAAATTCAGGAGCAAGGTCATCTATAATTGGTCCTAATACTTTACATGGTCCACACCATTCTGCCCAAAAATCTATCAATACTGGTATTTCTGATTTTAGAACATCAGTTTCAAAACTATCATCTGTAATATTAAGTACTAAACTCATTATAAACCTTCCTCTTAATTATATTTATACTTTGAATTGAGTTGTGATTTGCCTACGAATATTAATATATTAGTCTGTTTTGATCATAAGTCAAGCTTTATTAAAATCACTATTCAGGATTAAATTTTTTCAATTCTAAGCTAAATCCATCACTACTATTTGAGAGTACAATGCATGATGCGCCACCCTGTGTTCTTGTTTTACCAGCAGCACCAGGATTGACAATATATGGTTTTTTAGCCATATCCAAGACATGATGATGTGTATGACCATATATAATAATTAACGCATCAGAGAAGGTATTTCTTAGTGAGTCATGATAATCAGGATAGTGCTTGTGACCATGAGTGACAACAATATTGCCAATAGGTGTACTTATAACTTCTATGTCTTTCAGATCACTATAATCATCATTATTACCGTTCACGGCATATAATTTTTTTGATGTAAGTTTAATATTCTCAAGTATTTCATAATCTAAAATATCTCCAGCGTGAATAACATAATCATCCTTTTTAATAATGTTATAAATAGCAGGATTTAAATAAGAATGTGTGTCAGACAATATTATTATTCTAAAGACGCTATCTTGTATAATATTCGGGCTTAATTTCATTGAGCTTACTTAATTAACTTTAGTACGATAATATGGCTCTAAAATATCGTTGCACCAAAGACCTTTATTGAATCATCTTCAATACCTAATACTAATCTACCTAGATATTCGCCTTCGACTTCTGAACTGGTTTGTTTGAATAGAACAGTTACATGTTCATTACGCCTTAGACAACCGCAAAACTCTCTCTCTTTGGATAGGCTCGTTAGCATTTTGTTAGCAGCCCATTGCTTACCTATCTCGACTTCATTTGCGCCAAATAACATTTCTTGAGAAAAATGTTTTGTGAAACCACCATAATCTTTTTTATTAGATGATTCCACAAGTCCATTCCAAATTGGATTAGCAATTTTTAAGATTTCTTCATCCGTCATTTCAACTAGATTCATAATTCACTCATATATTAAAAAATATATAACTAATTATGCTTTCTGCTCATCATCAACTTCATCATCAATAAGATGATATAGAGGAGCTTTTTCTAATTCAAATTTACCTGTCTTAGGATCACGTCTTGAAACAGTTAAGCAGTGCCAATTTTCATCATCCAATTTCAAGAAGTCGCCCCTGTAGTAATATCCAGGCCAACGTGTCTCTTCACGGAACATTGTATGCTCAGCAACACATTGAGAAACTAATGCACGATGCTTTAATTCCCATGCTCTCATTAATTGATGCAAGTCTTCTGCTCCAACATGCTCTAGATCTTCTTCTAAAATTCCAAGAAGTTCTAATCCACGCTTTAAACCAGCTCCATTAGTCATATAGTTAGTACCAATTCCACCTACATATTCATCCATTATTTTTTGGAGTCTCTGTAGACCTTGGATTGGTAATAAGTAACTTGGAGATACTGTACCTGCTGTAATTTCATTACGGCCAACTGTAAAGTTCTCAAGAGGTTTATAAATAACTTCTTTTAATTTTTCACATTGACCATCTGTCACAGTAATACCATTAGCACGGCCATCATTAATATATTGAACTGCAGCTTTAGCGCATAATCTACCCTCAGTGAAAGAGCCAGATGAGAATGCATGAGCTGTTCCACCAGCAGCATCACCTGCTGCAAATAGACCATCAATAGTCATCATTCTATTATATCCCCAGAAATATTCTGGTATTCCGCCAGAAACATCTTCTGGTCCACTCACCCAAGCACCTGAACAAGTAGCATGAGAGCCCATTACATATGGTTCAGATGTAGTTAATTCTGGATTTTGATATTTAGGGTCTATGTCTTGAGATGCCCAAACTACTGCTTGGCCAACTGTCATTCCTAAAAAGTTTTCCCAGCCGATAGTTTCTAAATGTGGGTCTTGGAATGCTTCCATAGTCACCATGTAAATAGGTCCTCTACCAGCCATTGTTTCCTGTATAAATGCATGATTCCTTAAGCATGTAGGTGTCGGTATATGATCAATATATTCCCCAACCATTTCTTTTGTTTGGTCATACCATGTTTTCTCATAATTATCACCATTTGCATTTTGTGTATACGTTTTTAGATGTAAAAAATATGCCCCTACTGGACCATATCCATCTTTAAATCTAGTTAAAACAATACGGTTTTCCATTTGTGTCATCTTTGCACCAACAGCTATTGGTAATGCGTATGCAGACCCGTTGCTCCATGGAGCATACCATGTACGACCCATACCTTCTCCTACTGAACGTGGTTTGAAAATATGAGATGCACCACCAGCTGCACATATTACTGCTTTAGCACGGAATACATAATGATCACCAGTACGCATATTGAAACCTGTTGCGCCACCTATTCTATTATCATTAGTTTCATCCATTAAAAGATGTGTAATCATTACGCGATTATAAATTTTGTCTGCTGATTTTTTTGCAGCTTCAGCTACGATAGGTTTGTAACTTTCACCATGAATCATAATCTGCCACTTACCCTCTCTCTGGTATTGACCTGTTTTTTCATTACGCATAAGTGGTAAACCCCACTCCTCAAACATATGAACACATGAGTCAACATGTCGTGCCATGTCGTACGCTAAATCTTCTCGGACCATTCCCATTAAATCATTTCGTGCATATCGAACATGATCTTCAGGTTGATTCTCATCCCATTGCATACCCATATAACAGTTAATAGCATATAGACCTTGGGCAACAGCTCCACTCCTATCGATATTAGCTTTTTCTGCACAGATAATTTTCATATCACGGCCCCAATATCTCGACTCAAAAGTAGCGCCTGTGCCTGCCATACCACCGCCAACAACTAAAATATCGCAATCTTCATAATGTGTTTTAAATTTAGCCATTAGTAGTACACTCCTTGTTTTAATTTACCAATTTTTTCCATTAGCGGGATACCTGTATCTGATACTGGAACTTTCCCAGTTTTCAAATAAGTTGGTTCTCCGTATAATTTATTATTAGCATGTGCATCCTTATTGGGTAAGTCTTTCTCAGCTAATTGAGGGATATGTTTGCCCCATGGTTTAGTAGTAATTGGTGATACGAAACTTTTCATATGCCCATTTCTAAACTTAATCTTCCAGCTGATCACTCCTTTTTCTTCTTCTCTAAGAACTCGGACTTTATGGCCCATTGGAGCAAAATCTGCATATCCACGAACATCAATTGCATTCTGTGGGCATGCTTTTACACAAGAATAACATTCCCAGCAAAAGTTGGGTTCAATGTTTACTGCACGACGAATAAGTTTATCTATATGCATAATATCTGAAGGACAGATATCTACACAATGTCCGCATCCATCGCATCTGGTCATATATACAAAAGTTGACATAATTTTTCTCCGTTAATCTATTTTAATTCTTTAATAATTCTGTGGTTCAGAACGTTTAATTCCCAAGCCAAATTGTTTTGGTAAATCTGCTGGTGCTGGAAGATCATCTCTCGAACCATCAGCTTCAGCTATATGTTTCTGGATAGCAGCACCTGGTTTATAAAACATATGTGCAAACTTAGACCAATATACTCCACCAAATAATATTACATTTGAAATAATGAACATAACAAAAAATAATGTGGCAAGCCCTGCTGAATTAGCTGATTGGAAATATGACCATAATAGGCCTAATGTTGACGTTCCTACTAGTGAGAGTACAAACAAATCAGCAAAAACTATTCTACTCCAACTATTACCCTCTGCTCGAACATCTACTCTTTGTATGAACCAAAACCAGTAACCACCAACACAAGTCATGATTGCGCCAACATGCCATAGCATTGGATATATTGTTGATGAAGAAGAAGTATTAAAAATCATTACTGCTGAAGCCACCCAGAATAGAATTGTCCCATACATTCCTAGTAGGTGAGTAACTCTTCTTGATACACCACAGAATTCTGCGGAGGTTGCAACATCATGAGCAAGAGTTTTGACAATAATAGATGCTTTTTCACCAGTACTTACAGTTGTTGTTGCAGATAATTTAGCTTTTTTAGCATTTTGAAAAAAGAATTTAACATTCTTTTTATGCATCATATCTAGAATCACACCACCAATAGTGAATATGACCATAAGTATTAAAAATCCTTGTATAGCATAAGATGGGATATTTAGTACATTTTCAGCAAATGGATTAGTTGTTATCATAATTTCTCCGGATTTAATAAGCTTAGATAGCTTGAGTTCTTTCTCTTGATTTAATAGGTTTTTCAGTAATTTTTAAGTTAGTAGGCAGAGATATCTTATCACTTACTGCGATTGTTTTGGTTCTATGTGTTACAGAGTTTCCAGTTACACTTTTAACATATTGCGACATAATCTCTCCATTGTTTATTAGTTGCTGAAAAAGATTATAATATATTCTTTATCCGTTTGGAATGCATTATTAGAAAATAAGTATATTCTTTTTAACCATGTAAACTACAGGGATTGGTAGTACTTCATT
Source organism: Gammaproteobacteria bacterium (assembly GCA_018667355.1). GTDB lineage: Bacteria > Pseudomonadota > Gammaproteobacteria. The sequence continues at coordinate 71,439 of JABIVC010000013.1, read as the reverse complement.
AATATTTCAGCAACTTCTTTTCTAGCGAATTCAGGAGGTAGCTCCTGTCCATTTGATAGCATTTCCCTAACTTTAGTACCTGATAGGAGCACAAAGTCATCTTTTGAATGATCTTTGGCATCCCTCATCATCACAACCTTGTTCAATTTCTTTGAGAATGCTGTATGGTCAGCTGAAAATATCTCTAACTTTAACGAATTTTTAACTACATCAAGCTCAAACACTTCTTGAGCATCAAAAGGCCCGTAGTAATCACCCACACCCGCATGGTCTCTTCCAACTATTAAGTGTGAACACCCGCAGTTTTGTCTGAAAACTGCATGTAAGAGTGCCTCTCTTGGTCCAGCGTATAACATATCAAAGCCAAACCCTGAGATTATGACCGTGTTTTCTGGAAAATATATCTCTACCATTTTAGCTATAGCTGAGTTTCTAATATCGCCTGGTATATCGCCTTCTTTTAGCTTTCCTAGAGTCATATGAATTAAAACACCATCAGCTTCCAAGCGATCTAAGGCCATTTTGCAAAGCTCTTCATGAGCTCTATGCATTGGGTTTCTAGTTTGGAAAGCAACTGTTTTGGACCAACCAGCTTTTACAAGCATTTCTCTAATTTCTGGAGCGGTTGCAAATGTTCCAGGAAAATCATTTGGAAAATAACTATAATTCAACACCTTAATATCACCAGATATTAAGGTATTGCCAAGACTTAAAAAATTTGCCACGCCAGGGTGGCTAGCATCTGTAGTTCCGAAGATTTTCTCAGCCATAGCTATAATTTCATCATTAGTGATGGTCTCAACAGCTGATATTTTTTGTATCGCAATTACTGGATTACCTTGCATATTTGGGTCTAGAAGCGCTATCTCGTCACCTATATTGAGATCTTTATCATCTTTTGTAAGATTAATAATCGGGACTGGCCAAAATAGACCCTCTGTTGTCAGCATATTATTTGCAACACTAATTGCATTTTTTTTATCCATAAATCCTGATAAGGGTGTGAAGTAACCGGCTCCAAGCATAACCACGTTTGCGGCTGCTGCGGAATTCAATAAAACTTTACGCATGTCCTTAGATGTATTAATTAGATCTTCTCTCTCGACAGAATCTTCAATATATAGTGGTTTAAGGGTGTCTGAGCCATGTGGTTCTATCAAATTTTTCATAAAATATCCATAGTTATTTAGTTAAATACCCATTGATTTACTGGGCAGACTAATACTATAATCAACGTTGCTCAAAAGTCAAAGGACTTATTGGGCATTGTATTATACATATTTAATCATAATTAAGAGGAAGTATTCAATTATGGAAAAAATTTTAGAAATAAGGGATGGATGTACTACTCCTACACAATTGCTAAAGAGTAAAGCATTTGCTCAATACTTAGATATTTATAAGAAACAATTTATAAAAGAATTAAAAAATCGTGAAAATACTGATCTCAAAGATGATGTGCTTCATAAAATTGAATATATTAATGGTATTGATGCTAATACTTATATAACCATTATAGAAGGGCAAACGCCTTTTTCAGGTAATGAATTAAAAGCCCATAGAGATTCTGTGAAATTCATTGATGGAGCATTTCATCACTACAGAACAAAATCCTATACGCGTCTTGTTAGACTTCATAATGAAATACTAGATGAAGGAACAGATGCTGAAATGATAAAAGATAATGTAACATTGAAAGCTGATAAACTTTCAGAACTAATTCTTGAGACAAGAAGAATTTTACTTATACGTGCCGGACTAGGTGACGGGGTAAGGAGAACAAAAGGACTAGAATGTCATCCCAATGTTGCCGTCGGTGAAATCTCAGGACATTTTATAAACTTACCAGGAGATTATTCAAGTTTAAGCCAAGTTCCAATGACAACAGCTGCTGATATGAGAACAGGCGTTTACTATACAACTCATGCTAACAAAAGAGCTTTTCCTTTTTACGCATTGGACCATAATCCGTTCAAAAATGATAAATTTATACCGGAAGATTATGTAGCTATTCCTTTTGAAGTAGGTGCTTGGAATATCCTATGTTACATACATAAATCAAGAGGTTGTGTCGAGATGGAGCCGGGGTTACTAAATCTCTTCCCATTCTCAGATGTTAAAAATATTACAGATAAACAACCAGATGGAATCTTTATATTTGGCTGTCCTGATTCAGATATGAATGATTTGGGTTATTATCATGATAAGGAAAATAATATACTGGTTGGCTTAATACCAAACCTAGATGATTGTAAATATTTTGGGTATGGTAAAAAACCAATCTTAACATTGCACAATGTCTTATGTATTCTTAATGGAGATTTACCTCTTCATTGTGGAGCAACAAGATATGTCGTTAGATTCGATGAAAATACAAATGAACCATATATCTTTGACTCATTTATAAAAGCAGATGATATGGGAAGAGCAAGGTTAGAAAAAAATGACGAAGACGAAGTTCCTTTTTTTTATGGGACAGAAACTGGAGCGTTTGCTTGCCTAGATGGCTTTAGTGAACATGCAAAAATGCAAATGGAAGGTCGTGAAATTGGATATAATAAGCATTCTGGAACTAATGCAAGACAAATTGTACCAGTTACAGAATATTCTGAAATATCGACAGGATCTGAGCTTGATATACTTTTATATCTAAATAACTATGAGCTAATTAAGCCTGGTGATTCATGTATGAAAACTGATTTAACTGCTGACGAAGTGCTAGAGCACTTTAGAAGTGGGGCTAGAGTAGCTGCAGGCAGTACACAGACTCATCGTGGTGATGTTGAGATTAGTTATTGGGCAAACCCGTTTCCATTGCTAAAAGATAAAGAATGGAAAGATCTTCCTCAACATGTTGATTTATGCCAAAGATTCGAAAAAATTGAAAAAAAATTCTGGAATAATTTTAAATCTCGTGCTGATAACGGCAAAATGAAACTAGGTTTAGCTCACAGCATGCTAATGGCTGGCGTTTATAAAGATAGTAGTAACGATTTGCTTAAAGAGTGTGGGTTCAATGATAGAGACATGGTTGAGCATGAAGGTCCTGAGCGTGCTGCTCATGACATGATTGAGTTAATCAAAAATACAGCTATTGAAAAACGTAAGTCTATTGGTGATGCAAGTTTAAAAGAAGTAGATGTTACTGTAGCAACAATAGGCGATAGCAGAACTGGTAAATCAGAAATGGCTGAAAAGATGGAAGGGGTTCTTAATATGAGTCTTATCTAAAGACTTATATTTGAAAGTATTTAAGCCTTAGATCGAAGAAACTCTAGCTGGGCTTGCTCTCTATCATATTGCGTCGCTTCTCTAACATCTAGAATTTTAATTTTATATAAGAGCGACTTACCAGCAAGGTAATGATTGCCATCCAAGACTATTGTTTTATCATTAATTTCTGTAACTTTAAAATCTTTTGTGTCACCTGACTTACTCACGAATGCAATAGTTTCATCTACCTTTCTAAATTCATCTGGGACATTTTCGAGGTTATCACTTATAACCAATGATGGGTCATATTGACCAAAACCATCTTCGGGTTTTACTTGGACTTCTATCTCATCCCCAGATATCTTGCCTTCGAGAGAGTTTTCAATTATCGGGAGTAATTTCTTACCTTCACCATGAATATGAGTTACTGGATTATCAATTTTTTCTAGGAGTTCTGATTTATCATCATAGAGCTCATAAGTTAACACCACGAACATATCTTTAGTAATTTTAATAGATTCCATACTTATCCTTGAATAGTTTGTACTATATTAATATTCTATAATAGAATTAACAATAGCTTACTGGGTAGAAATTTAAATGAAAAAATTAGGTAAAATCGTAATACTGGGTGGGACAGGATTTATTGGATCACAATTATCCGTTAAGTTATCACCTCTATGCAATAAACTTAGTGTCCTAACCAGAAATGTTGAGGCTAATAAAGATTTAAAGCTCATACCTAATCTAGAATTGATTCATGCAGATGTATTAGATGAAAGAAGCCTGAATGCTGAACTCATTGATTCGAATATTGTTATTAATACTATTGGTATCCTAAATGAAACTGATGATGAAAATACATTCAAAAATTTACACTATGAATTAATTAAGAAAATATCTAATGCAATAAAGCGTAATAAAATCAAACGCTATTTACATATAAGTTCTCTTAATGCACATCCAAACGCACTAAGTCAATATTTAGTTACTAAAGGCCTTGCTGAAAATTATATCAGAGATAATATGAATTATTATTGTAATACGACAATTTTTAGACCATCTATTGTATTCGGAGAACATGACTCCTTTTTTAATAAATTCTCGACTATTCTGAAATTTTCTCCTATTTTCCCTCTTGCTTGTCCTAATTCAAAATTTATGCCTATTTATGTGAGTGAGTTAACAGATTTCATAATAGATTCTATTAGCGATAGTTCATCATATGGTAAATTATTTGATGTAACCGGGCCAAAAGAATATACATTTAGAGAACTTATAAATATCACACTAAGTGCATTAAAAATTAAAAGAATTATCATTCCTTTGAATTATGGCTTATCTAAGTTACAAGCTAATATTTTTCAGAGGCTGCCAGGACAATTATTTACATTAGATAACTTTTTATCTTTACAAGTCGATAGTTGCAGCACAGAGGGCCTCAAAGGTAAATTGTCAATTGAGGATATTGTGCCAGGATATTTAAATATTACATTAAAACAGAAACATTTTGAAAATCTAAGAAAGAAAGCAGGCAGAAGTGAATGAAAATTTATTTGGTTGGCGGTGCTATCAGAGATCAATTGTTAAACATACCAGTAAAAGATCGTGATTGGGTTGTTGTTGGATCAACACCTGAAGAAATGCGTGCAAAAAAATTCAAACAAGTAGGCAAAGACTTTCCGGTATTCATAAATCCTAAAACAGGTGAAGAATATGCTCTTGCAAGAACTGAGAGGAAATCAGGTCATGGTTATGCAGGATTTGAGTTTGATACTAACCCCAATGTTACACTTGAAGAGGACTTGTCTAGAAGAGATTTAACTATCAATGCAATAGCACAAGATGAGGATGGAAACCTCATTGATCCATTCAATGGGCAAGATGATATAAAAAATAAAAAATTAAGACATGTCTCTGATGCATTCTCTGAAGATCCTTTAAGGGTTTTAAGAGTCGCAAGATTTTATGCAAAATTTTCTGGAGATTTTGTGGTTGTTCCAGCAACAGTTGCTAAAATAAAAGAAATTGTTGAAAGCGGAGAACTAGAACATCTAACGCCAGAGAGAAAGTGGCTTGAAATATACAAGGCAGCTGAAAAGGACTTAGGATTTTTCTTCAATTTTTTAATTACTCATAATGCTAGAGATAGATTATTTCCTGAAATTCAAGATGAACCTCATAGTTCGCCTAATTCACCAATGTGCCCTGAAGATGCGACCAAAATTGAACGTATCTCAGTTGCGTTATGTAACTGGATAAGAAATCCTGAATTAATTGAATCTTTTTGTCAAAATCTAAAAGTGCCAAATGAATACAAAAGCTTAGCATTATTATTATCAAACTGTTATGAAGAATATGTTGGATATCTACCAAATTGCATTGAGGAGTATGATTCGCTTTTATCTATCATAAAAAAAATAGATATTCGTAAAAAAGACAGATTAAACTCGTTTATGCGATGTGCATATCAGGATGCAGATAGAACACCTGATATGAAAATACATAAGATTTTTTTTGATAATTTAATTAAAAATATAAACAACTTTAAACTAAGTGATGAAAACCAAAAAAAGCCTGGTCTTGAAATTAAAAAAATTATTGAAAATGCACATATAGAAATTGCACAAGATGCGATAAGATATTTCTTAAATAAATCCGATTAAAGCTATACCTAATATTAATCTATAAATAATATATGGAGTAAAAGATATTTTATTTATCGTCGATATAAATAGATGGATAGTAATGTATGAAAAGATGAAAGATAAAAACATTCCTAATAAATGTTCATTTAAAATTTCAATATTTCTGATTTCATATAACTGCATAGATTGATATACAGTTGCCATAAAAATAGCGGGCATAGACAATAAAAAAGCAATCTTAATAGAATCCTCTCTGCTAAAGTTTACTAATAATGCTGCTGTAATGACAATACCTGATCTTGAAACGCCTGGCATTATAGCTAATGTCTGCATTAAGCCAATAAAGATAATGGTAAAAATACTAATATTAGTTAGATTGGTTAGTTCTTTTTTTTGCTTATAATCAGCAAAATATAAAATAACTGCAAATAATAAAGTCATCAAAGCAATAGAGTCAACAGAGCGCATATTTGCAGAGACTATATCAATAAATAACAAGCCTATAATTGGTAGCGGTATAGAGCCAATTAATATTAACTTAAGATAATCTAGACCCTCATTGGTTAGTGATAATATTTTATTAACCTCATTTCTGTAATAGATTAGGATAGCAATCAAAGACCCTGTGTGAAGCGCAATATCAAATCCTACCCCCTGATCATTTAAACCCAATATATAGGTTGTGAGTATTAAATGAGATTGACTCGATATAGGTAAGAATTCTGTTATACCTTGTATCGCTGATAATATTAATATATGTATAAATTCCATATTAAAGCTTATGTATGTGATTAAATTCTTTGGTAGATAAGAGCGGGATATTTACATTTTTTTTCATTACTAGAACTTTAAATATTTCACCCATTGTATTTGGCAAAAGAATATTTTTCAATCTGTTTAATTCATCTAACTTTTCCATATCGGACAATTTCTTACTTTGAAATAAATCTAAAATACCTAAATTTATTAAAAAATTAGATTGCGTAAGATAACCATCAACGTTTATATCCAATCTTGAGCAAATATTACTTAGGTGTGAAAAGTTTACAAAAGATGATAAATCTTGTTCGCCTATATTAGTCATTGGGTTAAAGTTTGACTGATGTTTATGCGCGCAAACTAAAGTTCCTTCATTTCTATCTCTCAAAAAATACTCTTTACTATTATATCCATAATCTATTGAAAATATTACACCAGATTTTAAAACTTTATCTAGAGATTCCATCCATTTCATATAATTTAGATTAACTTCACTTATATAATTGTTTTCAAAAAATATTTCATGACCATTCTTTGCTAGACATAACTCATTTATTAGTTTAGGTGATGCGCTTTTCCAAATATATTTATACTTATCATTATTCATTCCAATATATAAACATTCAATGTTGTCATTCACAATTTTGAACCTCTCTGTAGGTAAAGCATCAAAGAACTCATTGGCTATTACCAAGCCATTCATTGAAAAGTTTTCTAAAGAATTTTTCCATTCGAACAAGTTATATAAATCAGGGATAGCATTTTTAATATTATTTTTTTGTAATTTAATTAAGTTAGTAGATATCTCTAGTAGTACATATTTATTAGGTAAGCATTTATTTTTTTTTAAGTTTTTTAAAAGATTTATCGCTAGACTCGCGTCTCCACCTCCCAGTTCTATAATGATGAGATCTTCGTTAGTGTTTGATTTGAGATTAATGAACTCATTAGAAATAGATTCCCCAAATAAAGTTGAATTTATAGGAGAAGTTACAAAGTCACCTTTTTTACCAAATATTTGCTTTTTACTTATATAGTAGCCATAATTTTTATGATATAGAGATATATCCATAAACTCAGAGAAAAGTATTTCACTCTCTTTATTAATTTTATCTGTTAAATATGACTCTATTAATGATTTCATAACTTATATATTCTTAATTATAGTGTACATTTTTTAATTTACCCTTAATATATATCTATGGCTATAACTAGAACAGTTTTTATTACTGGTGGAGCAAGAAGGATTGGCATGGCTGCTGCTAAGTATCTTCATGCATCAGGTTATAATATAATTATTACTTATAATAAGTCTGGCCTTGAGGCTAAATCTCTATCAAAACGTCTAAATAAGTTAAGGCCAAATTCATTTGCTACTATTAAAGCAAGTTTTACCTCAAAAAAAATATGCTCACTCATTTACAAGAAGGCTATTAAAATTTTTGGGAGGGTTGATGTTTTAATAAATAATGCTTCTAAGTTTTACCCAACTAAAATAGCTAATATAACTGAAAAATCATGGTTTGATATAATTGATACTAATCTAAAAGTTCCATTATTTTTATCTAAGGAATTCTATCCAGAGCTAAAAAAAAGAAAGGGTTCCATAATAAATATAATAGATATACATATAGATCCTCCTTTGAAGGATCATATCATTTACAATATTAGTAAGGCGGGCTTATTAGCCTTAACTAAAACACTTGCTAAAGATTTGGCTCCTAATGTTAGAGTAAATGGTGTATCTCCAGGTGCTATAATGTGGCCTGAAGCAGATATTAGTAACACAAAAAAAAAGAAAGAAATACTCTCACGGATTGCTCTAAGACGTTCAGGTGAACCGAATGATATTGCCAAAGCAATACTGTTTCTAATACAAGATGCTGGTTATGTTACTGGACAGAATATCAACATAGATGGTGGCAGAAAACTAAATATGTAATATTATGGGTGGCTAAATAATATTGGTATAATTAGTAAGCTACTAAGGACTAATGTTACTGGTATCCTTATATAGTAAATTATAGAAAAACTAATTTTATTATTCAAATAACTAAAATAATCAATAAATAATTGGAATAGCAAGAAAGATACGACTGCTAAAAACAGGACATCTTGCTCATAGCCCAATACATTCAAGACCATAATGAAAAATGCAACTAAACTAGGTATAAATCCATAGATAGTGTAGATGACATAATTATTCTTAAAGTCCCAATTAATAGCACCAATAAATGTAATTATTATCAAGGTATTATACAGCATGATATCATATATGATTTCCGGGCTTAGTGCTTCTATAAAAAATAAATCTATTAACAAATAAAAATAGGGTATTAAACCTAAATAAGAAATTACGCACTGTGCTAAAAAATTCATAGTTATAAATCAAGATTAATTCTTGAAATTATTTGCTTTTCAATATCGTGTTTTTTCATTATTTCAGAATGCGATATTTTTAATTCTGGATGTATTAAATCAGGAGCTATATCTATTAATGGGGTTAATACAAAATCATACTCGATTATCTCTTTTCTGGGTATTTTAATCTTATTATTAGAAATGATAAGATTATCATAATATAAGATGTCAATATCCAAAGTTCTAGAGCTGAATTTAGTTTCATTAAAGTGTCTTCCATGATCATTTTCGATAGAGTTTAAGTGAGACTTTAAATCGTATATTTCTAGTTTTGTTGTGAATGAACAAACAAGATTGTAAAAATTAGGCCCATTAAAGCCCATGGACGATGTCTCATATATAGGCGAAAGTATAATTGCTCCATAAGACTTTCTTAGTTCATCTATGCATGATTTAATATTAGTTTCTTTATTAAGATTGCTGCCAATGCCGATATAGACTTTATGAGTCATCTCTATTCCTTTCAATGATTACTCCGACCTCTTTTGAACCTGTTACGGCACCCAGTTTACTGAACCTTCCTTTAACATGTGTAATATTGAAATCTCTAAATATCATTTTAATTGTTTCTTCAGCTAATGTTTCTATTAAGAAGAACTCGCTTTCTTGAATTAAAGCCTTGGTTTTCTTAGCTACAGCTTTATAATCAACAGTATATTCTATGTTTTCAGACTCAGAAGCCTGCTTTATCTCTGTTCCAAGCTCTAAATCGATACAGACAACTTGTTTAATTTTTCTCTCCCAATCATAAATACCAATTACAGTTTCTATGCATAATTCCTTTATAAACACTATATCCATCATCTTTTCCTGTGTTATTTTTTTATATATATATTGTATATGAATACGTTTCTGATATCATTATTGAGTTTGGAGAATTAAAGTGTCTAAAATTTGTCAGATTACAAAAAAAGCGGTTATGTCGGGAAATAATGTCTCGCATGCCAAGAATAGAACAAGAAGAACATTTGAACCTAATCTTCATATGCACAGACTTTGGTCTGAAGCACAAAATAAGTGGATTAAGCTAAAACTATCATCTAAAGGTCTCAGAATCATAGATAAATATGGTCTCGATAAGGCTCTAGAAAAATACGATATTACATAAGACCATGAGAGAAAAAATAAGATTAAATTCATCAGCTGGAACAGGTCATTTTTATACTACTACGAAGAATAAAAAGACTATGCCTGATAAGCTAGAAATCAAAAAATTTGATCCAACTATTAGAAAATATGTAATGTATAAAGAAGGGAAGATTAAATAGTCTACTTGATTACTTTATAACCTTTCAAGCTATTGGAAAAATCAATTAAACAATCGATACCTTCATTTTGAGCTTCATCTCTCCAGGCATTTATAGTCTCAATAAAACTTTCATGTTTTAAGTTTCTTGAATGTAAAATATCAAAAAGTTTATTCTTTAAATTGTAAGCAGTTTTTAAAGCAACAGATTTTTTAAATATCTCATCCAAAGTTACTATTTCCTGGTTAGATATCCTGTGAGGCTCTCTTACCAAAGACGGTTTAGAACGTTTTAGAAGAGTTTTGAATTCATTACTTGCTTGCATAGATTCTTGTTTTAATAATGGGCTCAAAACAGTCTTTGTATAATTTGTAATAACTGTTAACTTTGATCTCAATAATGCATAACCTGTCTCAGAATCAAGGGTCTCACTCGGATCATTAACTACTGTTTTAGGTGCCAACCTTTTTACATTTATCTGACCTATGGCTGAAAATATTTTAATATATAACCACCCAATATCAAATTCCCACGGTTTTAATGAAAACTTAGCAGCTGTTGGAAACGCATGATGATTGTTATGTAATTCTTCTCCACCTATCAAAATTCCTACTGGAGCCATATTAGTAGAATCATCGCTAGTATCATAGTTCCTATATCCCCAATAGTGTCCTGCCCCATTTATGCCACCGGCTGCAAATATAGGAGTCCAGGCCATTTGAATAGCCCAAATTATAATACCAACAACTCCAAATAATAAAATATTACCTATAAATAAAATTAATATACCTTGATTATTTCTTCCCGTATAAACATGTTCTTCTACCCAATCTTTAGGGCAATTTTGAGAATATTTCGATATAGTTTCAGCATTATTTTTTTCATCATGATATAAGTCAGCACCACGTAATAGTACATTCTTAATGCCATAAAATGCAGGGCTATGCGGATCATCGATTGTCTCAACTTTTGCATGATGCTTGCGGTGTATAGCCACCCAGTCAGCTGTTCTCATTGAAGTTGTTAGCCATAGCCAAAATCTAAAGAAATGTCCTAAAGCAGGCTTAATTTCAATGGCAGAATGACATACTCCCCTATGAAGATAGAGTGTTATTGCCACAATAGTTATGTGGGTTACTATAAGTGTATAAATTACATAGCCAATCCATGTAAACTCTACTATTCCATTAATTATTATGTCTATCATTTTTATATATTTAAGATTAGATTCATCATATGATACATTTAAAATTATGTCCAATAAATACCTATTATAATGCCTGAATTACCTGAAGTAGAAACAGTAGTTAATGCTATTAATAAATCTCTTAAATCCATGACAATTGGTAAGTTTATTATTATGAATAGCAAGTTAAGATGGGATATAAATAAAAATATTCCTGATGTAGTAAAAAATAAAAATATACAAAATATTTACAGAAGAGGCAAACATATCATCTTAAGATTAGATGATGGGTACTTGATTATACATTTAGGGATGACGGGTATTATAAAATTTATAGGTCAGATGGACTTAAACAGTATTGGGAAACATGATCATTATGAAATCCATTTGAAAGATAAAACAATCTTAAGATACAACGATGTTAGAAAATTTGGATCTATCCATTGGGTAAAAAATCTTAAAGATCATTTCTTGATTAAGAACCTTGGACCTGAACCACTGTCACAAGAATTTGATGGTGAATATCTAAAAAATAAGTGCAGAAATAGAAATACTGCGATTAAAAACTTAATTATGAATCAAAATATTGTAGTTGGGGTCGGGAACATTTATGCTTGCGAAGCACTATTTTTGTCATCTATTAGACCTCATAGGAAGTGCAAATATGTCACTCTTAAACAATGCGATGAGTTAGCTAAATCTATCAAATTTGTATTGAAAAAGTCTATTAAATCTGGAGGTACAACTTTAAAAGATTTTAAAACCTTAGATGGTACTCCGGGGTATTTTAAACAAAAACTTATGATTTATGGTTGTGATATTTGTAAATGTGGGACAATGGTAAAAAATATTAAACTCTCGGGAAGATCATCTTTTTACTGCAGCATATGCCAAAAATAGTCAAGAATACTTTTTACGAAGTGCTTTTAATACATCCTTGTGGACAAACTTCTCTAATTTACCATTATGTCTAGCAATATCTTTAATAATGCTTGAGGATAAAAATCCAAATTCTTCAGCAGGACTCATAAACACACTCTCAATACTAGGTTCCATTGACCTATTCATGCTGGCTAACTGGACTTCGTATTCAAAATCAGAAACAGCTCTAAGACCTCTTAGTATCACTGTAGCAGAATAATCTTTTGCAAACTGCACCAAAAGTTTATTCAATGGATATACTTCAATTTTTTTTTCTTCAGAGAAAATATTTTTTATAAAATCTATTCTCTCGATAACAGAAAATAATGTTTTCTTTTGAGGATTCTCTGCAACAGCGATGATTATTTTATCAAAGACTTTACAGCCTCTTTTGGCTAAATCTGTATGACCGTTAGTTATTGGGTCAAAAGTCCCTGGATATACTGCTATTTTTTCCATCAGTTTTCCTTAATTTTAGCTATCGTATAACTTACATCACCAATATTCAAATCTTTTAATACATTATGTGTCTTAGTTATTATAGACACAAGCTTTTGATTATAATCTTTTTTCCTCTGTTCATAGTATATGTATGTATTTTTACTTAAATAACTTAATTCATCTAAGGTGATAATGCATTTTTCTAACAAGTCACTACTATACGGAGGGTCTAAAAAAATTAAATCATACTTTGATTCATCATTATTTCTTAGATATTGTAAAGCATCTATTCCAAAAATCTCATAATTATCTATGCCTAATAACGAAAATTCCTGTTTTATTCTCTTATAAGATTTCTTGTCATTTTCAACTAATATAGATTTTTTGATACCTCTAGATATAGCTTCTGCAGATAAGATTCCGCTCCCAGAAAACAAGTCTAAACTGGTCATATTTTTATGTATGTTGACTACATTGAATATAGTCTCTCTGATATACGATTTTGTAGGCTTTAGCGAATCATTGCCATCGAATGAAAGATATCTGGATTTTAAGTGCCCAGCAGTAATTCTGATCTTTTTGTTTGCCAATTAATTATTACCAACTGTAGTAACTAATATTTTATCAAAGTCCAGGTCAGATTTAAGAGAAGATATTATGCTTTCTTTTGTTACAGAATTAATGCCTTTGATATAATTTTCAAAATAATCATCATGCATATCATAGTAATTTATAGCAGACAAATTTCTGAGCATTTTTTTATTAGTATCTAATCTGGATTCAAAACTTTTTAATAATCCAGTTTTTGCTTTTTGAATAGTTTGATTACTAATATCAAATATTTCTAATTTATTTATTTCATTCTTTAATATATTTAGTGCTTTCTTAGTATTTTTTGTTTCTGTTTGCATCCCAATCTTAAGGATACCGATATCATTATAAGGTAATAAGTAACTATATACGGAATAAGCAAGTCCATTTTTTTCTCTAATTTCCTGCATGAGCATTGAGCCAAAACCACTTCCCCCAAAAATATAATTAGCGACTAACATATTATAATAATTCTTATGTTTTCTTGTTATTGAAGGGATATATATTGATATATGAGTCTGATTACTATCATGACTAATATTATTTAACATACCGTTCCCTTTATAATTTAGTTTATTTATAGTGGAAATATTTTTTTTATGAACTGGTATATTATATAAAGACCTTGAAATAAAACTTGCTGCTTCATTTTCATTAATATCTCCGACTATACTTATTTTAATATTATTTATATTAATTATATTTTTGAGGTGTTTTTGAATATCAGCAATATCTATATCTTCAATAATATTCTTATAACCAGAAACAGGATGGGAATATCCAGTGCCAGTAAAAAACTCTTCATCTGCCTTGTATGCAATGATCGATGCTGGGCTTAAATCTCTAGAAATTATATCATTAATGATTACTTCTCTAGTATACTCTAGAGATTCAACATCTAAATTATCAGCTTTTAATATTTCATTTAATTTATTTGAAACAAAATCTATATTATAACTATTCTTTATAAATCTAATCGATAAAGAACTTGAGTCACGATTCACAGATGAGCTATATGATGCGCCAATCTTTTCAAAAGAATGAATAATTTTCTCTTCATTAATTTTTTGTTGGTGAAGGAGCTCAATAGAGTAATTTGTTATTCCTTTGAGACTACCATCATCTTTACTGCCACTATTAATAGATATCTCTATATCAACTATTGGTAATGAGCTTTCCTGGATTAGTAAATAGTTTGTATTTGTTTTCACAGCTTCTATATTAGGATGTGACATGCCATATGTGCTAAACAAAGCAATAAAAATCCAGAAAATATGAAATACTTGTTTCATGACGTAGGCTCAATCAAAGAGTAGATATAATCACTGCTAATTATTATTTCAGCTGCATCAATTAAATCATCTTCTGTTATGGAATTAATATCATTGATATATTCATCTAATAAACGCCAGTCAAAATTTTTTGCTTCTAACATACCAACTTTCATAGCTTGATAAAATACTGAATCAAACTCATAAATCTTATTGGCTAATAATCGAGACTTTGTATCTGACAACTCACTCCCTTGTAGACCACCTTCTATAAATTCAGAAAATTGATTTAGAAGAGCAGTTTTTAAATACTCCGGAGATACCCCTTTTCTAGGAGAGCCACCAAGAGTTATGAGGCCACTCTTTCTTGAATATGAATCGTAGGATATGAACGTATTTAAGGCAATTCTGTCGTTATCTATTAAGTTTTTAGTGAACCTTGAAGATAGACCCCCATCCATTAATTCTAAAAGTATCTCCATTGCATATAATTTTTTTTTAACATTGAGACTAAAAGACTGACTTTTAAATGATAGTAAAATTACAGGTTCAGATACTTTATCTTCAACTGATATAGGATTGAATGATGTTTCATGATTATCAGCTTGCGAATAATCCAGTACCTTGCTTCCTTTATAACTTCCATAATATTTTTTAATTAAATATTTTGCATTAGCTGAATCAAAGCTGCCAGCAAGTATGAGAGTTGCATTGTTAGGAGTATAAAAGTTTGTATACCATTTTTTTAAATCATTAATTGTAATATTATCTAAATCTCTCATTGACCCAATAATTGGTATACCATAACCATTCATACCATATGCTTGTAATCCTATTTTTTCAAAAACTTTTGAAACAGGCTTATCATCTGTTCTAAGTCTTCTTTCTTCTTTAACCACATCAACTTCTTTTTTAAACTCTTCTTCAATAAAGATTAGATTAGTCATACGATCCGACTCAAGCTTTAAGGATAGCTCTAAATAATCTTTATGTACCTTTTGATAATATCCTGTAAAATCTCTTCCTGTAAATGCATTTTCTGATCCCCCTACCTCTTTAATTTTTTTTGAAAATTCACCTGGGGAAGTATTCTTTGTACCTTTGAACATCATATGTTCTAAGACATGAGAAATACCAGAGATACCTTTATACTCATAACTCGATCCAACTTTATACCAAATACTAGAAACTACTGTTGGACTTCTATTGTCCTCAATCAGTATTACTTTTAATCCATTATCTAGAGTATATTCCTCTATCCTGTCAGAAAAACTCATATTAGATTCTACTAAGGATGGCATTATACCCATTAAAAAAATGGTATTGAAAAAGAATAATTTGACGATATTATATTTCACAATAAGATTATAACAAAAAATTATACATACATAATATCCTTTTTAATTAGGGTTTAATTGACATATATATTGATAAATAGCTTAGAATATTAAGAAATATAGCTAAAAACATACTTTATAACCTTGAATACCTTAAATTAGCCATTATAATTAGCTTGTAGGAAGAATACTTATGAGTAATATACTTATGGAAAATTTGCCAGCTGAACTGTCATTAGGCCTAGAGTCTGGTGATTCTTTAGATATTTATCTTAACCAGTTAAGAAAAACACCTCTGCTATCAAGAGAGGAAGAAATATCTTTGTTTAAGAAACTAAATTCATCTGATGATCTAGATGCAGCAAGAAAATTAGTCTTAGCACATCTGAGGTTTGTTGTTCATGTCGCTAAGACATATAAAGGATACGGATTACCACTTCTAGATTTAATACAAGAAGGAAATATTGGTCTAATGAAAGCTGTAAAGAGATTTGACCCAGATAAAAAAGTTAGACTGCTGTCTTTTGCGATTTATTGGATTAGAGCGGAAATACATGAGTTTGTAATTAAAAACTGGAGAATGGTGAAAGTTGCAACAACAAAAGCTCAGCGAAAATTATTTTTTAAACTAAAAAGCAAAAAAACTCATACATCTTGGTTAACAGAGACTGAAAAAAAAGATATTGCCAACGAGTTAGATGTAAAACCAGAAACTGTGACACAAATGGAATCTAGGTTAAGTGGGAAAGATGTGTCATTCGATCCATCTGATGATGATGAAATATCCCCAGCCACATATATGAGTAATAATGATTTAAATCCGCTTGAAAAACTAGAATATGAAACTGAGTGTTCTGATAGTCTTCATAGATTAGAAAATGCTATGTCTAAACTTGATGACAGAAGCAAAGATATAATAAGTCAGCGTTATCTATTGGATAACAAAAGTACTTTAAATGATTTGTCTAAAAAGTATAACATATCAAAAGAACGAATTAGACAGATTGAAAGTAAATCCCTTAGTCTTCTAAAAGATACTATCTTATTAGCTTGAGCTAAATCTAGCCTGCAGATAAATACCAAAAATGATCAAAGAGTAATAGTGCGAAAAGAATTGCAAGATAAGTTATTGAATATTTAAATAGCGCAATAGCTTGTGAGTGAGACTTGCTGGTCATTAGAATGTAAGAGTCTATGACAAACTTGAGGCCAATTAAGACAATACCAGTCAAATATATAAAACCTGATAAACCTAAAATATATGGAAATAATGTGATACAAAAAAGAAGTATTGAGTATAAGAATATATGCAATCTTGCAAAATCTTTACCATGTGTTACTGGCAACATTGGTATATCTGCTTTTTTATAATCTTCATATTTATATACCGCCAATGCCCAAAAATGTGGTGGGGTCCATAAAAAAATAATTAAGAAAAGAACTAATGGAAATGGCTCAATTTGATTAGTAATGGACGTCCAGCCAAGTAATGGCGGCATAGCTCCAGCAATTCCACCAATTACAATATTCTGTGATGTTAAATTTTTTAGATAAACAGAATATATTACAGAATATATAATGATTGATAACAATGTTAATAATGCAGTTAAAGTGTTAACAAACATATATAACATTGTTATTGATGTTACAGATAAAAATAGAGCAAAATATATTGCATGTAGCGGCTTTATAGATCCGTTTACTAAGGGGCGAGATTTTGTTCTATCCATGATGGAGTCAATCTTCTGATCAACAACATGATTAATTATAGCAGCTGCTGAGGCTGCCAACCCTATGCCTAAGCTCGCAAATATTATCAACTCATAATTCAGATTATTTTGATGTGCTAATAACATTCCAACTATAGCTGTGAACATTATCAGTAAATTGACTCTAGGTTTTGTGAGAGTAATGAATTCTCGTAATATACTTAAAAAGCTATTCTGGGTATATGTTGATGAATTTCGCATGAGTAGATTTTATCACCTTTGTGGATGATATGTCGAATAATATAACAGTGTTATCATGCTCATTAGAAGTATTGAGGCATTGACTGTATGCAGTACAGCAATATTAATTGGAAGGCTATATATAACATTACTGATTCCAAGGATAATTTGTAAAACAAAAACTAGTAGCGCTATTATGCTTATTAGCTTGATAGTAGTATTTGATTGTTTAAAGAATATATACGCAAATAGGTATAAATATAATGCTGTTAATAATAGTGCCCCAAAACGATGTGTAAAATGAATAGCTACCTTCGCATTATATGCTAATGGTGCTAACTCATAATTAATATCTGGTAGATTAAAAACAGTAAACCCCTTTTGATAATCCATATTAGATGGCCACCATGAATTATCACATTTAGGAAAATCAGTACAAGCTAGTGAAGCATAATTTGTGCTTGTCCAACCTCCTAAAATAATTTGTATCACTAACCCAGTTATACATAATATTAATAAAATAATTAACTTCTTATCAATTAAAGCTAAGAATTTACTGCCTTGTATTAGTAACCCATTCCATAATAATAATGTTGCTGTGGACATACCAAGTACTAAATGAGTTGTAACTATTGTTGGCTTAACTAACTCAGTCACAGTTAACATGCCCATGATTGACTGTATAATAATAAGAGTGGATAAGGCAATTGGAAATATTATTGATACATGTTTAGCATATCTAATTGTGAGATATGATATGTAAAACACAAAGATACCTAAGATTCCGGCGAGATATCTATGAAACATCTCACGCCATGCTTTGCCAGTATCAATGGAAGCGTCAGGATATAACTCTTTGGCTTTCATAATTTCAGTATCAGTCTCAGGGGTTCCTAAAATACCATAACAACCGGGCCAGTCTGGGCAACCAAGACCTGCATCAGTTAATCTAACCCAAGCCCCTACCGATATTACAACTAGTATATATAGCGCGCCAAAGAAGCATATATTTCTCAAAGTATCTAGAGACATAATTACCCTACTCGTGAAAGTTTAAATAATTTTTTTATATCTTTAAGGAGTTTTTTTCCATCAAAATTATTATCATACCTAAGTATAACATTACCGAGTGGATCAATTAATAAAACTGCATTTTTATTATTAGATACTTCTTTAATCAAAACATGAATTTTATTAGGTTTATTTTTTATAATAAGAAGGTCTGGATAATTTTCTAATAAATTAGTCTTCACAGAGTTACTTAACAAATTATTAGATAAGAAAATCCTTTTTAATCTATCCATATCTTTTCCTAATGCAGTATTAACCTGTCGCATTAAATATATGCTTTCGAAGCACTCTTTATCGCATTTAGTGTTTGAATAATAAAGTAAAAGCCATTTTCCATTTGGTAGAGTTTTATTATCAACTATTATATTGACATCACTAATATTAACCATTGGGATAATTAAATCACCATAATTAGTTGTCGCATAGTCTTTGCCAGGGGAATAGTCATCCAGCATAAGATAAGAAATAATGAACGGTAAAATAAAAATTGATACTATAATTGTTAGTTTAAGCTGGCCTCTATTCATTAGAATTTTCCTTCCTCATTAAAATTACCATAAAAATAAAACCTATAATCGAAAACAGAAACCACTGTCCAGCATACATGTAGTGCTTGAGCTCTGGATTCTCACTAATAATATTCTGAATATCATAAGAGTTAACTTGTTTTTGATTCATTATTATAACATATGGCTCTACATCCATCTGTAGCAGTTCAGCTATTTTTTGAATCTCAATGTTTTGTATTATTAATGGCCATGATGATGTATAGCTATCATCAGCTAAATCATAAAAGTTATCATTATAATAATAAACATATCCTGCGATAGACTCCGTTGTGCTTTTAATTGATATGTTTGGTAAAAACTGTCTTGAATTATTATAAAGCCATCCTCTATTGATTAAGATAATTTTTTCATTAACTACTAAAGGAGTAATTACTTCATAGCCAGCTCTTTTTTCAAAAACTTTATTATCAAGCAGGAATTGCTTGTCGGTAATATACCTGCCATTTATTATAGTTCGGGTAAACTGATCAGGATATTCTTCCAAGTACTTATAATCAATAGGAGAATTTTTTAACTTATCTGTAAAAGCAGTATATATTACCTGCTTCTCATTACCTCTATCTATTTGCCAAAAACCCAAGAAGACGCAAATCATGATTAGTGGTAAAAAAAATAATAATTTAATAGTTTTAGTCATTTATTTTTTGTATGCTAAATACATATAGTTTTTCTATCTAAAATGAAATATATAATATTAATATTACTAGCGCTAATCATTTATAATCTTACAGCAGGTTTTTTTTATATTATTAAGGACAAGAAACCATCTACGCGTGGTTTTAGTTCATTGAGGACTAGGGTTATTCTCTCTGTGTTGTTATTTACTATGTTAATAATAGGGTATTATTTAGATTTAATAAAACCCCACGGAATCTGACTTAGAGCCAATATACAAATACAAAAAGTCCTAGCCACACTACATCAACAAAGTGCCAATACCATGCTACAGCTTCGAAACCAAAGTGATTATCACCAGAGAAATGACCGTTTATACATCTAAATAATATAACAGTTAGCATGACTGCTCCTAATGTTACATGGAAGCCATGGAAACCAGTCAACATATAGAATGTTGACCCATAAATACCTGATGTCATTTTTAAATTTAAGTCTGAATATGCATGCATATACTCATATGCTTGAAAACCAACAAAAATAAACCCTAACAACACAGTCATTATAAGACCATAGATTAATTTTTTTCTATTTTGTTCTTTTAATCCATGATGTGCCCAAGTCACAGTCAACCCACTAGTTAGAAGTAAAATTGTGTTAAGTGCCGGTATTCCACCAGCTTTAACTAAAGTAAACTCTCCATTAGCATTTGTTGGACCATTAGATGGCCATACATTTTCAAATTGTGGCCATAAGAATATATTAGTAGCTGCCTTTGCGCCTTCTCCCCCTAACCATGGTAAAGATAATTCTCTTGCATAATAAAGAGCTCCAAAAAAAGCCGAGAAGAACATAACTTCAGAGAAAATGAACCAGACCATTCCCCAGCGAAATGATATATCAACCTGTGAGTTATAGATTCCAGCCTCACTCTCCCTAATGACTGTAGAAAACCAACCATAAGTTACTATAAATAAAAAAGCTAGTCCCAAAAGCATGACAGATGTACCTGAAGCATACCCATTCATATAATTAGCTCCGCCAATAAATAATACTATAATTGAAATTGTTGTTAAAAAGGGCCAACTTGATTCATGTGGTACATAATAACTATTAGATCCGCTCATATATTATTCTCCTTAGTTAGAACCTAATTGGTCTGTGGTATTAAACATTGTATAAGACAGTATCAATGTTCTTGTATCATTAGGTAATTCATTGTCAATTATAAACTGAAGTGGTAACTCCTTAGTTTCCAATCCATTTATTTGTTGCTGACTGAAACAGAAACATTCAATTTTTTTAAAATACTCTGCGTCTTCATGCGGAACTACACTCGGGCTTGCAGTTGCATGTTTAATTGTTTTAGTATTATTTGTTAATGTATAAAATGTGTTATTTATTTTACCAACCTGAACAATCATTTCCCTGTCTATAGGTTCAAAAGTAAATGGTGCAGAGTTAGCAACTGTAGATGTGAATTTGACTGTTACAAATCTTTCAACGGGATTTTCATTGACTGCTATTACTTTTGTTTGGTTAGTCTTACCATTCAAACCTGTTATTTCACAAAAAATATCATATAAAGGCACAAGCATATATGAAAATGAAAACATGAATATAGTAAAAAATATTAAAGAAAAGTATGTTTTTTTAAAATTACTCATTAGTCAACTTTAGGTGCTTCTTCAAACGAATGATAAGGAGGAGGAGATGGTAGAGTCCACTCTAATCCTTCAGCACCTTCCCAAACTTTATCTTCTGCAGTTACATCCTTTTTGAGTGTATTAAATAAAATATAAACAAAAAGTAGTTGCGATAACCCAAAGCCAAATGCTCCCACAGATGCGATTGCATTAAAATCTGCGAATTGAACTGCATAATCTGGGATTCTTCTTGGCATTCCGGCTAAGCCAACAAAATGCATAGGGAAAAAAGTTAAATTTACAAATATTGTGGTCAGCCAAAAATGTAATTTACCTAGTCCTTCGTTATACATTTTTCCAGTCCACTTGGGCAACCAATAATATACTGCTGCCATTATTGCAAAAACTGCTCCAGGCACTAAGACATAATGGAAATGTGCTACTACAAAATACGTATCATGATATTGGAAATCAGCTGGTACCATTGCTAACATTAATCCTGAAAAACCACCTATTGTAAACAGAACAATAAACGCTAACGCAAATAGCATTGGCGTTTCAAAAGTCATTGATCCTTTCCACATGGTAGCAACCCAATTAAATACTTTTACTCCCGTAGGTATAGCAATCAACATTGTTGTAAACATAAAAAATATTTCACCTGCAAGTGGCATACCAACAGTAAACATATGATGCGCCCAGACAATAAATGACAACAAAGCGATAGATGCTGTTGCATAAACCATAGAATCATAACCGAATAATCTCTTTCTAGAAAAAGCAGGGATTATTGTAGATACTATACCGAATGCAGGTAATATTAAAATATATACTTCAGGGTGGCCAAAAAACCAAAAAATATGCTGAAACATTGCGGGGTCACCACCACCTGATGCTGTGAAGAACATTGTTCCAAAAAACTTATCAGTTAGTAACATTGTTACAGCACCCGCTAATACTGGCATTGACGCAATTAGTAAGAAAGCTGTAATTAACCATGTCCAGACAAATATAGGCATTTTCATTAATGTCATACCTGGCGCTCTCATATTAAGTATTGTTGCAATGACATTTATTGCTCCTAATATTGATGACAGTCCAAGCATGTGTATAGACAAAATTGTGAACGGAAATGAATCACCGCCCTGTAGTGACAATGGTGGGTACAATGTCCAGCCGGCTGCTGGGCCACCACTTCCAAAAAATAAAGTGCTGAGCATCATTGTAAACGCAAAAGGTAATATCCAAAAACTCCAGTTGTTTAGTCTTGGTAAGGCCATGTCAGGAGCACCAATCATAATTGGTAATTGCCAATTTGCTAACCCAACAAATGCAGGCATCACAGCACCAAATATCATAACCAGTGCATGCATAGTCGTCATCTGATTAAAAAATCCTGGTACAACTAATTGTAGTCCTGGCTGAAATAATTCAGCTCTAATCACTAAGGCCATTAAACCACCTACAAAAAACATAATTAAACTAAACCATAAATACATACTACCTATATCTTTATGATTAGTTGTTGTTATCCATCTCATTATTCCTGATGGTGTATGGTGATGATCATCATGTAATTTATCTATATTAGTACTCATAAAATTTTCCGTTTATTTATTCTTAGCAACTTTATTAGTTTTTTGGATGCCGACCCATTTATAATATTCTGGTTTAGAAACTGCATGTACGACAATTGGCATAAATCCATGATCTTTGCCACATAATTCAGCACATTGACCTCTATATGTGCCAGGCTCCTTAATGTCTACCCAAAGCTCATTTACAAAACCTGGTATAGCATCTTTTTTTCCTCCCAATTCAGGGACCCACCAAGCATGTATTACATCATTAGCAGTCAAAAGTATTCGCACTTTAGTATTGGTAGGCAAGACAACAGCATTGTCTACATTACGTAAATAATTTTTAACCTTTTTTACATCAACATTAGAGCCTAATCTTCTGGCAACATTGCTCTCATTATCAATTTTACTAAAGAAACTAACATCATCTTCTAGATATTCGTATTGCCACATCCACTGATATCCGGTTACTTTGACGGTAATTTCAGAATCTCTAGTATCTTCCATCATTATTAGCGCTTTAGTTGCGGGTATAGCCATTCCAACTAATATGATGAATGGGATAACAGTCCATATAATCTCAACTTTGGTGCTTTCATGGAATTTAGCGGGCTCATGACCTAAAGATTTACGGTGATATATTATGGAATATAGCATTGCGCTAAATACAAGTATGCCGATAACTACAGTTATATAAAAAATTAGCATATGCAAATCATATGCAACCTCACTTGTAGGAGTCACTCCACGTGGCATATTTGTTTCCCATTCAGCTAAAGCTGTAGTCGGGAAAATAACCATTAATAAAATATTAGATATTCTCATTAATCATCCTTTATTTAATGAGCTTCATCATAACAAAATATTAGTATTTATGGAATTTCTAATTTAATAAAAATCAAATCTTTTTAATAGGAATAACCTTGTCTTGACTACAGTCAATATCTGTTTTTATCCTATTCCACGACATGCCATAAATCATTTCATATGTTACTGGAAAACTGCCATTATCCTTATTTCTAGGATATTTATCAGATAATCTTTTAAAAGTCTCCTTATTTAAATATCTAGGCTTTTGGCCTATAACAGTATTTGCGCCAGTTTTCTTAAGGGAATCAAGGACACCCTTAAAATTTTTGTATTCCACTATTATTTCCTCTGAATCCATAACCGGATCATCAAATCCGCATTTCAAAAGAGAGTCCCCATACAAATGCATATCAGTAAAAGAATTAATGTGTTGTTCGACGTCAATGTCTTTATAAGCATCCTGTAATTCCCTTAAAGTATTGGGGCCTACTGTTGTAAACATGAATACCCCATTATTTTTCAAAAGCTTCCTAACATCAAAAAATATTTTTTCTATTTCCTCGCACCAATGAAGAGTAAAGCTCGATATTATTAAATCAAAAGAAGCTGGCTTGAAAGGCATGTTTTCAATATCAGATATAATTAAATGAAGGTTTGGGTTTTTCTTCTTACATTCTAATAACATATTATCAGCTAAATCTAAGCAAGTTATACTTGAAGTTGAAAATTTTAATAATAATAGCTCCGCTAAATATCCCGTCCCACTTCCTAAATCTAAAATACTTAATGGTTTGGATTTTAACAAATCTATCCTCTCTACCATCCTCCTCCCTACTTCTCTTTGAACTATTGAGTATTGATCATAGGTAGATGCTTTTGTATTAAATGCTTGTCGGATTCTTTTTTTATATCGTTCCATTCTAGTTTTTAATGAATGTATTTACTAAATTATATATTTGATTATTTCCAGATATAAAAGGTATATGGCCAACATTTGAAATACTCTCATCCCTGATAGTTTTATTATTAATTGTATATGCCTCTGTAGAGCTCATGAAACTATCTTCCTTTGTATTAATCAAAAGTATATCTTTTTGTCTGCTAAAACCACAGTTAATATTTACTGGAATTAGCAAGTCATCAAGATTTTCCAATAAAATTTCAGTCTCGGGTAAGCTATCACTAGGAAAGGTTTTTAGAAGGCTTGAGTATTCAGTTTTATGATATTTAGAATTTTTGACACACTCATACATGAACTGTTTCAAGGATTTATCTTTATTATCTACCAATGATGTTTTTAATGCTTTTATATTTTTTTGATTTAGAATTTTATTTTTATGATTTTTAACATCAAGGTTACAGTTAATTAAAACTACCTTGCTTATATTTGAGTGATAATTCTGAAAACTATTCAACGCTAATAATCCACCATATGAATATCCAATTATAGTGGTATTTTTTTCAGCTCCTTTAAAGATATTGTCGCAGTATTTTTGAGAGCTAATCCCTAATAGATTATTTTCACCATATCCAGGCAAATCATGCATCAAAATATTAAACCTATCGTCAAACAAGTTATCAAGATTATGCCAAATGCGCCTATCAAAGAGCCACCCATGTAAGAATATAATGTTGGAATTGTGCATATTATCTAAAGCTTAACTATTATTAATCTATTATTAATTATATATTAATCAGATGTTAGAAAATATATTCAACTTAGAAATGCTAATTATTTCTGTAGGATTATATCTTATAGGCTCAATACCATTTGCTATTATAAGCGCAAAATTATTTAATTTACCTGACCCTAGGTCTTTTGGTTCTAAAAATCCAGGGGCAACCAATGTATTAAGGAGTGGTAATAAGTATGCTGCTTTCTTAACCTTGGTTGGAGACGGTCTAAAAGGCCTTATTCCTGTATTATTTCTTATGGAAACAACAATACCAGTCTATCAAATTTACCTATTATCTTTTTTTCTATTAGTTGGACATACATTTCCTGTCACATTAAATTTTAAAGGTGGGAAAGGTGTTGCTACCTCTATTGGGATATTATTATCGCTTAATCCGATAGTAGCTGCATTGTTAATTATAACCTGGTTATTAACATATTACATTTTCAAAGTATCTGGGCTGTCTGCGCTAATTGGATTTTTACTCTTGCCATTATTTATGTTTATTGCATCAGCTGAAATATATATGGTAGCTATATCATTCGCTAATGTATTTTTTATATTCATGACTCATAAAAAAAATATTGTTAATTTCTTATCAGATGAATCTTGATGAAGGATTTGGGTTAATCTCAAGAGTATTATTCGCTGATTTTTCTGATGATTTTAACCAACCCATGTAAGCTATCATTGCACCATTATCAGTACTGTAAGCTATATTTGGAAAAAAAATCTTATTCTTACCCTTTTCGGCATCACATCTCATTCGAAGTTTTTTATTCGCACTAACGCCACCAGTGATCACTATATTTTTAATATTATATTCTCTTGCAGCTCTTAAAGTTTTTGAGATTAAAACATCAATAATAGAATTTTCGAAATCATAGGCTATATCCTCTATAATTGAATCATTTAACTCAACTTTATTGATTAGCTGAGTAACATGCGTCTTGAGCCCACTAAAACTAAAATTATAGCAATCCGTTTTAATCATGGGTCTTGGAAATATATAAGATGAGCTAGATATATTTGATGCTACTTTTGAAATTTCTGGGCCACCAGGATATGCTAATCCCAGATGTCTCGCTACTTTATCAAAAACTTCTCCTGCAGAATCATCGAGAGTCTTCCCAAGAACCTTGTAGTTAGAATTATCTTTAACTAAGGTTAATATTGTATGTCCTCCGGATACTAATAATGAAATAAAAGGTAGTTTTAATTCTTTTTCGGTGATCATAGGGGAAAATATATGTGCTTCAAGATGATCTACTTCTATGGCTTTAATTTTAAGCGACCAGGCTAAAGATTTTGCAAATGATGCTCCTGTCAAGAGAGGGCCAAGTAAGCCGGGGCCATTAGTAAACGCAATCAGGTTAATATTCTCTAATAAGATTTTGTTTTGGCTCAATAGCTGATCAAGTAATGGGACTAATTTCAAGACATGGTCTCTTGAAGCAAGCTCAGGGACAACTCCACCATACTTAGAGTGTATGTCATGCTGGGAATTGACAATATGGCCTATCATTCCATCTTTTGAATCAAATAATGCTAAACCTGTCTCATCACAGGATGATTCTATACCTAAAACTATCATGTAAACCTCAAAGTTACTCTAAATCTATTGCTTTATTAATAATATCTAGTAATATTACGCCATTATAAACTATTTTAAATAATTATATGCCAAGTGTACAAATAAGAGAAAATGAGCCGTTTGAAATAGCCTTGAGAAGGTTTAAACGTGGCTGTGAAAAAGCTGGGATTTTAACTGAAACTCGTAGAAGAGAATTTTATGAGAAACCAACTGCTATGAGAAAAAGAAAGGATGCAGCTGCAACAAAAAGACATAAAAGAAAAGTTAGTATGTCAGCAATAAGAAAAAAGCCTCCATATAAAAAATTCTAAATTATTGATGTCTAATCAATTAACCAAATCAAAAATACAAGAAGATCTCATTCGTTTTATGAAGTCTGGTGAAAAAGACAAAGTTGAGATTCTCAGATTTGCATCATCATTTATAAAGCAAGAAGAGAAAGATAAAAATATAATTCTTTCTGAAAGTCAGACCATACAAGTGATAAAAAAAGTTCTTAAGAGAAACCAAGAATCATTTGAACAGTTTACAAAAGCTGGTAGAACCGATTTAGCTGCCAAAGAAAAGAAAGAAATTGATATTATCAGCATATATTTGCCGGAAGAGATGACAGAAGAAGCAATAATAAATGTAGTGAAATTATCAATAGAAAATTGTAAAGCAACTTCAATTAAGGATATGGGTAAAGTAATGGCTGATGTTAAAAAAACTCATGGGAATAGCGCTAATATGTCGTTGGTGAGCAAGCATGTTAAGCAGCTTTTAAATAGTTAATTGGTTTAACTAAAAACAAAGTCCTGCAATAAGCTAGTTATCTAACCTATATATAGTATAATTTTAGGTCAATATGGATAAAAATCTTCAATTTCTAGAACTCAAACGTATGGATCCAAAGGTGACGGCTGCTCCTACAAGATTAAAAAACTACAAAGAAATATACGGTCACTATAGTATCAAACAAGCGAGCGAACAATCTGGCAGATGTATTGAGTGTGGTAATCCTTATTGCGAGTGGAAATGTCCTGTTCATAATTATATCCCTCAGTGGCTAAAATTAATTTCCGAGAATAGATTGTTAGAAGCTGCAGACTTATCACATCAAACTAACTCCCTCCCAGAAATCTGCGGGAGAATATGTCCTCAAGATCGTTTATGCGAAGGTGCCTGTACACTCAATGATGGTTTTGGAGCAGTGACAATTGGTAGTATTGAAAAATATATTACTGACGAAGCTTTGAAGCAGGGGTGGAAGCCTAATCTATCCAATGTTATTCCAACTAAATTCAAAGTAGGTATAGTGGGTGCTGGTCCAGCGGGTCTTGCATGTGCGGATGTTCTTGTGAGAAAAGGAATTAAGGCTGTTATTTATGATAAATATGAAGAAATTGGTGGTTTATTAACATTTGGTATTCCTCCTTTCAAACTTGACAAAGAGATTGTTCTTAAAAGAAAGAAGATTTTAGAAGAAATGGGAGTTGAATTCGTATTAAATACTGAAATTGGTAAAGATATTAGTTTTAAAAAATTTTCGTCCATGTATGATGCTATTTTTCTGGGAATGGGTACTTATTCGTATATGAAAGGTGGTTTTTCTGGTGAAGGCCTAAATGGTGTGTATGATGCATTACCATACTTAAATTCAAACATTAGGCGACTAATGAAATCTAAAAATAATAAATATATCGATATGAAAAATAAGACCGTATTGGTATTAGGTGGCGGTGATACTGCAATGGATTGTAATAGAACAGCAAAAAGGCAAGGCGCTAAAAAAGTATATTGTGCATATAGAAGGAATGAAGAAAACATGCCTGGCTCAAAAAGAGAAGTTAAAAATAGTAAAGAAGAAGGTATTGAATTTTTATGGAACATGCAGCCTATTGAAATTATAGGAAAAGAAAAAGTTGAAGGTGTAAAATTTGTAAAAACTAAATTGGAAAAAACTGACATCCGTGGAAGAGAAATCCCTGTAATTGTAAAAGGTTCAGAAAAGGTTATAAAGGTGGATCATGTTATAATGGCCTTTGGCTTCAGACCTAATCCACCTTCATGGTTAGCTAAAAATAAAGTCAAATTAGATGGGATTGGGAGAGTAATTATTGATAATAAATCTAAGTATTCTCATCAAACTAATAATCCAAAAATTTTTTCAGGAGGAGATATGGTTAGGGGTTCAGATTTAGTGGTGACAGCTGTATTTGAAGGAAGAAATGCTGCGAATGGAATTTCAGAATTCTTAAATGACTCTATACAAAAGAAATTAAATGTCATCAACTCATAAATATTTATTTCTAAAAGCAATACGAAATGAGCCCATAGAAAGGACACCTATTTGGATAATGAGGCAAGCAGGTAGGTATCTTCCTGAGTATATTCGGTTGAAGAATAAAGCTGGTGGATTTATAAATCTAGTTAAGAATCCTGACCTAGCTTGTGAAATTACATTGCAGCCATTGAAAAGATTTGAATTAGACAGTGCTATAGTATTTTCAGATATTCTAGTTGTTGCAGATATGTTGGACATTAAACTTAGTTTCGTTGAAAACAAAGGCCCGGTGTTCGATAAAGTGATTAGAACAGAAAAAGATTTAAGCAAAATAAAAAAAACTGATGATATTGAAAAACTAGATTATGTCTTCAATACAATTAAGTTGCTTAAAAAGGAATTGGCAGATAAAAAACCATTAATTGGTTTTATAGGAAGTCCATGGACAGTGGCTACTTATATAATTGAAGGAAACTCTTCAAAGACATTTGCTAATGTCCTAAAAATGCTTGAATGTGAAGAAATGCTGCTTCATAAAATATTGGACATGCTTACAGATATAAGTATTGACTATTTAAATAAGCAAATTGAATCTGGTATAGATGTTGCAATGATATTTGATACATGGGGAAGCTTACTAAATGATGAGCAATATGAAAAATTTTCACTAAGATATATAAATAAAATTAAAAATGGCATATCGAATCAAGACATACCATTGATATATTATGTAAGAGAGACCGGTAATAAGATAAAAGCAATTAAAAATCTTGAAATTGACGTGCTCGGTATTGATTCAACAACTGATATAGGTGTTATTAAAAAACAAATAGGCAACAAATTTGCTCTACAAGGTAACCTAGATGTTAATATATTGAAAAAAGATCAGTCTGATATTATTAAAGCAATTAAACATACTTTAAATAGTTATGGTTCTAAAAGTGGCCATATATTCAACCTTGGAACTGGAATCACACCTGATATTAACCCTGATAAAGTTAAGATGTTGATTGATAATCTTGCAAACATAAGTAGTAAATTTAATGTAAAATAAAATCATGGATTTTAGAAATATATTTATTATTGGCTCTATGGGCTGTGGAAAAACTTCTATAGGAAAAATACTGGCAAAGAATAATAACTTATCTTTTCTTGATACTGATCATGAAATAATAAGGAGTAGTGGCTATAGCATTCCTGATATCTTTGAGAAATTTGGTGAAGAATACTTTAGGGAGCTAGAAAGCGAGCAATTGATAAAAATGAATACTATTAGAAATCATGTTATTTCTACAGGCGGGGGTATAGTTCTAAGGCATAATAATATAGGTTTAATTAAAGAACTTGGGCGTGTAATTTTCTTAGATATTAATATTAGTTGTCAAATAGAACGTGTAAGAAATAGAAAAAATAGGCCCCTGCTTAATGACAAGGATTTAGAAGATAATTTAATATCTTTAAAAAAAGTAAGGGATCCTATATATAAAAAAGTTTCTAACTATATAATAGATGTATCTGGAAAAGAAAAATCTCAGATTATTAGAGAGATACAGAAAATTATATGAAAAAAATTTTATTTAAGATTGATGGTAAGAATATACCTATAATTGTAGGTAATGATGTATGCGATAAAATTTCTATTGCTAAATATATTAATTATAAAGATATAGTTATAATAACTAATACCAAAGTAGCTAAACTTCATCTAAGTAACCTTAAGAAGTCTCTAAAAGCTTTTAATGTAAAAACTATTATATTTCCTGATGGAGAGAAATATAAAAATATTTCATCTCTTAACAAAATACATGATTTTTTAATTAAAAATAAATTTAATAGAGATTTAACTGTGATTGCCTTAGGTGGTGGTGTTATAGGTGATCTTGCAGGCTTTGCATCAGATACCTTTCTCAGGGGAGTCAACTTAATCCATATTCCAACAACATTACTATCGCAAGTTGATTCTTCTATTGGTGGGAAAACTGGTGTAAACCATAAATTTGGTAAAAATCTTATTGGCAGTTTCAAACATCCTGTTGCAATTTTTATAGATACAAATTATCTAAAGACGCTACCTAGAAAAGAATTTATCTCAGGATTATCTGAAGTAGTTAAATATGGGGTAATTGGTGATAAATTATTCTTAAAATGGTTAAATAAAAACTCTGAACGAATACTGGATAGGGATTCTAATAGTTTAATTAAATTAATTACAACATCAGTTAAAGCCAAGGTTTCTGTTGTACAAAAAGATGAAAGAGAGTCAGGTATAAGAGCTCACCTTAATTTTGGTCATACCTTAGGACATGCAATAGAGTCATCTCTTAATTATAAAGGGATTAGTCATGGGGAAGCCGTTAGCATAGGAATGTTATTTGCCTCAGCAATATCTGTAGAGAAGAATGGTCTGAATATTGATGAGTTTAATCTAATAGAAAATACTTTAACTAATTTCTTGCTCCCAATAACGATACCCTCCCCTGTCACGGCTGCAAATATAGTGAAACATATGAAATATGATAAAAAGAATAGGCAGGGTAAGATTAATTTTGTTTTGCTCACATCGATTGGTTCATGTTGCATAGATGATAGTATAACTGACAAATATATCCTGGAACTGCTTAAAACTTTTCGAGCATAAATGCATAAATAATATGCTAATATCTAACTGATATGAAAAATAAGTTCAAACATAGTGAAAATGGTCTTTATAACCCTCTATTTGAAAGGGATAATTGTGGTTTTGGGTTAATAACACAAATGGATGATATTCCATCGCATTGGGTTATAGATACAAGTATAAAAGCACTCCAAAGACTAACTCATAGGGGTGCTATTTCTGATGATGGTAAAACCAGTGATGGGTGTGGATTGCTGATAAAAAAACCTGACTCATTCTTTAGAGATTTGGCTAAGGATATGGGTATAAAATTGGGTTTAAATTATGCATTTGGCCCAGTTTTTTTAGAGAAAAGGAATCAAAAAAAATGCATGGAAACACTGCATTTTCAGCTAAGAAAGCTAGGTTTAAATGTAGCGGGTTGGAGAAATGTTCCTATAAATGAAAATGCGTGTGGGAAAGACGCCTTGTCAAGTCTTCCAATAATAAAACAGGTTATTGTTACAGCTCCTGATGAAATGTTAGACACTGAATTTGAAAAAAAATTATATATTGCCAGAGTGCAGACAGAAAAGATTTTAAGTGATGACGAAGTTTTCTATATACCCAGTCTATCTTCAAAAGTTATTTCTTATAAAGGATTAATAATCTCTGATCATATCAAAGACTTCTATCCTGATTTGACTAATGGAAAAATGAAAACATCTTTATGTGTTTTTCATCAAAGATTCTCAACCAATACGTTGCCTCAATGGAAATTAGCTCAGCCATTCAGATATCTTGCACATAATGGAGAGATTAATACAATTCAAGGAAATAGAAATTGGTATTTAGCTAGACGTAATAAACTTAATATTGAATCTCTGCCAGAATTAAATAAACTGCACCCTTTGATTTCAAGGACTGATTCTGATTCATATACATTGGATAATATGTTGGAATTTTTATTAGCTGGTGACATGGGTATATTCAGAGCAATGAGAACATTAATGCCTCCAGCATGGCAAAATAATAATAATCTCAATGAAAAACTAAAAGCATGCTATGAGTATCATTCTATGCATATGGAACCATGGGATGGTCCAGCAGGAATTGTTCTCACAGACGGAAGGTATGCTGCATGTGCATTAGACAGGAATGGATTGAGGCCAGCGAGATACGTAATAACAAAAGATCGTCATATAACATTAGCATCTGAGATTGGAGTTTATGATTATAAGAGTGAAGATATTATTGAGAAAGGTAGATTAGCGCCAGGTGAAATGTTAGCAGTAGATACTGAAAAAGGTGAAATTTTATTAACAGAGCAAATAGATCATATTTTAAAAGATAGACATCCCTACTTATCCTGGCTTAAAAAATATTCTGTAAAAACACCATACTATGTAGCTAAAAAAGAAAAGCCTCTGAATTTTACAGCTAATGAATTACTTGTATATAAAAAATCTTTTTCCGTTTCTTTTGAAGAGGAAAAAGAAATAATAGCTCCTCTAGGAGAACTTGGGCAAGAAGCAACAGGTTCCATGGGTGATGATACTCCCATGCCAGTTTTATCGAAGCATAATAGATCAATATATGATTATTTTAGACAACAGTTTGCTCAAGTAACTAATCCTCCTATAGACCCATTAAGAGAAGCTAGTGTTATGTCACTTGAAGTATGTTTTGGGAAAGAAAGAAATTTATTTGAAGAATCTTCAATGCATGCTGATAGGTTAATACTTCCTTGTCCTGTTTTAGATAGACAAACTTATGTCTCAATATTGGCCTCTAAACAAAAAAAATATCCTCATGATGTTATTGATTTAAATTATGATTGCTCATTAGATTTAGAAGAAGCAATTAATACAATATGTGACCGTGCAATAAGAAGTGTGAAAAAAGGGAATATAACTATAGTTTTATCTGATAAAAAAATTAGCCAGAACCAATTAATAATTCCAGCTCCAATGGCCGTGGGTGCAGTGCATCACAAGCTTATAGACGCTGGCCTAAGATGTGATACAAATCTAATTATAGAAACTGGATCTGCTAGAAATCCACATCATTATGCTGTACTTATAGGATATGGGGCTACTGCTATATACCCATATTTAGCATACGAAATACTAAATGAAATGGTATGTAAAAATAAAATATCACCTAAAGAATATGGAGAATCCTTAGGCAATTATGTAAAAGGAATAAACAAAGGTATATTGAAAATAATGTCAAAAATGGGTATATCATGTATCTCTAGTTATAGAGGCGCTCAATTATTTGAAATTGTAGGGTTGCATGAAAAAGTTATTGATTTGTGCTTCAAAGATACCATTAGTCGTGTTTCTGGTTCAGATTTTTCAGATGTCCAAAAAGATTTAGAGGAAAATAGGCTTACAGCATGGGATGTATCTAAAGAAATTAAAACAGGTGGTCTTTTAAAATATGTACATAGCGAAGAACATCATGATTATAACCCGAACATTGTAAAGTCTTTACAGGAGTGCGTTAGTACGGGTAATTATGAGGACTACAAGACATATGCTGAATTAGTTAATGGAAGAGACCCTAGTTTCATGCGTGATTTACTATCTCTAAAATCGAGTTCAAAGAAAATTTCTATATCAAAAGTTGAACCGATTAGAAAAATCTTTCATAGGTTTGATACAGCAGGAATGTCTTTGGGCGCTTTATCGCCAGAAGCTCACGAAGCATTAGCGATTGCAATGAATACTTTGGGAGGGCGTTCTAATTCAGGAGAAGGAGGGGAAGATAAGAGGAGATTTAATACTGATAAGACATCAAAAATCAAGCAAGTTGCCTCTGGAAGGTTCGGCGTAACTCCTCATTATCTGGTAAATGCAGAAGTAATTCAGATAAAAATTGCCCAAGGAGCGAAACCAGGAGAAGGTGGTCAACTCCCAGGAGATAAAGTCAATGAAATGATTGCAGAACTAAGATTTTCTGTGCCTGGAGTAACCTTGATTTCACCACCACCGCATCATGACATATATTCAATAGAAGATTTAGCTCAACTTATCTTTGATCTTAAACAAGTAAATAGTAAAGCCTTAATATCAGTTAAATTAGTTTCACAAGCAGGTGTTGGAACTATTGCAGCAGGTGTAGCTAAAGCGTATGCAGATTTAATTACTATCTCTGGATATGATGGAGGAACTGGTGCTAGCCCATTAACTTCAGTTAAATATGCTGGTAGTCCATGGGAATTAGGAATAAGTGAAGCACATCAAACTTTGATGATGAACAACTTAAGACATAAAGTTAGACTACAAACAGATGGTGGTTTGAAGACAGGGTTAGATATCGTGAAAGGAGCAATGCTTGGAGCGGAAAGTTTTGGTTTTGGGACATCAGTGATGGTTGCTTTAGGTTGTAAATATTTAAGGATTTGCCATTTAAATAATTGTGCGACAGGTGTTGCTACACAAAATAAGATTCTTCGTATGAAACATTTTAGTGGTAGCCCAGATAGAGTAGTAAATTATTTTAAATTTGTTGCCCAAGATGTAAGAGAGATACTTGCGGAGCTTGGGTTTACTTCATTAAGTGAAATTATAGGTAGAGTAGATTTGTTAAAACAAGTTAAAGGTAATACAGATAAGCATAAAAAACTAAACTTAAATAAGTTACTAGTCTCAGTCAAAAATGATAGTCCGAAACACTGTACTACTAAATCTAACAGACCGTTTGATAAAGCTGTCTTAGCAAAAAAGATATTAAAAGATGCTCTACCATTTATAAATAAAAAACAAACGGTAACATTGTCTTATAAGATAAAAAATTTTAATAGAAGTATTGGTGCTAACATTTCAGGGGAAATTGCACGCTTATATGGCAACTATGGTTTAAAAACCAAACCAATCAAATTACAGCTGGAAGGTACAGCTGGACAAAGCCTTGGCGCTTGGAATGCAGGTGGCCTAAATATAACTTTAACAGGTGACGCAAATGATTATGTTGGCAAAGGTATGGCCAGCGGAAAGATTATTGTGAAAGCTCCAAAAATATTAAAAGAGTCAGCACAAAAAATGATTATAATTGGTAATACGTGCTTATATGGTGCCACAGGCGGGAAGCTTTTTGCAGAAGGTATTGCTGGAGAGAGATTTGGCGTTAGGAACTCAGGATGTACATCTGTAATAGAAGGTAGCGGAGATCATACATGCGAATATATGACTGGTGGTGCCATTATAGTATTAGGTAAAACAGGCAATAATTTTGGTGCTGGTATGACAGGAGGTTTGTCTTTTGTCTATGATAAGGATAATACTTTTTCTAAAAAAATTAATGTAAGTTCGGTAGAAATGGCAAAACTATCAGAGGCAATGTTTGGAGAACATAAAAAATATTTATTAAAAATATTAAAAGAATACTCTAAAGATACAGGTAGTCATCTTGCTAAATCTATTATTTCAAACTATAAACAAGAACTTGATAAGTTTGTAATAATAAAACCAAAAGCTTCTGATTTTAAAGTTTTATTAGCGTTACTAAATAAGGCTGCATAATATGAGTAATCTTGATAGAGCGTTCATCGATGATTTACTCTCGAGAATCGATATTGTTGAAGTAATAGGGAATGTTGTTCAATTAAAAAAGCATGGAAATGGTTATAAAGGTCTTTGCCCATTTCACTCTGAAAACACTCCATCATTTAATGTATCTAACACAAAACAATTTTATCACTGTTTTGGGTGTGGTGCTTCAGGAGATGCAATTAAATTTCTGAGAGAACATGACGGTCTAACGTTTATTGAAGCAATTGAAAAATTAGCTCATATGGCAAATATAGAGATACCGAAAGGAAATGAAATTAAGAGTAATAATAATAGTAAAATATTATTAGATATAAATAATTTAGTTAATCAGCAATATGAAAATAATTTAAAAGATGACTATATTGCAAAAAAGTATCTTCTACAAAGAAATATAAACGAAGAAATGATTAAAATCTTTAATCTTGGGCTATCAAAAGATAGCTGGGATAATATTGCAGAACTATTAACTAAAGAAAAGAAGATAAAAGAAGGAATTGATCTTGGTTTATTAGTTAAAAATAAAGATAAGGTCTATGATCGTTTTAGAAATAGAATAATGTTTCCTATTAGAAACACATCAGGAAATATTATTGCATTTGGTGGAAGAGCTTTAAGTAAAGAAGATAATGCTAAATATATAAATTCTCCCGAGTCTAAATTATTTTACAAAAGTTCTGAGCTTTATGGATTATTTGAGTCTAAACAATACATAAATAAAATCGATCAGATAATAGTTGTAGAAGGATATACTGATGTAATAGCTCTCCATCAAAATGGAATTAAAAATGCAGTTGCTGCTCTTGGTACCGCATTTACTAAATTTCATATAAATAAACTACTAAGATATAGTAAAAACATAGTCTTTTGTTTTGATGGTGATACCGCAGGTCAAAAAGCAGCATGGAAAGCACTTGTAAACTGTCTCCCAGAGATTAGAGATGGTGTAAGTATTGGATTTAGCTTTATAACAGATGGGAAAGATCCTGATGAGTTATGTAATGAAAATGTGGATATATTTAAAACTATTATTTCTAAAAATACAGCTTTATCCGAATTCATGTTTGATAATATAAGAAAAAATTTGGATTTAGATAAGGTCGAAGATAAAACAACTTTTGTAAAAAATATTACTCCATTAATTGAGTCGATCCCAAATGGTTTATATAAAAAGCTACTAAAAGAGAAATTACTTAATCTAACAAAACTTTCAGAAACTGATTTATTTTCAAAAGAAAAAGATACAACAAAAAGTTTTGTAAAAAATGAAGTAGTGTTAGATGAATTAGATTTAACAGATGCTTTGATATTGTCAATTTTTTTAGAACATCCTATATTATTAAGCAAGTTCAAGAAAATAATCATTAATTTGATAAAAAATAATCATGTTAAAGAAATGCTTAAGTTGATAGAGGATATGAAAATAAATAATACTTTTCAGCTTAATAAGTTTTTAGAGATGGATGGGGTAAAAAAAGATCTATTTTTGAAATATTCTTCAGAGAAGGTCATGTATAAAAATGTGGAGTCTGCTGAGCAGACTATTAATTCTATAATTAATAATGCTGAGGAAAAAAATCAAGAATCTCAATATTTTGATATACTTAAAAAGTTTTCGGATGGCAAAGATCTGACTGATAGTGAAAAACAGATTCTCAAAAATTTTAAAAAGTAATAATTCTCTTAGATAATTGATAGATTTAGTGATATATTGGTCAAGAATTAAAATATCATGAAAGATAACTACCTATTTACATCAGAAAGCGTCTCACCTGGTCACCCAGATAAATTAAGTGACCAATTATCTGATGCTGTTCTTGATTATGTATTTGAATCAGATAAGAATGCACGCGTAGCATGCGAAGTACTAACGAAAGGTAAAAAAGATACGCCCGGAACTATTGTTGTGGCTGGTGAAATTACTTCTTCTAACTCTCTTGAGTTTGATGAAAAGCTTAGAAAAGTAATATGTGATATTGGTTATAGCTCTGATGAACTAGGCTTTAATGGGAATGACTGTCAAATTATTAAACTCATAAATCAGCAATCAGCTGATATTAAAATGGGCGTAGATAGAGAAGATAAAAAAAAGCAAGGCGCAGGTGACCAAGGGTTAATGTTTGGTTACGCATCTAATGAAACAGATGTTTTGATGCCTGCTCCGATATATTTTTCTCACAGATTAGTTGAGAAACAAGCAAATTTATTAAAATCAAAAAAAGTAAGCTGGTTGAGGCCTGATGCTAAAAGCCAAGTAACTTTTTTATATGAAAATAATAAACCCAAAGAAATTGACACTGTTGTTTTATCTACTCAACATGACAGTTCAGTAAACCTTAAAGAAATTAGAGAATTTGTTATAGAAGAGATAATCAAAAAGACAATCCCAGAAAAATATCAAACTAATAATACAAAGATTTTTGTAAACCCAACAGGAAACTTTATAGATGGTGGGCCGATGGGTGATTGCGGTTTAACAGGTAGGAAGATTATAGTTGACACGTATGGCGGAATGGCTAGACATGGTGGAGGGGCATTCTCTGGGAAAGACCCATCTAAAGTTGATAGATCAGCTGCATATATATCTAGATATGTTGCAAAAAATATCGTTGCCTC
Source organism: Gammaproteobacteria bacterium (assembly GCA_018667355.1). Lineage (GTDB taxonomy): Bacteria > Pseudomonadota > Gammaproteobacteria. The sequence continues at coordinate 31,860 of JABIVC010000013.1, read as the reverse complement.
TGGATTAGCAGATAAGTGTGAAATACAATTATCTTATGCTATTGGCATAGCTAAGCCAACGTCAATATCAACAGATACATTTGGTACTGGTAAAATTAGCGATCAAGATATTTCTAGAGTAATTAATGAAGTTTTTGATTTAACACCGTATGGAATAACTGAGACACTCGATTTATTGAATAGGAAATACCAGCCCACAGCTGCTTTTGGTCATTTTGGACGAGAAGGGGAAAATTTTACTTGGGAACAAACAGACAAGATTGATATACTTAAAGACGTATTATAGAAAAGAATATATTAAGGAAAAACATTATGAAAACTGACGAAATTAAAAAAATTGGCACTGACTATAAGGTTGCAGATATCTCACTTGCAGAATTTGGTAAAAAAGAAATTAGAATAGCTGAAACTGAAATGCCAGGTCTAATGGCCCTTAGGGAAGAATATAAAGGCAAAGCCCCACTTAAAGGAGCTAGGATAATTGGTTGTCTTCATATGACTATTCAAACTGCAGTGTTAATTGAAACCTTAGTAGATTTAGGTGCTGATGTTCGCTGGTCATCTTGTAATATATTCTCAACACAAGATCATGCTGCTGCAGCTATTGCTAGTCAGGATATACCGGTTTTTGCATGGAAGGGTGAAACAGAAGAAGAGTATAGATGGTGTATTGACCAGTCAATTAGTGGCCTTGATGGCTGGAAACCAAATATGTTACTAGATGATGGTGGTGATTTGACAGGGATTATTCATGAAGATCATAAATCTCTTTTAGAAGATATTTTAGGTGTATCTGAAGAAACAACGACTGGTGTCCATCGTCTCTATGAAATGGAAAAAAATAATGAACTTAAGATGCCTGCAATGAATGTAAATGATTCGGTTACTAAATCTAAATTTGACAACCTTTATGGTTGCAGAGAATCGCTGGTAGATGGTATCAAGAGAGCTACAGATACGATGATTGCTGGTAAAATTGCAATTGTATGCGGTTATGGTGATGTTGGGAAAGGTTCAGCTGGATCTCTAAGAGGTTTGGGGGCTAATGTTTTAATTACAGAAGTTGACCCTATATGTGCACTACAAGCATCAATGGAAGGTTATAAAGTAGTTGATATTAATGATTATATTGAAGAAGTTGATATATTTGTTACAGCTACTGGTAATTTTAATGTGATAAATCATGACCAGATGGTTAAGATGAAAAATGGCGCAATAGTTTGTAATATTGGCCACTTTGACAATGAAATTGATGTTGAAGGATTAAAGAAATATGAATGGGAAAATATTAAACCGCAAGTTGATCATATAATCTTTCCAGATGGCAAAAGAATTATTCTTCTCGCAGAAGGGAGATTAATTAATCTTGGTTGTGCTACTGGACATCCGAGTTTTGTAATGTCATGTTCATTCACTAATCAGGTTATGGCTCAAATAGAACTATGGGAAAACCATAAAAAATATAAAAATAAAGTTTATGTTTTACCAAAAGACTTGGATGAGAAAGTTGCAAGGCTGCATCTTGATAAATTAGGTGTGAAGTTAACTAAATTAACCAAAGAACAAGCAGATTATATAAGTGTTGAAAAGGATGGACCATACAAAAAAGATACTTATAGATATTAGACTTTAATTCTCTCTGATTAAAATAACTGAATGTCTAAAAAAAAAAGTAAAGCCTCACGTAATCTTATAGATAGAGACTTAAAAGTCGTGTGGCACCCATGTACTCAAATGAAAGATCATGAAAAGATCCCTCTAATACCTATCAAAGAAGGTAAAGGTGTATGGCTCAAAGATTATGATGGTAATCAATATATTGATGCAATTAGTTCTTGGTGGGTAAATATTTTCGGGCATTCTAACCCTTACATCAATAAACAAATAATAAAACAACTAGGTAACCTAGAGCATGTGTTGTTAGCAGGATTTACTCATGAACCTGCTGTCAATCTAGCTGAAAGATTGATAAAACTATCGCCCCAAAAGATTAAGAAGTGTTTCTTCACAGATAATGGTTCATCAGCTGTAGATGCTGCAATGAAAATGAGTTACCACTACTGGAAAAATAAAGGCTTCAAGAAAAAATCAAAATTTATCTCTTTATCTAATAGTTATCATGGGGAAACATTGGGTTCCTTATCTGTATCAAATATTGATTTATATAAAAAAACATATGAAGAATTAATGATAGATACAATAATAGTAGAGTCACCAGACTGCTACTTGAAGGATGAGAATCATACAGATAAAGAACATACTGAGATTATGTTTGATAAAATGTTAAAAGTTATAGAAAAAAAACATAAGGAAGTATGTGCTGTAATAGTTGAACCATTAGTTCAATGTGCTGGTTATATGAGAATGTATCACCCCATTTATCTAAAACTTTTGAGAGAGGCATGTAATAAATATCATATACACTTGATTGCAGATGAAATTGCTGTAGGTTTTGGCAGAACAGGAACAATGTTTGCTTATGAACAAAGTAAAATTACTCCTGATATAATATGCTTATCAAAAGGGATAACAGGGGGATACATGACCCTATCAACTATCCTCACTACTAATGATATATATAATGCATTTTATGATGAATATACAAAGTTAAATGCTTTTTTGCATTCCCATAGCTACACTGCAAACCCTATCGCTTGCTCAGCTGCGAATGCAACATTAGATATTTTTGAAAAAGAAAAAACTATATTAAAAAATAAAGAATTATCAAACTATATTACTAAGTCTTTGAAAAATATTGTTAATCATAATCATGTTGGAGATGTTAGGCAACATGGTATGATTGTAGCAATAGAAATGGTCAAAGATAAATTAAATAAAAAACCATATTCTTGGAAGGAAAGAAGAGGTATTAAGGCATATGAGTATGGCTTAAAAAATAATGTTCTCATAAGACCATTGGGTAATGTAATATATTTTATGCCACCATATGTGATTAAGAAAAAAGAAATTGATAAAGTGATAACCACAATAGAAGGCGCTATAGATATTGCAACCAAATAAACTACATAGAATATATATTAATAATAATATAACAATAAATAGTGAGTTAACCTTAGACTCAGATACTCATAATCATATTAAGAATGTTCTAAGAATAAAAAATAATAGTGACATTATCGTCTTTAATGGTGATGGGAAAGAGTATCTTGCAGAAGTTAATTATACAGATAAATCTACAGTCTCAGTTAAACAAGAAAACTTATCAAGAGAAATAGACAAACATAATATAATATTAGCTCAATCTGTTTCGAGCGCTAAACATATGAATCTAGCAATTCAGAAATCTGTAGAGATAGGCATTAATAAGATTGTGCCAATAATCTCTGAAAGGAGTCATCCAGGTGACTATGAGAAAAAATATAGTCACTGGAAAAATATTATTATACATTCTACAGAGCAATCTAATGGTTTGTTCCTAGCTGAGTTAGACAAGATAATGAAATTAGAAGATTTTCTTATTCAGATGAATAATAACATGTCTCATAAAATATGCTTTCATATGTCTGGAAGAAAAATGAGTCAGGCTGATAAAAAATATTCATCACATGTTATGCTTATTGGGCCAGAAGGAGGCTTCTCTAATAGTGAAATAAGATTAATTGAAAGATATAACTGGAATATAATTGGTCTTGGAGATAGGATATTGAGAACGGAGACTGCTGCCATTGTAGCACAAACACTACTGAGAGATTTCTAAAATGCATAATATGAAACCAATTGCTGACTATACGAAGTCATTTGCGAATGAGGAATTACACTCAAGTATTATCACTAATCATGCGATGATCGAGTCATGGTTTAGAAAGCAATGGATTAAGTACCCAGCCCCTTTCTATACTTCAATTGATTTAAGAAACTCAGGATATAAAATTGCTCCTGTAGATACAAATTTGTTCCCTGCGGGTTTTAATAATTTAGATAATAGCTTTGATTTCCTATATATATCTGCTGTTCAACATGCGCTTGAAAAAATCTCGCCTTCACTAACGAAAGTTTTAATTATATCTGAAAATCATACAAGAAATAAATTTTATCTTGCAAGCATTGATTCACTGACAAGTATAATAAAAAAGGCGGGATATGAAGTTTATGTGACAACTCTTCTAGATGATAATGGTGGAATAAATAAATCACTTAAGAATAAGAATGATATACTCTCTTGTAATGATTTTGTACCCGATGCTATCTTACTAAACAATGATTTATCAGATGGTATTCCTGAAATACTAAATAATATTAAACAGCCAATACTACCAGATAAAAACCTTGGGTGGACAAATAGAAGTAAAACAGTTCACTTTGAGTATTATAGTGATGTAATTAATAATTTTTCTAGGCTACTAAAAATAGATCCATGGTTACTCGAACCTTTATTTAGAAACTGTGGCGAAATTGACTTTAAAACAAAACAAGGAGAAGATTGTTTAGTTCATCATGCATCAAGATTATTTACATTAATTAAAGAGAAATATATTCAATATGATATTGATGAGGAACCTTATATTATGATTAAAGCTGATTCTGGTACATACGGTATGGGAATAATGCAGGTTAGAAGCATAGATGAGCTTATGAGTCTAAATCGCAAGCAAAGAACTAAAATGTTAAAGACCAAAGGTGGTAATAAGGTAGATAAAGTTATACTACAAGAAGGGGTATATTCAAATGAAATTCTCAAACCATTAAATCACGTTGCAGAACCTGTAATATACTCATTTGGCAGTAATTTAGTAGGTGGATTTTATAGATTACATGATACAAAAAATAATTCTGAGAATTTAAATAGTCCTGGTATGACATTTTATCCAATACCATTTAAGGAAGCCTGTATAAACCCTAATAATAATGAAACGATACACTCTGATACTAATAAATGTTACATATATGGAGTTATCGCTAGGTTAGCTATCCTTGCAGCATCAAAAGAACTATATAATATAGAGACATAGCCATGTACTCATTTGGCGTTATAATGGATCCTATTGAGAATATTAATCCTACAGAAGACTCAACGTTTGCGATAATAAATGCTCTTCAACAAAAATGTAATATAGAATATATCGTCCCCGATACAATACATATAATTAACCAAGAGGTTTTTGCAAAAATAAGAAGGTTACATACTTATAAAAGAAAAAATAAATTCTTTACGCTTTCGAAAAGCAAATTAATAAATTTATCAAGATTAAACTGTATATTATTTCGAAAAGACCCTCCTGTTGATGAAAAATATATACATATAACTCATATGCTTGACTTTTTAGAGTTAAGTGGGGTTTTAATAATCAACTCACCTCAATCAATTAGAGATTTTAATGAAAAGCTTTTGGGTAATAACTTGACTAATCACAATATCCCAACCCTTGTATCCTCTGACCGAAATATTATAAAGGGCTTTATTAAAAAAAATAAAGATGTTGTGATGAAACCACTCAATTTAATGGGAGGGAAAGATATAGTAAGGTTATCTTTTAAAGATACAGAGCTATTTAAAAAAATAGATAATATGACTATGTTCTCCAAAAGAATTATAATGGTGCAAAAGTTTTTAAATCAAGTAAAGAAAGGAGACACAAGAATACTAATCACAAATGGTATTGTTCATGAAAAAGTGCTTGTACGCTATCCGCCAAAAAATGATTTTAGGGCTAACCTTTCGCATGGTGGAATATTTAAAATAAAGCAGATAAATCCTAATCATCTGAAACATCTGGAAGATATAGCAGTGTTTCTCAAAAATAATAGAATCTATTTTGCAGGAGTAGATATGATTGGGGATTATATTACTGAAATCAATATTACTTCACCAACTGGGATTCAGCAGATAGAACAGAAAGACAGAGGCTTAAGCTTAAAAATATCTAAAGAATTTATAAAGCTAGTAGATCAATATTATGATGGTAAATAAAGATTGTCTATATATGTCGATTGACTATGGTGTTAAAAAGATTGGTTTTGCTGTAGGCCAACTAATTACAAAAAAAGCAACACCATTAAAGATTATTTATAATAATAAGAAGGGAGTCAATTGGATAGATATAGATAATTTAATATCAGAATGGGAGCCAAATGTCATTATAATCGGATACCCATATAGTAAAGTTAAAAGTAGTTTTAGTAAAAAGTTAGATTTATTTATTGAGACTATTGCTAAAAAATATATAGGTTCTATTGAAATAGTAAAATTTTCAGAAAGACTTTCTACCGAAGAAAGTAAAGCAATATATAGTGATATTAGAAAAAGCCAATATAATATAAAAAAGAAATCTCACTTAGATGATTTGTCTGCATCAGTGATTTTAGAAAGCTGGTTTAATGAAAATATGATACGATAAGGCTATGAAAATAGATTATAATCTTCAGTTCAATAAAAATAACAAATTACAGCATTTTTTAAATATAGAGAATCTTACAAAAGATCATATTAATGAGATCATAGATTTAGCTGATAAGTATATTAATAGTGATAGCAATAAATTTAGAGATCTAGAGGGAAGAACCATAGCAAGTTTATTTTTTGAACCTAGCACAAGAACTAAGACTACATTTGAACTAGCTTCAAAAAGATTATCCGCAGATTTCATTAATATCGATATAGCTAATTCTTCTACACTCAAGGGTGAATCTATTCTTGATATGATTAAGACACTCGAAGCAATGCAATGCGATATGTTTATTGTAAGGCATTCGTCTTCAGGAACCCCACACTATATCGCCAAAGAAGTAGGAAAGAAAATATCCATAATAAATGCTGGTGATGGTATACATGCTCACCCAACACAAGCTATGTTAGATATGTATACTATTAAAAAACATAAAGGTAATTTTGAAAACCTGAATGTATCAATTGTGGGTGATATATTACATTCTAGAGTAGCAAAATCATTAATATCAAGCCTCAAGATTCTATCAGTAAAAAATATAAATATAATTGGACCAAAAAATTTAATGCCTGAAAATATAAAAAAGTTAGGTGTGAATTATTTTTCTAACTTAGAAAACGGTATAAATAATGCAGATGTGATCATTATGCTTCGACTCCAACAAGAACGCATGAAAGAAGCTTTCATATCAACTGATGACTATTATAATGATTATGGGTTGACTAAACAGAAAATTATGTCAGCCAAAAAAGATGTTATTGTAATGCATCCAGGGCCAATTAACCGTGGCATAGAAATTGATTCAGATGTAGCCGATGGTCCTAATTCAGTAATTTTGGATCAGGTTACTGTTGGAATATCTATTAGAATGGCAATTATGTCTCTTATTTTTAAAAACAAATAATAAGGCATGAAAAAAGATTACTTAAATATCTTGTCACAAATAGATGCTGAAATAAATAAATCTTCTGTTAATAAACCAGCAAACTTGATTATTGTGAGTAAATCACAACCTGCGCAGAGTATCAGAACACTTCTTAAACTTGGTTATAATAAGTATGGAGAGAATTATATAGATGAAGCAATATCAAAAATCCAAGAAATTAACGAGGATGATATCGAATGGCATTTCATTGGTAATATTCAATCAAATAAAATTAAAAAAATAGCAAAGTATTTTAGCTGGGTTCAAACAGTATCTACTGAGAAACATGCAAAACTCTTAAATGATGAGTGTAAAAAGTTAGATAAAATGATGAATATATGTATTCAAGTTAATATAGATAATGAGGAATCAAAGAGTGGGATAAATATTAATGAAACCGAGGCTTTCCTTAAAATGATTTCTATACATAAGTTTCTCTCAATTAGGGGTATTATGTCTATTCCATCTAAACTCAATGCTTTGAAAGAAAATGAAAATTCATATAATATACTTAAGTCAGAATATGATAAATTAAGTAAACAATATAAAAGTATTGATACTTTATCCTTAGGTATGAGTAATGATTTTAAACTGGCTCTAAATAGAGGCTCAAATATGATTAGAATAGGCAGTTTAATATTTGGTGAGAGAAGATCATGATAAAAGATATTTCGATAATTGGTGCTGGGAATTTATCTCAATCCTTGCTTTATAGGGTAAAAGAATCTAAAGCTAAAATTAAAATAAGATTATATGACAAAGATGCTAAAAAGAATATATTAGCAAAAAAATCTAATATCTTATTTAGTACTGATATAGATGATAATATATCAAAAAGTAATATAATAATAATTGCAGTTAAACCTGATCAATATAAAGATGTCTGCATTAATATAAAAAAGTATAAGTCGAAATCATCTATAGTAGTTAGTCTAATGGCAGGTGTTAAAATTAATAGCTTAACTAAAGAATTAGGATCTAAAACGTCTATTATAAGGGCAATGACAAACATTAACTCAAAATATGGGAGTGCAACTACATTTATGTTTAAAAATAAGTTTTGTAAAAGTAATGTAGTCAATATAGTGAAGATATTTTTTAATATTTTTGGTACATCTCATATTCTTAAAAAAGAAATTGAAATTGATAAGGTTACAGCATTAGTTGGTAGTGGACCTGCTTATTTTATACATTTTTTAGAAGGCATAATTCAAACTTTTAAGAACTTTGGTTTTTCAGAGAGTGATTCTAATGCTTATGCTAAAGAGTTGTTTTATGGTACTGCTATTACATGTAAGAATGAACAAAAAAGTCTTTTAAAAATTAAGAATTCTGTAGTTTCAAAAGGTGGAACAACAGATGCAGCATTAAAAAAATTAACTATTTTAAAGTTTCAAGATATATTAGAAAAATCGATTAAAGAAGCTTACAGCAAAGCTAAACAGTTAGGTAAAAACAAATAATGGAATCTTATGCGTCAAAACCAATAATATTTTTGTTGATGACTATAGTGAGTTTTGCACAATTCCTATTCATACTTAGGTTTCTATTTGAAATAGCTAGAGTTTCATATAATAATCCTATAGCGCAATTAGTAGTAAAAGCTACTAATCCTATTTTAATTCCATTCAGAATAATACCCCTTTATATAGGAAGGTTAGATCTATCTATTATTTTATTAATCACAGCTTTAACTACACTCAAACTTTATATTAATCCTAGCTTTAGTGGTTTTGAATATAGCTTTAATGCATTAATTATTGCAGGCTTTGGCTTCGCGATTAAAGAGATTCTAGATATCTTATGGTGGGCAGTAATCATAGGAGTCGTTGGGAGTTGGATAACAACATATAATCTTCATCCACTCTTCAATCTTGTTGATGAACTCTGTAATCCTATGTATAGGCCAATAAGAAATATACTACCTGATATGTCTGGTATAGATATATCACCAATCATATTATTGGTGGCCCTAAATTTGCTACAAATGATTATATTGCCACCTATTTTTAATCTAACTAGGTATTTTTAATGGCTATAGATTCAACTAAATTTGTCAAATCTAAAAATATCATTATTAAAAATCCGCTTGAATTATTATCAGGAAAGATTTTGAATGAATACCAGCTCACATATGAAACATATGGTTCTTTAAATGCTGATAAAAGTAATGCTGTTCTAATTTGTCATGCATTATCAGGAAATCATCATGTAGCTGGTTATTATGAGGGGGATGAGAAACCAGGATGGTGGAATAATATGATTGGTTCAGAGAAAACAATAGATACAGATAAATTATTTGTAGTATGTTTAAATAATTTAGGAGGATGTCATGGCTCAACTGGCCCCACAACTATTAATCCTGAAACTAATAGAGTATATGGCTCTGATTTTCCAATAATAACAGTATCTGATTGGGTAAAATCACAAAAAGAATTAATGGATGTCCTGAAAATACCATTCTGGAAATTTGTTATTGGGGGGAGCCTTGGAGGTATGCAAGCTTTACAATGGTCATTTCAGTATCCAGACCTAATACATAATTGTATAGCTATTGCTGCAGCGCCAAAACTGACAGCACAAAATATAGCATTTAATGAAATTGCTAGGCAAGCAATCATGAAAGATCCAAATTGGCATAATGGTAATTATTTAGAAAAAGGCGTAATGCCGAATCAAGGATTGTCATTAGCGAGGATGTTAGGTCATATAACATATCTTTCCGATGAATCTATGAGAGAGAAGTTTGGTCGAGATCTTAAAAATTCAAAACTAGGATTCAATTATGATGTTGAATTTCAGATTGAAAGTTATTTGAGATACCAAGGAGAGAAGTTTGTAACTGGATTTGATGCGAATACTTATTTACTGATGACTAAGTCATTAGACTATTTCGATCCTGTAAAGGATATGGCGGATACCTTAATCAAAAATCTTGATAAATGTAGTGCTAAGTTTTTGATTATATCTTTTACATCAGATTGGAGATTTCCTCCAAAGAGATCAAAAGAAATTGTTAAATTACTTCTAGATAATGAAATGGATGTTAGTTACTCTGAAATATCTGCTGATGGTGGTCATGATGCATTTCTAATGGATAATAAAGATTATTTTGACATAATGGCATCTTTTATCAAGGAGTCTACTAATGGCCTTTAGAAAAGACCTTTTGCTAATCAGCTCTTGGATAAAGCCTAACACCAAGGTATTAGATTTAGGCTGCGGTGATGGCGAACTATTGAAAATCTTAAAACAAGACAAAAATATAACTGGTTATGGGATAGATAATAATATTAATAATCTCAAATTATCACTCAAAAAAAATGTTAATGTATTACAAATAGACCTAGATAATGGTCTTGAAGATTTTGAATCTAAATATTTTGACTATGTGGTACTTGCTCAATCATTACAAGTAATTAAAAATCCCAAGGATTTACTAAATCAGATGTTAAGAATTGGAAAAGAGATAATAGTATCTTTCCCTAATATGGGTCATTGGTCATCTAGAATACAGTTACTGACAACAGGTAAAATGCCTGTCACTGGTAATCTCCCATATACTTGGCATGATACCCCCAATATTCACCTATGCACTATAAAAGATTTTTTGATATTTTGTGAAACTAATAATTTTGAAATACTTGAACAATTTATTACTGACAATAATCAGAAATCAAATGTATTTACCAAGTTGTTGCCAAATTTTTTTGGCCAGGTAGCAACTTTTAGAATTAAGTAATTATCTTAGCTTGGCTTGGATAAAATCGCTATGTGTTATATATAATAAATCAGATATCTTTCTAATTGTATAATCTTCGTACTTATCTATTCTTCCATCAATATATGCGACATCCCATAGCATTTTTATTAAATCTTTCTTCTCTGAGTAAGAGCATTCTTTATTAAGGACCTCAATAAAATCATGGAGGGAAATCATTTCATCATTTTTTTTATCAGCTAAATTAATTAGTAAATCAATTTGATTTTTGTCTAATGAAAATTTCTCTCTAATGATTTCTATAATCTTATTCTTTTCTAACTCATCATAATAATCATCAGATTTTGAAACTTCAATTAATAAAATACTTATAGCTAGGATTTTTTCATCAGTAAAGCTTTCAAGGGTATCATTATCTATATTAACTGTTGAATCCGACGAAATACTCTTGAAAAAATCTGATAGGATTTTCATATTAATTTAATTAAAATTCTGCTTTAAAGAATATGTGCCACTATTGTCATACTCATCAAAGAATATTTCTACAAATGGATGGTCAATAGGGTCGGTGCTTTCATCGCTCAAAAGATTGCCTTCGGCAACATATGTTTCATTACCTTGACCGTGCACTAACACATGATACCAAGGTTTATTTTTATTAGGTTTAGATTTGGCAACATTTTCATACCACTCCTCAGTGCCCTGAAAATATGGATCAGCATCCACAATTACTCCTCTATACCTGAACTTAGAGTGAGATACAATTTGACCTAGTCGAAATTCTGCTTTTTGCTTCAAAGGTGTGTCCATATGACTATTATATGGTCTATAAGGTGATATTTAAAGTATTCAATTAAATAATTAATCATATAGAAAAGTAATATTAATACGCTTGTTACTGTAGGATTCATCAAAGTCAAAATCATCAGTTTCATGGTATAACTGTGAATTAAATATTACAGCCCTATTTTCTCTATATGGGATTGTTATAGACTTAATTTTATTATCATCCAGCATCTTTCGGATTTTAGGCGAATTATCTATATTATTATAAGAGCTAAAATCTGAGTTTTTTGAGGGTAAGTCATCCCATACCCTTAATCCGCCTTTATTTTTATCTAAGTTTCCTTCCTCAGGAGTAACCCAAAAGTTAACATTTACCGAAGCCTGGTCTGCATGAATGTTTGTCCCCTGTTTATGACTCTCATATTTGAATATCCATGCCTGAGTTAATCTTAACTCTTTAAATATTTTTTTATAAGTCATACGTAAATCCTCACTTAATTTAAGGATAAACTTATTTGATAGTCCTTTAGATAGAAATGCTGAAACATAGCCGCTCTGATAAGGGTATTTGAAAATATTTGAGTTCCTGCAGAATTTTTGTAATTCAGTCAATGCAGGCTTACTTAAGAAATCATCTATAACGATTATTTCTGGTTTTCCATTAAGGTACTCGATCTCTAATTCAGGAATATCATTTTTTTCATTCAGTAAATTATGAGTAATATTCTTTGGAGGCTTATTATATAAAATCTTAAAAAGATCTTTTTTGATAGTATCTGTAATATCCTCTGACTTTAGATTACTGCTTTTAACTTTTTTATAGAGGGAGTCTAATAGATCATAATACTGCTTCGTAAATTTAGGATTTCTAATGTCATCAGTATCATTATCAATATGCCTTAGCTGTTCAAATTCATGTGTTATAAGAATAGATAATGACTTAGTATCAGAATAATATTTTTTTATATTTTCATCTATATAATTTTTCTGAGAATGATTAAGCTTTAGTACTTTCTTGAATAAGTTGTCAGCTTCGTCAATATCTCCTAACCACAGTGTAGTCATACCTAACATTAGATATGCTTCAATATTGTTTATATTTCTCTCAATAGCTTGCAGAAAATATTTTTTTGATTTTTCTAGATAAATTAAAGATCTATCTCTTTGAAAAATGTACTGATAAACTTGCCCCATTCTACAAGGTGCTTCTGAGGATGAAATATTTATTAGCATAGCTTGCTCTAAATAGTCTAAAGCTTTTTCATATTCTAAATTATCTACATATAAGTTAGCGCAATTGAAGAAGGCTTTATAGTTTTTACTGTCAATAGATATCGCCTTGTTGAAATATCTTTCTGACTCAATAACATTACCAGTATTCTTAAAAGCTATACCCAAGTTATTATTCGCCTCATAATTATCAGGGTCTATATTTATAGCTTTTTCTAAAAAAATAATTGCATCAGAGAACTGAGTTTTTTGGGAGAGTATACACCCATGGAGATGATTAGCTTGAAAATTATCTTTATCACATTTTATTATCTCTAAATAAATGATGTCTGCATCGTCTAATTTACCCTGATGATGGAGAGTGAGTGCTTTATTTAGTAATTGATTTGTATCTATTTGTCTCATTTATTCTATGCCCAGGGACAGAATCGAACTGCCGACACGAGGATTTTCAGTCCTCTGCTCTACCGACTGAGCTACCTGGGCTTAAATATTATTTTTTCTCTGGCACAAAACCCTCTGGGGCAGCAGAACCATCTCCGAAGAGAAACTTCTCCATTTCTTCCTCGAGAAACTTTCTAGACTTTGGATCTACTGGCGTTAATCTCATTTCATTAATTAGCATTGTCTGGTGATTCATCCACATTTGCCATGCTTCAGCTGAGATATTTTCCATTATTTTAACACCAATATCGCCAGGATATGGCTGATAGTCTAATGCTTCAGATTCTTTTTTTAATTTAAAGCAACTAATTATAGTCATAAATACTCTTATATTGATTAAATATTTTATCTTGATATTTGGGTATTCCAACATCAATGTCTGATAGATTATACCAATTATCATCGGATAGGCTAATCTTTTTATTTAATTTAACTTTGCAGAAGATAATGTTAAATGTAAATTTAATATGCGTAAGGTGATGAGAAAACTTATATATTGGTAATATCCCGTTGCTATTTAAGTTATGCCTAGCAATCCACTCTTCTGGCTCAGAATTATTTTTAAATATAGGGGAAGAATATAACCCTTTCCACAAATTACCATATATCACTTTTTTTAAATAAAACTGATTCTTGGTATTTGTTAGTGCTACTACCCAAATATCTTTGCTTGTCTTTGACGTCTTTCTTGATCTAATATTATTGATAATGCCAGATTTAAAAGATTTGCAATAAGAATTAACGGGGCACGATGAACAATCAGGGTTAGATTTCTTACAAATTAATGATCCAATATCCATATATGATTGAATGAAATCAGCAGATCTAGAATTAGGTAATAAATATTCAGAAATAGTCCATAAATAATTTATATTTGTACTTTGCTCTAATGAGAATAATCTAGAAAGAAACCTTTTTACATTTCCATCTAGTATTGAACGCGTTCCATTTCCAGAAAAGGTTACTATAGCTGACGCTGTTGTCCTACCAATACCTGGCAATGCATTAATAGCATCATAGTCTTTAGGAAATCTAGAGTTATGATCTTTTTTAATAACTAAACATGCTTTATAAATATTTTCAGCTCTTCTATAAAAACCTAATCCACTCCATAGTTCCAAGATGTTATCTAAAGATGCATTCAAAAGATCATTAAGAGTGGGATATTCCTTAATAAATTTTGCATAATAAGGGAGAACAGTTCTAACCTGGGTCTGCTGTAACATAATTTCAGAGATCCATATTTTATAAATGTCTGAAGTTTTCCATGGAAGATTTTTTCTACCATTGACATCATACCAGTCTAATACTTTTTTTCTAATTATAAGTCGGTTTTTAGAATGGAAGGTTAATTCTTTCTTTAAGTTCATCTGCAATCTTATCCTTCAATTTATCTATCACATCATTTTTTAGTGGATTGAGTTTATTTGTCAATATTTTATTCAAGTTTATTGACACAGATAGCTTATCTAGTTTCCCAGTTATATTAATAGGCAATTCTTCACCACTTAAATCTTCTGGGTAAAGATTACTATATACACCCTGAACTTTATCGATATTTTTTAAATTACCAGTCAATTCAAAAAAAGTTTGATTGGTAGATAAATCAATAGTGCCAGATCCCTTCATTTCTAATAGCTCGGTCTCCATATAGATATTTTTAATAATGATTTTGTCATGAATAATCATAGCAGTAGCAGAAATAGTTTTAAGCCTAGTGACATCTTCTTCAAGCGAGCTAAATCTATTGAATTTTATTACTGAGTAAGTCTTCATTAGAATATCATCTATGTTAATTCCATGATATCTGAAGTCTCTAGCTATTATTTCTTCTGCATCAATTATTCCTTTTATAAGCTCATTTAATGTCACAGAGAGTTTTGCCTCTGCTATTTGAAAGATAACATTTTGTTTACCTGAGCCAATATTCTTGCTTATTTCTATATTGGGTATTGTTATAACTGTTGGGGACAATATATCTAAGGTTAATTTACCATCATATTCAAAATTATAATTAGTTTTACTAGAAACGTATTCAGTGAGCTCAGCCTTATAATTATTTATATCAAATATTAAAAATAAATAAAATATAATACTCAAGAAAAGAAAAGAAATTACATAGATTATATTTTTAATCATTTAGATTTAAAATCTCCTGATTTACCGCCTTCCTTGAGCAATAATTTTATATCTGAAATTACCATAGATTTATCTAAGTATTTACACATATCATAAATAGTTAATAGGGAAATTTGAGTGGCGCATATTGCTTCTATTTCTACACCAGTTTTACCATCACAAAGTATCTCAGTATTACAAATGATACTTTTTATGTTCAACTTAAAAAAAATATTAATCCCTTTAATATTTAACTGATGCGACAAAGGAACTAATGTGGACGTTTTTTTTGCAGCCTGTATACCTGCAACTTGAGCTATTGTAAGAACATCGCCTTTTTTATTTCTATTATGTTTAATTGAATCGATAGCTAATTTATTAAGCGTGATTTTCCCTGTTGCAACTGCTTTTCTCTTAGTAATCTTTTTATCGATAACATTAATCATTCTTACATTACCTTGATTATCAATGTGATTACTTTTCTTCATATCTTTATTTCTCAATTTTTATTATAATTCTACAGTATATAGTGCAAATATAAACTTTTATGGCCAATATGAAAATTATTCTAGCATCTAGAAATCAAGATAAGATTAAAGAAATAAAGAAAATACTTGATGGTACAGGTATTTTATTAAAAACCTGTAATGATATTGAGATACCCGAAGTAGAGGAAACTGGTTCAACATTTGTTGAAAATGCAATACTAAAAGCTAGAAGCGCATCTATTAATACTGGCTTAGCATCAATAGCTGATGACTCTGGTATTGAGATTGAATATTTAAATGGTAGGCCGGGTATAAAATCAGCAAGATATTCTGGTGAAAATGCTACAAACGAGATGAATAATATTAAACTTTTAGAGGAATTAACTGATATCCCTTATGAAAAGAGGAAAGCTTGTTATAGATGTGTCATTGTTTATATGAGATTTCCAGATGATCCATTCCCAATTATTACCTCTGGGTCATGGCATGGTTATATAACTGAAAAACCTATTGGCCAAAATGGCTTTGGGTATGATCCACTATTTTTCTTACCAGAATATAATAAAACTTCTGCGCAAATTACTTCGGCAGAGAAAAATAAGATAAGCCATAGGGCGAAAGCACTAAATGAACTACAAAGATATTTTCGTAACCAATAACAATGATATGAATATGATAACTAGATATATATCTTTTATAATTCTACCTATAGTTACTAGTTGTGCAACAAACCCTGTTTCAGGTATTCCTGATTTTGTTACGATAACTGAACAACAAGAGATATCTATTGGTGCTTCCTACCATGAAAAGATTTTAGAAGAAAACAAAGTAATTCAAAATAAAGAGTTAAATGATTATTTTCAAAAACTAGGAGAGTCAATTTCTGAGAAAAGTCATCGCCCAGAGCTAAAGTGGCACTTTACTCTAATAGATGATCCAACCTTTAATGCATTTGCTACCCCAGGTGGTTATGTATATATGTACAGAGGCATGTTGAATTATTTTAACTCAGAAGCAGAGTTTGCTGGTGTAATAGGACATGAAATTGGCCATATAACTGCAAGACATGCAGTTAGAGGAATGAGTACTTCTCAAGTAACAGCCCTGTTACTTTCAATACTTCAGACAAATGTCCCGGGTGGTCAACTTACAGGCAATGCCTTTAATCTAGTGAATGTAATTATAAATCGAGGTTATGGAAGAAAGTTTGAGTTAGAGGCCGATCAATTGGGTGAAGAGTATTTAGAAAGGTCAAACTATGACCCTTCCGCAATGGCAGCATTCTTACAAACATTAAAATATTCAGAAGAGCTTGAGAAAAAAATTGCTGAGGAAGAAGGTCGGGAAGCTAATATAGGATACCATGGTATCTTTTCTACACATCCAGATCATGAAAAAAGAATAAATGCATTAGGAAATACAATAAGCGAGAAAACAACAAGGAAAAATAATAAAGAAAAATTTTTAAAGCTCCTAGATGGCTCTGTATATGGTTCTAGCCCAGAGGAAGGTTATGTGAAAAATTCTATTTTTTACCATCCTATTTTAGCAATAAAGTTTAAGATTGAAGATGGCTGGGAATTTAAAAATAATCCTGATCAATTAGTAGTTCAAAAAGATAAAGATGTCATGACTTTTACTGTTGATGAGTTGCTACTAGATGATTTAGAAAATGGTCTTACGCCAGAGAAATACCTTAAGGAAGGGGTTCAAAAAACATCTTTCTTAACTACTAATAAACTGATTAGTTCAGAGGATTTTTCTTATAATGGGCTTACTGGGTATTCACATCTGTATCACTCTAAAAGCATAATTAATTCATCTTATATTAGATTTACAATAATATTTGATACAAAAAATGAAAAGAAGAAGCCTAAGGCATGGATTATACGAAGTAATCTATCTGATTTAACCAATGATGATAAATTAAAAGTTATGCTAAAAAGTTTTTCTAAAATGTCAAATAAAGAAGTTAAGGATTCCAAAGGTTTGACTATAAAAGTAATCAGATTTAGGGAAGGTATGTCATATGAGAATTTGGCAAAATCATCACCGCTTGGGAAATATGCATTGGATAAACTTAGATTATTAAATGGACATTACCCAAGCGGTAATCCAAAAATTGGAGATTTGATAAAAATTGTCCAATAAAAATAATTTAAATAATGTGTTTCTAGTTGATTCAACTGCTTTTGTTCTTAAATACTGGTTTGCTATCCCACCAATGAAAACACAAAATTATGAATCAATAGCAGCATTCTTAGGTTTTGCGGGTTTTATAATTCGATTTCTTCATGACTATCAACCAAAATATATTTCATTTGCTTTTGATGAAAGTCTGGGGACATGTTTTAGAAACAAGATATATCCAGACTATAAAAAAACCAGGGAAAAGGCACCTATAGAATTAAAAGAACAGTTTGCTTTATGTCGTGAATTCCTAACTTTGATGGGTTTAAATAATAATGCAAGTAAGACACATGAAGCAGATGATATTCTTTATACAATTGCAAAAGATACTAAAAAATCAAATTTAAATAATACTATAATTACTAATGATAAAGATTTATATCAGCTAGTCTACAATGGTGATATATGGTGGAATTATAGTGACAAGAGATTCACTTATGATGATCTCGTAAAAAAATTAAATTTCTGCCCGCAAGATTTATCAGATTTTTTAGGCTTAATGGGTGACTCTGTTGATAATATACCTGGAGCTCCTGGATTAGGACAAAAAACTGCAACAGCTTTAATGAGTGAATACAAAAGCCTAGACAATATCATTGAAAATCTTGATTCAATACCATCTAAAGTTGGTTCTAAATATAAGAGATTTATTAAAATAATAGAAGAAAATAAAAAAATTATTTACCTTTCTAAAAAGTTAGCTACACTGGACTATATCTCTGATATTGAAACTGATCTCAAGACTTTAGAAAGAGGAGTGGGAGATATAAATGAGATAGATAGCTTTTTCAAAAAGACAGGGATGAAAGAAAGTCTGAAAAATTTATGGCTAAAAGATATTCAAAAATTAATGGTAACCTAAGATGAAAAAAAATATTTTCTATGCGCAATCTGGAGGTGTAACACCAGTAATAAATGCTACAGCTGCTGGCCTAATTGATTCTTTGTCAAAAAATCAAGGAGCTTTTGGAAAATTATATGTAGGAAAGAATGGAATAGCTGGGGCCATTAATGAAGAATTAATAGATGTAGGTAAAGAGGATAAAAAAGAATTAAATAAATTATTACATACTCCTGGAGGAGCTTTTGGCTCATGCAGAATCAAACTAAAAGATCCGATAAAAAATAAAAAAGAGTTTCAAAGAATACTCGATGTTTTCAAGGCACATAATATAGGGTACTTTTTTTATAATGGTGGTGGTGACTCACAAGATACTACTCTTAAGATTGCCAACTACTGCAAAGCTAATAAATATGATATTACTTGTATTGGGCTACCAAAGACAATTGATAATGACTTGCCTATCACTGACAACTGTCCTGGATTTGGCTCTGTCGCCAAATATATTGCTATTTCAACATATGAAGCATCCTTGGATGTAGCGTCGATGGCTAACTCATCTACCAAAGTTTTTTTACTAGAAGTTATGGGTAGGCATGCTGGCTGGCTTGCCGCATCAGCTGGTATTATAAAAAATAATATTACTATGCCACCACATATTATATTATTACCAGAGGTAACATTTAACCAAAAAAGGTTTTTAGCTAAAGTTAGAGAAACTGTAATTAGTAATGGATATTGCGTTATAGTTGCATCTGAAGGTATCAAAGATAGTAAAGATCAATTCATAGCCTCAAGTACTAAAAAAGATAGTTTTGGTCATGCTCATCTTGGTGGAGTTGCTCCAAAATTATCAGATATTATTACAAACAAATTAAATTATAAGGTGCATTGGGCGGTATCGGATTATCTCCAGAGGGCTGCGAGACATGTCGCATCAGATGTAGATGTTAAACAAGCATATCAAATAGGTTATAAAGCTATCAGTTATGCCAAATCCAATACTAGCGGAGTGATGCTTACAATCAATAAAAAAAATACTCCCTCTTATAAATGGGATATTGGTTATACAAAGCTTGAAAATGTTGCAAATATAGAAAAGACTCTTCCTAAATCTTATATAGGCAAAGATGGTTTTAGTGTTACTAAAAAATGCAAAGATTACATTAAAAATTTAATTGAAGGTGAGAATTACCCCCCTTATATAAACGGGATACCAGATTATGCTAAACTAAAGCATCATTTGGTGAAGAAAAAACTCAAGAAATTTTGACAGAGTATTATGATAGGTTTTTGTAATCTATTAAATGTCTCTTATTATTGATAATTAACTCATTTAATGTATCTAATAATCCCTTATTTCCATTAAGACAGGGAATAAAATGATAAGTTAATCCCCCAGCATCAATAAATAATTCTTTAGATTCCTCACCAATTTCTTCTATAGTTTCAAGGCAATCTGATACAAATCCTGGGCAAAATACTTGAATATCTTTTATGCCCTGAGAAGGGTAAGCCTCTAAAGTCTGTGCCAAATAAGGCTGTATCCATTCTGCTTTCCCAAACCTTGATTGAAAAACAATATCAAAATCTCCTTCATTAAGATTGAGTTCCTTTGCAATTAATTTAGCAGTAATCAAGCATTGCTCTTGATATGGTTCATTCTTCGCAATGTAAGACTTTGGTATACCGTGGAAAGAAAAAAGTAATTTTTGAGGAACCCCATTCTTTAGTTGAAATTCTCTAATATGATTAGCAGATGCACTAATATATTTAGGGTTGTCATGAAAATCTTTGATGAATGAAATATCTAATTGCTTATCGATCTCAGGATTATTTTGTAAAATTAGCTTAAGTTTATTTGCGATAGATTTTGTAGTTGTAGTTGAGTACTGAGGGAACATAGGAAGAATCAAAATTTTTTTATGACCTAAGGAATGATACTCAATCAATTTACTATGAATAGACGGGTTACCGTATCTCATTGCCACATCAATTATAAAATTATGGTCAGTATTTTTAAAAATTTGTCTCAATTTTCCACATTGCAAGAAAGTATTATACAAAAGTGGAGATCCCCATTCCGTCCATACTTTCCGATATAAAGCAGCGCTTTTTTTTGGTCTAATTCTTAGAATAATTAAGTGTAATAAAGGCAACCAAAAGATTCTAGGTAATCTGATTACATCTTTATCAGACAAGAATTCTCTAAGATAGATCCTAACTTGCTCAGTATTGGGCTGATTAGGCGTTCCAAGGTTTACTAAAAGAACAACTGTCGAGTTTTCTGTATCTACTGTCATAGAGCTATTGTAAAACAATGTTAAGGTTTTGTGTATCTTTGAAAAATTGGGCTAGACTTTGGTATATGAGAAATCAAAAATTCCATTTGGTCTGCCAATATTGTTCTTCCACGTAGAATTATATACTCAACTCTGGAGGGTATAAATGGTATTGCTAATAGAAGCATTCTAGCATCTTCAGGAGTTCTAGCTCCTTTAGAATTGTTACATCTTTTACAAGATGTCACTACGTTGGTCCATGTATCATTTCCACCTTTAGATAACGGGATTATATGATCTCTTGATAGTTGATTGTGCGAGAATATATTTCCACAATATAGGCATTGGTGTCCATCTCTTTTAAACAGAGTTGTATTAACCAGTGGGGGCGTAAAAGCCGAATAATCAAGCTTATTAATATTATTGGTAGATACTATGGAATTAAGGTTTAAGAAGCTTCTATGCCTCTTTAGACGGTTATATCCACCTCTTAATCTTATCGACGAGGATCCACATTCACAAATAATGTGATTTAGATAATATAGCCTTGCAGCAGTTTGATAATTTATCCAATCAATTGGGTGTCCTGCTGAGTTTAATCTTAAGATTTTATGCATATTCGTCACTATAATTTAATTATAGCTTATTTTAAAAGTATGAATCGTTAAATATATTAGTACTTGAAGCAATTTACTTATTAGATTCAAAATAAATATAAAAAATAACCTAATGTTTTCAGGGGTTTAGTAGTAAACTACACTCCAAATACCCAGTGATTTGGGGATTTATTCACATTATACTAATATTGTAATAAACATAATCTTAAAAAGATTCTATGATACTTAAAGATTTATAAACTCTTTAAGTGATTGATATTTATAGATATATGTAATTGATTATAAAATGTACGATCTGTTGAAAAGATAACGATGAAATAATATACGTAATAATATTGCGATTTATCCACAGAGTTATTCACAAAATCTGTGGATAAACAAATCTCAAGATGGCAACCCTAAATGTATAATAAGATATGAAAAATATAATCAAAGTTGCCTTTAATTTACCCTTATATGGGACTTACAGTTATTTGACTACAGATGAACAACAAAATATCAAACCTGGTATTCGCATAAAAGTTCCGTTTGGGAAAAAAAAATTAATAGGTTTATGTATTGATACTACAAAAAATACAAAATCAAAAAATCTAAAGTATAAGCTGAAATATTTGGATGCAATTATTGATGAGAAACCAGTTATAACCAGGGAATTATTAAAGCTGGGAATATGGGCATCAAATTATTACCAATATCCATTGGGTCAAGTTTTATTTAGCTATCTCCCCGCTAAGGTTAAAGTGGGAAATAACATAATAATTCCTGATAATAGAGAATTTATCTATGTTACGACGAATAAAGCAATAAAAGATTATTTTAAAAATAAACCCGCTCAAAAAAAAATATATGATGAGATTAATTCATCTCAAGGGTTGAAGTCATCAATAATAAGTCCTAAATCATTAGTGAAGCCCATGATAGAAAATGGTTTTATCAAAAAAGAATTTATGGCCGAAATAAGAAAGAAGACCAGAATTATTAGTCTTAACCAAGAGCAAGAACTAGCATATCAAAAGATTATCGAAACTATTCATTGCTTCAGCCCTACTTTAATAGAAGGTGTTACCGGTAGCGGCAAGACAGAGCTATATATTAGTGTAGCAAAAGAAATAGTTAGTAGGGGTAGACAAGTTTTAATAATAGTTCCTGAAATTAATTTAACTCCTCAAACAATTTTAAGGTTTCAAGACTATCTAGACTTTAATATTTCTGTATATCATTCTGCATTAACTGATAATGCAAGGTTAAAAGTATGGGATAGTTGTCGTAATGGACATATTGATATTATAATTGGTACGCGTTCAGCAGTATTTTTACCATTTGAAAAATTAGGATTAATTATCATCGATGAAGAACATGATAGTTCGCTAAAGCAGTCAGAAAAGTTTAGATATCATTCCAGGGATGTTGCATTAGTCAGAGCAAAAAATATTAATATTCCAATACTAATGGGTAGCGCTACTCCATCTTTCGAGAGTCTTTATAATTGCCAAGTAGACAAGTATTCGCATGTTATTCTTAAGAATAGATTTTATAATACTAAATTACCAAAAGTAACAGTAGTAGACACTACTAAAGATACTACGAGAGATGGATTTTCTCCTATATTAATTAGAGAGATTAGAAAAGAGTTAGATAAAGGAAAGCAGGTATTACTATTTGTCGGAAGGAGAGGTTTTAGTCATACTTTATTATGCAATGTTTGCAGATGGACATCCAAATGTCACAAATGTGATGTGCATATGACTTTTCATGAATTTGAAAATAAATTATGGTGTCATCATTGTGGCTTACAAAAAAAAATAGATTTAAATAATATTTGTGAATGTAAATCTTCAAATGAAATTGTACCTGTTGGCATTGGGACAGAAAGAATAGAGAAAAAAGCTAAAGAGCTATTTCCCAAATCTAAAATAATGAGAATTGATAGCGATACAATCAAAAATGTTTCTCAACTAAATGATTTCATAAATAAGTCCAAAAATGCAGAAATCGATATTTTAATAGGCACTCAGATGCTTGCAAAAGGTCATGATTTTCCTAATTTGACCCTTGTAGGAATTATTGATATAGACTCTGGTCTATATAGTCTTGATTTTAGAGGTATAGAAAAAATTGCTCAAATGATAATACAAGTAGCAGGGAGATCCGGGAGACACTCATCTCAAGGAAAAATAGTTATACAGACACGCAAACCAAAACATCCGATAATGACTAAACTATTAGATAATGGTTACAATAGTTTCGCTAATGATTTACTGAAGGATCGAAGCGAGTCCTCATTACCACCTCACTCATACTTATCATTATTTAGAGTTTCTTCGAATAATAAAGGTGAGGGACTAATCTTCCTGAATAAAATCAAAAATATTTATAAAAACAAAATAACTATATTAGGGCCAGCACCAGCGCCAATATTAAAGAAAAATAATAGATATTATTATCAATTACTAATTAATTCACATAATAGAAAATTTTTACTACAAAAATCATCAGAAATAAGAGAATATATACTTAAATATAAAAAAAGTAATTTTAGATGGTCACTAGATGTAGATCCTATTGACTTATACTAAACTTTTATAGAGTCCGCTTGAATATAAAAATAAAAAAAATTATTGAGAGTTGTTTGCAAGAAATTGATCTTGAGGATGAAGTTATTTCTAAGACCTTATCATCAGTTGATTTTGTTGAAGTGCAAAAAACCACTAGTGAGTCTCATGGAGACTATTACTCTAATATTGCAATGAAACTTAGTAAGTTTTTAAGAAAGAATCCTGAGACTATTGCTAAACAAATAAAGGCTATAATATTAGAAAAAAAATATGAACAAATAAAAAATATTGAGGTTAAAAAGCCTGGATTTATTAATTTTTTTATTGAAAATTCTGCAAGAGCATCAATAGTCACAAAAATCATTAAAAGTAAAAATATTTTTGATGGTTTTAAGTCAATGAATCCAAAAAAAATACATTTAGAATTTGTTTCTGCTAACCCGACAGGGCCATTACATGTAGGACATGGAAGAGGATTAATTTATGGTAAAACCTTATGTAGTATTTTAAGAACTCAAGGTCATGATGTACATACAGAATATTATGTTAATAATATAGGGAAACAAATAGATATACTTTCGATAAGCGTTGTTCTAAGTCTAATGAATCTAAAAAAACCATTTAATGATGTAGACATATATAATGGTAAATATATATCAACAATAGCAAGCAAGCTCAAGATTAAATATGAAGATAAATTAATACCTCTCAAGAATGACTTAACTAAAAAAGACAGCTTCTCTTCTTTTTTAGAGTATATTATGGTTAATTTGGATTCCTATCTTGAATTACGTAACTCTGTTATTGATATCATAATTTATGAGTATATAAAAATAGATCTTGATGAGTTGGATGTAGTATTTTCTAACTGGTTTCTTGAGAGTGAACTTATTAAAAATAATTTTGTTTATAATATTCTAGATAAAATAAAAGATAAAGATTTATCATATTTGAAAGATGGTGCCATATGGTTTAAATCTACAAAATATGGTGATGATAAAGATAGAGTTCTCGTCAGGGCTAATGGCGCCCTAACATATTTTGCAACTGATATTGCATATCATTCTATTAAGCTAAAAAAATATGACCAGATAATTAATGTATGGGGCTCTGATCATCATGGTTATGTTCCAAGACTGCTTAATGCGCTAAAAGGAATAGGCTATGATACAACAAAAATATCTATTCATTTAATACAATTTGCAAACCTGTATAGAGATGGAGAAAAAATATCCATGTCAACAAGGTCTGGTGAGTTTATCACGCTAAAGTCTCTTATCGATGAAATAGGCTCAGATGCAATAAACTTCTTCTATATAGATAAAAAGATTGAGCAACACCTAGATTTTGATATCAATACAGCTCTTTCTAAGGACAAAGATAATCCAGTTTATTATATTCAATATGCTCATGCTAGGATTGAGAAAATAAAATCAAAAATTGACTTAAACAAATTAGATTTTGATAATGCACAATTACTAGAATCTAAGGAGCAAGCATTGCTAAGACTGCTTAACAGCTATGAGGATACATTTAGAATGGCTATAAATACTCTTCAGCCTCAAATGATTACTAATTACCTCTATAAATTATCTCAGAGCTTTCATAGTTATTATGGAAATATAAAAATTATAGATGATGAAATTAATTACAGTAGGGTATCACTTATTATTGCGATTCAAAAAGTTCTAAAAGACGGCTTAAATTTATTCAATATAAATGCTCCAGAGGATATGTAATGAAACAGAACAAAATTGCTCTAATATATGACTTTGATGGAACCCTTACCCCAAAAACTATGCAAGAGTATACGCTACTTCCAAAGCTAGGTATCAGTCCTAAAAAATTCTGGGATTCAATTAATGAAGAGTCACATAAAACTGGCGGTGAAACAATGATGATCTTCATGAGACATTTATTGGATCAAGCAAAAGATAAAAATATAAAAATATCTAAAAATGAATTTTATAAAATGGGGAAAGATATCAAATATTATCAAGGAGTTACGGAGTGGTTTGGAAATATAAATAAATATATAAAAAAGTTATCTAAAAATAATATTGAAATTCATCATTATATTATATCTGCAGGACATATCGAAATTCTAGAAGGAATATCTATCAAGAAATATATAAAAAAGATTTTTGCATCTGAATATTTTTATAATACAAGTAAACATGCTGTGTTCCCAAAGATTGTTGTTACTGATACAACAAAGACGCAATATTTATTTAGAATAAATAAAGGCAAAGAAAATTTATCGGAAAGTATTAATACTCATATGTCTGAAGAAAAAAGGCCTATTCCATTTGACAATATGATTTATATAGGAGATGGATTGACCGATGTTCCTAGTATGGCCCTAATTAAAAAAGAAGGAGGTCACTCTATAGCAGTTTATCAAAAGAAGTTGAATGACCAAGTTAAAATATGTCAGGAACTATCCAATGCAAATAGAGTTGACTTTATTGCTGAAGCTGACTATAGAAAAGGTTCTGAACTATATAAAAAAACATGCTTACTACTCAATTATGTCATCGCTAAGATAGGGTATGACCTGGAATTGAAAAAATCTAAATAATTCGGTTAATTCTCATCAATCATGATAAGGTCTTTCTTTCTATCTAAGAATTTGTATTGGAGTTTAGAAACATCAAATGAGTCACGCAAGTGACTAATGACTATGTTAAGGTCAAAAGATTTACAACTATATACATCTAACTGAAATAATCCTGGTTTTTGTTCGTCCCAGATATGTAAAACAATATGGCTGGTTTCAATTAAAGCCATACATGTAATCCCTCTATTTCCTTTCTGATCTATATAAGAGATATTAGGGCCTTGCAAAAGTTTCATATCAATTTTTTTAATAAGACTTTGCATCCAATCTAAGACATATCCAAGATCATCTCTCATAGGGCAATTGGCAACTTCTGCTCTTATTAGAAGATGTTTGTGTTGAAGAGCCATTTCTTTAATCCTTTATTTTAAAAAATAATATTATGAGAGTATAATCTTAAATTAGAAAAACTCTAGGACAATATTATTATATATAAAGAATTATGTTAATAAAAGAATATAACAAAGAATCAGGAACACAGTTTGGTATAGAATGCGAAAAGCTATTATATAAATCAGTGTCAAAATATCAGAAAATAAAAGTATACTCATCTAGAAAATATGGGAACATACTTACACTAGATGACTGCTTTATGCTGACTGAAAAAAATAATGATCAATACCATAATAAGTGTATTTCACTGATTGATAAAAATTTAAAAGATATAAACCTCTTAATAATAGGTGGCGGTGATTATGGCTTAATTAGAGGATTATTTAAAGAACAGAATATTAAGAGCATACGAATAGTAGAAATAGATAACCTGGTAGTTGATGTATGTAAGAAATTTTTTCCTTCATTTTATAAATTAAAAAAAGAACTCAAGAATAAAGTAGATGTAACAATAGAAGATGGATACGACTGGATTAAAAATAATACCTCTCTAAAATATGATGTTGTAATAGTTGATTGTACTGATCCTAATTTGATAGCTGAAAAACTTTATTCTACAAAATTTTATATTAATTTATGTAAAATTCTCAAAGATAGTGGCACATTGATACAGCAAAGTGGATCTCCATATCTTGATGGTGAAAAATTAATAAAACCAACTATTAGGAAATTAGAAAAGTATGGTTTTAAAGAGATATCTCTGCATGAGTTTAATATGCCAATTTACCCATTAGGGTTATGGTCATTTATAAAATGTAAAAAGGCATAATAATATATTATGCCTTTTTGTGATATTGTTTAAAAATTATTTTTTTGGATAAACGGATGGTCCTCCATTAAATGATTTACTAAACTCAGGATAAGCTTCTAAGCCACATTCTGATATATCTACTCCTTCTTCCTCTTCTTTCATAGATACTCTCAACCCAAAAATTGCATTTATTATTGACCAAACAATATAACTAGCAATAAATGTCCATAAAAAAATTACAAGAGCACCATAAATTTGAGTACTAAGTGTGCCACCTGTTAGAGTAACTGCTAGTAATCCCCATACTCCGCATGTCCCATGGGCTGATATTGCGCCTACAGGGTCATCAATTTTCATTCTATCCAATGCAATTATTGAGAACACTACCAATAAACCACCGATAGCTCCAATAATCAATGCCAAGCCAGGAGTTGGTGCCAGAGGTTCAGCTGTTATTGAAACAAGTCCCCCAATAGCTCCGTTAAGTGCCATTGTTAGGTCTGATTTTCCAAACATTAATTTTGATAAAATTAATGCGCCCATAACACCACCAGCTGCTGCTAAGTTAGTATTAACAAATATCATTGAAACTGCATTAGCTTCGACTACATTAGAAATAATTAATTCCGATCCACCATTAAATCCAAACCAACCTAACCATAAAATAAAAGTACCTAGAGTTGCTAAAGGTAAATTAGAACCTGGCATCGCCTGAGGTTTCCCATCTTTATATTTACCTGATCTAGCACCTAGAACAAGTACGCCTGCTAAAGCTGCAGCTGCACCACATAGATGAACAACACCTGAGCCTGCAAAATCCATAAAACCTGCTTCATCCAAAAATCCTCCACCCCATTTCCAGTAACCTTGTACAGGGTATATTATACTCGTCATAAAGACACAGAATAATAAAAATGGCCAAAGCTTCATTCTCTCAGCTACTGCTCCAGAAATAATAGAACAGGCTGTCGCAACAAATACTACTTGAAAAAAGTGATCAGCGATACTTGAATAATAAACATCTCCACCACTCTGAATAACATCTGTAGTAGAGTTATCAGTGCCTAGAAATAATGCTAAGTCGGGTACGATACCTGATCCACCAGCGGCGTACATCAAGTTATATCCAACAATCATAAACATAATGCATGAGATCGAATATAACGAAATATTTTTAGTTAAGATCTCTACAGTATTTTTAGCTCTGACAAGTCCAGATTCAAGCATTGTAAATCCGGCTGCCATCCACATGACAAACGCGCCCATTACTAAGAAATATAAAGTATCTAGTGCGTATGCCAACTCAATGAGTTGATTTTCCATGATTAGGGTCTCCTAATTAATAAAGTTTATTAACTAAAGAGCCTCTTTTCCTTTTTCGCCAGTTCTTACACGTATTGCTTCTTGAAGTTCAAGAACGAAGATTTTCCCATCTCCAATTTTACCTGTGCTTGCTGTTTTCAGAATGGTGTTTATTGTGTTATCAACAAGATCATCATCTACAGCAATTTCAAGCTTAATTTTTGGTAAAAAATCAACTACGTATTCAGCGCCACGATAAAGTTCAGTATGGCCCTTTTGCCTTCCAAACCCTTTAACCTCTGTTGCCGTAATGCCTTGCACCCCTATACCGGATAGCGCTTCTCTTACTTCATCAAGCTTAAATGGTTTGATTACTGCTATTACTAATTTCATTGATAAACATCTCCCTAAAATATAATTATAACTTAAAAATTTACTAGAAACTATAGCCTAAAGTAAACACCGCAAATGTAGTGTCTTTATATTTAGCTGCGCCTGTAATATCGTCATCATTCTTACCCACTTGTAGACCGATATCAGCTCCGGCTAATGTAGTACTATAATCTACTGTCCACACATTACCTTTGAGTGTGTCACCACCCCATGCCCCAGCTGTAAGAGTTAGGGGTAAACCGATTACATCTAAATCTAATGATACAGAAGTGTATTGATAAGAGTCATCTGTGGCAGTTTTATATGTACCGGTAGAATGATCAACTGCAAGGGGTCCCATAGCAATTCCCATATTTACTTCTTCATAGTCAGAATCAAAGTTATCAGTGTAATAATAACCTGTTAGTCCAACATATAAATCAGCACCCATTGCATTAAAACCATAACCTGCATAGTAATCATGTTCTAAGCCTGTATCTACATCAGCCCACCATGTGCCAATATATATCCCGCCATTTTCATAGTCAGCACCAAAGCTAACTGCTGATGTGCTTTGATAAACACCCCTATACCAATAATCTGACATATATCCTACATTATAACTGACTGATGACTCTTCTTTGGATACTGCTGGTTCTGATGCAATAGCGAAAGGCAGAGATATCAAAGTTGCCATAAATATGGATACATATTTACTTAATATCTTTTTCATTGTCCTATTTCTCCTTATATTATATTAATGTCTAAAGTTTTATATTTCAGTTCGACGTTTACCAATGATAAAGGTCAAGCTTCGTAGTACTAATATGCATAAAGTGTGCCAACAGCCATTTAATGCAGGAAAATAATGAATATATGTATTGAATAATCTGAATGATATACTATATGATGTTATCAGTATTAATCAGACCATTACTGATATAGTGCATAATATGTCCAAAAAGGTGCAATAAATATGAATTCAAAGACAATTTTAGAATTGGTTGGTAAAATAGAAAAACTAATTCCTTCCAATGATAGTGGTATTAAAGACGATATAAAATCTAGTATCAAAATATTAATAGAAGATTATTTACATAAATTAAATTTGGTGACAAGAGAGGAATTTGATATCCAACAAGAAGTACTGCTGAAAACCAGACTCAAAATAGAAGAGTTAGAAAAAAAATTAAATAATTAATTAGATTCAGATAAAATATAATCTACAGCCAACTTAATTTCATCATCACTCAGACTACTTACACCACCTTTAGCGGGCATTATACCAATACCATTAATAGCATTCGCATATAGCGTATCTTTGCCTTTTGATAGTCTATCTGACCATTGATTACTATTGCCAATAACTGGGGCGCCTGCTGCACCACTTGTATGACATGACATGCAAACATTGTTATAAACCTCTTCCCCAGAAAAAGCTTTAGATTCTGAAACACTTGCAACGATAACATCCTGTTTTATGGTAGGATTACTGGCCAAGTTTGTTTTGCCTGATGGCACTATTCTTTGGTGTATATTGTTATCTATTTGGGCTTGATCGTTATTAGAGGCAGATAAATCACCTGCAAAAATATTAGCTAAAATAGCTATAAAGATAGCTAACCCTATTATTATTACCGATACTATTGTGAAGGTTTTATAAAATTCTGCGTCTGTTATTTTATGTTCCATATTAGAGATTTTTCCATGTTTTCTTTCTTGTGTAGATTATACTAAAAGAAATAATAAATTCATCATAAATTTGCGTCTGTAGCTCAGTTGGATAGAGCATTAGCTTCCGAAGCTAAAGGTCAGAAGTTC